>JBEKPZ010000428.1:0-5659 GCA_049520215.1 Bryobacteraceae bacterium | reverse complement strand
CTGCACTCGCTGTTTCCGAAGCATTTCGCGATTGTGGACGGGATTGTGGGGATGGACGGCAACGGACCGATCCAAGGGCGGCCCAAGGCGGTGGGCGTGATCGTATCCGGGCACGACCCGGTGGCGGTGGACGCCACCTGCTGCCGGATCATGCAGATTGAGCCGTCGCGCATTGAGTACTTAACTCTGGCTGGGGGCTTAGAAGGAATTGCAGAGGAAAATATTCAGCAAATAGGAGAAAAGCCCAATTCCGTTGCAACGCGGTTTGAATTGATAATGGAGATGCGCGGCCTGCGGAGGGAGAAGGTTTGAAAATCCTGGAAAAAACCCGCGGGTCTGGAGACCCGCTGCAGGCGTGGACGACCGCCCTACAGGGAATCGGCTTGTCGGTGCTGTTGCTGGTGCCTTGTTTCTGGCAGGTACGGATCCAGGCCGGCGATCTTTCCAGCCACCTCTACAATGCCTGGCTCGCACAATTGATCGAGCGCGGGCAAGCGCCGGGCCTGATGCTGGTCCGGCAATCCAATAACGTTCTTTTCGACTTGATGTTGAGCGGTTTGCTGCGCGTTTTCGGCGCGGCGGCGGCCCAGCGCATTGCCGTATCGGTAGCGGTGCTGGTGTTCTTCTGGGGAGCGTTTGCCTTTGTGTGGTCCAGCTCGCGCACGCGGCCGCGCCAAGCGCCGTGGCAACTGGCGCCCTGCCTGGCGATGTTGGCGTATGGCTGGGTCTTTCGGATGGGCTTGTTCAACTTCTACATCTCGCTAGGCCTGTGCTTCGGAGCTCTGGCGCTGGCGCGTCGCAGGGAGCGGTGGGCGCTGGCGGCCGCGGCGGCGCTAGCCGGGATCGCTTACGTAGCGCATCCCATGCCGGTGGCTTGGGCGGTGGGCATATTCGCTTACGGCCGGGTGGCGCAATCCCTTCGGCCGCGGCGCCGGGCGCTGCTGATGATCGGCTCGCTGGCCGCGATGGCGCTGGCAGGGTTCCTGATGCGCGCGTTGTTTCCCACGCGCTGGGGAATGAACCAGTTAATGGCCATGACCGGAGTGGACCAGGTTTGGATTTACGGAAGGGAGTACATCGCGCTGGCGGTGGCCCTGCTGGCAGTCTGGACGCTATGGTTTCAGCGGGTACTGACCGCGCGCGGGGTTGAGCGCACGGTGCTGGATGTCCGTTTTCAACTGTGCGCGCTGAGCGCGGCCGCGGTGGTGCTGCTGCCCGGCCGGGTACTGCTGCCCGGGTTCCGCTCCGGGCTTAACTTGATGGCGGAGCGCATGTCTCTGGCAGGCGCGGTGCTGTTCTGCGCGCTGGTGGCTTCGGTACGGCTGCCAAAACCACTGGTGGGCGCCATGGCGGCTGTTGCAGTCCTGTTCTTCGGGCTATCTTACACCGACGAGCGCGCCGTCAACCAGGCGGAAACGCAGATGGAGCGGCTGGTGGCGCAACTGCCGCCGGGACAGCGGGTGGTGAGCGTGCTGACCGCTCCGGAGAACCGCATCTGGGCTTTGGCCCATGCGGTGGACCGCATTTGCGTGGGCCGGTGTTTCAGCTATGCCAACTACGAGCCCTCGACGGCGCAGTTCCGGGTGCGCGCGTACCGTGACAATCCGTTCGTGATTTCGGACTACGCCGAATCCTGGAGCATCCAAACGGGCGGGTATGTGGTGAAGGCGCGGGATCTACCGTTGTACAACATCGACCTGTGCGAACCGGGCAGTGCCCGGATGTGCCTGGCGCCCTTGCGCGCCGGAGCTACGCTGCGCAATACGGATGTTAAGTTGGCCCCAATTGTGGGAGGAGGATAACGCCATGCGTAATGGAAGTACGGCCGAGTGCGTGGTCGGATACGATGCACCCGATATCGAGATGGAAACGAAGAGTGGAAAGGCCATGCTGCTTCTGAAAGCGATCCCGTGGACGCACGTCCTTATCGATACACTTCTGGTAGCGGGCATACTGTTGGCCTCTTCGAGTTTCTTGACCGTGCGGTAGGTAACCTCGCGGATCAGTAGTCCTGCAGACGATCGCTAAGGTTTTGCCCGCGGGCTGCCGATGTGGTGTAAGTGGCCCTTCGGTTCCTCGGCAGGGTGATTACCTCCCTTGCTATCCTAGTGTTCCTCGTGGGGCTGATGCTCCACTTTCATCTCCCCACGTATACATATCTAGCATCGGCATTTATAGGTTCTCTAGCTATTTATCTTTGGGCCAGGCCGGGCGTGCGCAGCCTGACAGCCACACTGTGGCTTGGCGCGGCCTTGGGAGCGATTTACGGTTTTGTCCAGGGCGTGCCGTGGGTAGGCGCTTACCCTGCATTCCTCGGTTTGGGAAGCTTGGGCAGCCTGGGTTTGGCCGCCGTCTGGGCCACTCCAAGCCAACGGCAAACCAGCCTGGACACTTGCCTGACGGCGTCCCTGTTTCCTCTTTTTCTGATTCTGTCCGGATTCTCTCTGGCGGTTACAAGTGTCGCACACCCAATGACATACGATTTGTATCTGTATGCGTTTGATGAACAGTTGGGCGGGCAACCGAGCTTCCTTGCCGGACAGCTTTTCGCCCGATTCGGCGCACTCCGGCAGGTGTGCTATCTGGGCTATGAAGCGCTGCCTTTGGCGATGGCGATCGCTTTCGCCATGGAGCGCAGCACCCCCCGCCGGCATATATCGAGCATCATGCCGGCCTTCGCCGTGGCGGCCGCCGGCGGATTCCTGCTGTACAACTTCTATCCCGCGGTTGGGCCGGTACACGTTTTCGGCGCGCAGTTTCCGTACTCACCGCCAGCGGCAGGTTTGCCTCCTTTCCGGCTGGTGGCGGTGGGAGATGCGCCGCGCAACGCGATGCCCTCGGTACACATCGCCATGGCGTTGTTGATTCTGTGGAATTCGCGCCCGTGGCCGGCAGTGTGGCGCGTGCTGGCCGGCGCCCTGCTAGCGATCACCGCACTGGCGACGCTGGGATTCGGCGAGCATTACCTGGTGGACCTATTCGTGGCTGTGCCGTTCGCGCTGCTGGCGCAAGGGTTAGCTGCGTCGGGTGTGCCGTGGTGGAATACCAGGCGGATTGCGTGCGTAGGGACCGGCGCCCTGGCGGTGCTGGCGTGGCTGACCTATCTGCGGCTGCCTTCGCCGCCGATAGCGGGGAGAGGCGCTTTGGTCTGGAGCCTGCTGCTGGGATCGGGGGCGGCGTCCATCATTCTCGAATCGCGATTGCAACGGGCGATGGCGCAGGCAGGCGTGCCAACGCTCGAACGGGTTAACGAAGGAGAGTATACCGGACCGCTGCGGGCGCCGGGATAATGGTGTTGTGTGGCGTGTTACCTGCCTGATCGGGGCCTGCGTCTGCCTTTGGATTGGCTTCAGCCTATTCGAGCGCGGCACCGACTTTAACCAGTTCTACTCCGCGGCAAAGCTGGCCGGCACCGGTCACTTGTACGATTGGGGCCGCTTGCAGGAACTGGAATTGCGCAACGGAGCGCACCCCATCCCCTTCGGGCGCCTCCCTGTTTACGCAGTGCTGCTCAAACCGCTGACGGCGCTTAGCTACAACCAAGCGCGGGTGGCTTGGCTGCTGGTGAACCTGGCCGCCTTAATAGGATTTGCAGTTCTCTGGCCGGTGCGGCGGCGCCAAGATGCGATTACCATGGTGTGCTGGTCGGTCCCGGCGGCCATCCTGCTCTCCACGGGGCAGGATACGGGACTGTTCCTATTCTCGGTGACGGTGGGACTGCGGCTGTTGCAGTCTAAGCGGGACTTCCTGGCCGGGCTGGTTTTCTCGCTTTGCGCGGCCAAGTTCCACCTGGCCCTCGGGATTCCCATCTTTCTCCTGGCGCGGCGCAGGTGGGGGGCTTTGGCCGGCGGACTAGCGGGCGGGCTGATCCAGTTGGCGATTTCGTTTGCCGCGGAAGGGCGGGGATGGCCGGCTCGGCTGCTGCAGCTTTCTTCGATTTCCGACTTCAGCCCGTCGCCTTGGAAGATGCCAAATCTGGCGGGGATCACGCACTGGCTGCCTTATGGAGGCGGCCTGGAGGCCGGGCTGGCTGTGCTTCTGCTGGCCGCTGTGTGGATCATTTCGCGGCGATCCGCCCTCACAGTGGGAGCCACGGTAGCGGTCCTGGCCGGCTTGATGGTGAGTCATCATGCTTACGTGTACGATGCCTTGCTGCTGCTGCCGGCTTGCGCGCTAGGTCTGCGCCTGCCGGGTCCCAAGGAGTTGCGATTTGCAGCGCTGTTGCTGTCGGTCCCTGTTCCTTATGTGCTGCTGATCGAAGACAATGCGTCGTGGGTCGTGGCGCAGGTTGCCATCAATGGCTTTGGCCTGGCGTTAATAGGGCTGCTGGCCTACCATTCTTTGAAAAAGTCCGGGCGGATTGGGGCCGGCCTCGAGGCGCTAGTGTAGTGGCGCAGACGATCGTTGTTTGTCGTCTGCGCACCGTGCTCGAACTCGGCAGGGTCGAAAAACGATGGCCTGCCCCACAGAGCAGCATAGCCGCAACCAAAAGAGGCGGCCTGAGAGGCCGCCGCAGGCCACGGGCCTGCCCCACGAAGAATCCGCGCAGGCTGCGAAGATTCTGAACAGTTGTAATACAGCTAATCTGCTGTACAGTTATTTCTTGGACACTGCACTAGACTCCAAACACGAATGGCTTGCCATGTTCCAGGCGCAGGTAGCGCACTTCCGGCGCGCGCATGGCGAGCGAGGCGCGGAACTGGCCGGGGTCGACGGAGTTGTCCGGGAACATATCGTAGTGGCAGGGGATGGCGCCTTTGGGCTGGATCTGGGCGGCCAGTTGCGCGGCCTCGTAATGCGATAGATTGTTGAAGCCGCCATTGATGCAGGTGATCATGAGATCGGGCCGGTGTTTGGCGGCCGAGGCGAGCAACTCGCTGTAGTCCGTGTCGCCGGTTACATAGACGCGGGGACCCTTGCCGAACTGGAAGACGAAACCCATGTGATTGAGGTCGGTTGAGTCGGTGGGCAGAGCGAAGGTGCCGTGGATGACGACGTCGCGAAACTCGAGCTGGCAGGAAGGCCAGGCCGGCACGATGCGCCCGCTCTCGACGCCCTGCGCTTGAAATACTTCGCAACTGGGGTGCGGGCCGATGAACTGGGTAGTGTCTTTGTGGCGGAGGCGCTCGATGGTCAGCGGGTCGGTGTGGTCCTGGTGGTTGTGCGTGCAGGTGAACAGGTCGATATTCAGATCCTCGGGCGGGAGCAGGATGGGCACCTGGCGGTCGAGGTTGATGCCGGAATCGGCATAGGCTTCGTGGCAGGAATTGGTCAGGTAAAGGTCGGTCGAGAGCAGCGTGCCTTCGGCGGTCTTGAAAATGAATCCGTTCTGGCCGAGCCACCAGATGGCCACGGTGTTGCGCGACACGGGGAACTCGCGGATCTCCTGCATCAGTCCCATGAGGCTCATTGTGTCAAGGCGCGGGGGCGCTTGCAAACGGGCCCTTGCAAACGGGCAGAAGTTGGGGCAAATTGAGAGCATGCCCATACCCATGGACGTTCTGCGCGTCGTTTTGGGGCTGCTATGCCTGTTCTTCGCGCACTTGCTGGGGCGCTCGATCATCCGCGCGCGGCGCGGCCAGGGGGCGCGCGGTCTGTACGGCTGGCTGCTCAGGACGGCGATCACCGCCGGGGCCATCCTGTGGCGGCGCGGACTGGA
>JBEKPZ010000427.1:0-6182 GCA_049520215.1 Bryobacteraceae bacterium | reverse complement strand
TGCATCTGTCTATCTGCGGTTCCACAGCCTGCATGATCTGCGCGGAGACGGCAGGAAAGTGCGCTCGGAAGACTCCGCCCACCAATCCAAAATAGGTCCGGCTCAATGCAGGCTGCTTCCCGGCTCTTTGGCCCGCGGCGTGCTCATGCGCTTGCATGTCATCCGCCATTACGGAGCCACTGGCGACCACCATGGAAGAGCCTCTCGCCCGGCTGGTGGCTTTCGAGCCCACCACGTTTCCAGTATTGAGCGTCTACCTGAACACTCAGCCGGATCAGCACGGACGCACGCCCGATGTGGCGCCGTATCTGCATCGCGAATTCAAAGCTCTCGCCAGGACCTGGGCCCCGAATTCCCCTGAACGTCACAGTTTCGATCGAGACGTGGAACGGATCGTTTTGTATACCGCGGACAAAATCGACCCCGCCGCAAAAGCCAAGCAAACCGGCGCAACCGTGACGTTTATTGAAGAAGCGGCTTTGCTCGAATCGATCGGCGGCGTCGGCGCGTTCCTGCGATGGCGCACGTAAATTGGCCATTGGTTTGCTCATCAAGTAGCATGTCCAAGATCACTGAATCTAGCCGCGAACATATCTCCGATGACAACTTCGCTTTTCCCAAGGAACGTAAAGAACCCATCCACGACGCTGCTCACGTGCGCAACGCAATCGCCCGCTTCAAGCAGGTGCAAGGCGTGACCGACGCTGAACGCGATGCCGCCTGGAAGCGCATCAAATCCGCTGCCAAGAAACACAACGTCGAGTTAAATGAGCAAGACTGGCGCGAACTTGGCTAAAGACGGCCCCGGCGCGCAAAGCGTGCCTTGCTATCATAAATATATGCGCATCTTGCTGTTCAGCGGCAAAGGCGGCGTCGGCAAGACCAGCCTGGCGGCGGCGACGGGCGTGCAACTGGCGCGCCTCGGCTACCGCACCCTCGTCATGAGCGTGGACCCCGCGCACAGCCTGGCCGATTCCTTCGACCTCGAAACCAGCCTTTTCCACGAAAAGACCGGCGACCCTTACCCCATCTCCGACAAGCTGGCCATCCACGAAGTCAACATCCAAAAGGAAATCAAGCGGCACTGGCGCGAAATTTCCGCCTACGTCATCTCCGTGCTGCGCACCACCGGCATCAGCGACGTGGAAGCCGAAGAGTTGGCTATCCTGCCCGGCATGGAAGAGCTCAGCGCCATGATGTGGGTGAACCAGTTCCGGCGCGAACAGCGCTACGACGTCATCGTGCTCGACTGCGCGCCCACCGCCGAGTCCATGCGTTTCGTCAGCATGCCCACCACGCTCGATTGGTACATGAAGCACATCTTCCCCTTCCAGCGCACGGTGCTCAAAGCGGTGCGCCCGCTGGCCAACCGGGTTTCGCCGGTCGAGCTGCCTACCGACAGTTACTTCGCCAACATCCAGGACCTCTTCGGCAAGCTGGACGGCATCGGCGATCTGCTCGAAAATCCCCGCATCACCAGCGTGCGCCTGGTCACCAATCCGGAGAAGATGGTGTTGCGCGAAACCCAGCGCGCCTTCGTGTACTTTTCGCTGCACGGCCTCACCGTGGATGGCATCATCGTGAATCGCGTGCTGCCCGAGACCATCAAAGATTCTTTCTTCGCCGAATGGCGCGAGTCGCAGCAGCGCGTCCTGGCGGAGATCGACGCCTACTTCGCGCCCGTGCCCGTCAGGCACGTGCCGCTGTTCACCCACGAAGTGCTGGGCGCCGAGCGCCTCCAGGACCTGGCGCGCGCTCTCTATGCCGATGACGAAGATCCCGCCGTCGTCACGCGCACCGAGGCGCCTTACAGCTTTACCAAGCGCGACGGGCATTTCGAAGTGCAACTGCAATTGCCTTTCGCCATGAAGGGAGAAGTGGGGCTGTTCAAGAAGGGCGACGAGTTGGTCGTCCAGATCGGGACCCTGCGCCGGCACATCGGCCTGCCCACCTCCATGGCGGCCCTGACGCCGGCGCACGCAAAGTTGGAGAATAAAGTGTTGACCGTGGAGATGAGGGAGAATTGATTATGCCAGACGACAAGACAAACGTTGACGCTCCGGGCTGCTTCTACTGTCTGAATGTGAAGCCGTTCTTCCGGAAGGCCTGGTCCGACGCTACCAGGGACCATTTCCGCAACGCGCGTGTGGAGCTTCTGAAGGGCGTACGCAGCGTGATTGACGACCGCATCGGGGACCTCTCGCGGCACGAGACCAAGGGAACGCACGTCACCGTCGAGTAGTGGCACAGGCTTTAGCCTGTGTACGCGCGTGGCTTTAGCCCCGCTCTTCTGCGTGACGAATGCCGACCTTTGCCCAATACCTCCACGATGTCGCGGATCGGGGAGAAGCCGTTATCTCGTGTTCGAACAACGCCTCTTCGACTTGGCCGGCATTCTGCACAAAATCACCGGCCCATTGATCGCCGAGCACGTCCCGCACGAACTGATCGACGGATTGGCGGTTCTGGTTCACGTGGAGGAAGCCGCTCCGGAGCATTCCGCGCTGACCGCGATGTGGACCTGATGATATCGGCGACCGGAATGACGAACACCTCCGTGCCCAGAAGGCTCTTCTTCTCCGGCTGGATGGGCGGGTTCGCCGTCGCCTGATTGAGTGGTGCTCATGAAATTGAGCGCTTTTCGGGACAAGGACCGCGTCCATATCCGAAGCATGGACGCCGCGGGCTTAATCACCGCTGAAGTGGAAAAAGCGCTGCCCGTGGAATTGCAGAACCGGTTGCAACATGTTCGGGAGACGGAATAGTAAAATGAAGAATCAACCCCTGAAAATCCTGGCCCTCGACGTCGGCGGCACCCACGTCAAGATCCTGGCCACCGGCCACAAGACGTTCATCGAGATTCCCTCCGGCCCCAAGATGACGCCCCGGAAAATGTTGGCCGATGTGCGCAAGGCCATCGCCGGCTGGGAGTATTCGGTGGCGTCGATCGGATATCCTGGGCCGGTCCTCCACGGCAAGCCGCTCGCCGATCCCCACAACCTGGGGCGCGGCTGGGTCGGCTTCGATTTCCCCAAGGCGCTCGGCTGTCCCGTCAAGATCATCAACGACGCAGCCATGCAAGCCCTCGGCCACTACGAGGGAGGGCGCATGCTGTTCCTCGGCCTGGGCACTGGTCTCGGCTCGGCGCTGATCGTCGATGGCGTCCTGGAACCCATGGAGTTGGCGCACCTGCCCTACAAGCATGGCCGCACCTATGAGGATTACGTCGGCCTGCGCGGCCTGAAGCGGCTGGGCAAGAAGAAGTGGCGGCAGAACGTGTTCGATGTGGTGAAGCGCCTGAAGGCGGCCCTGGAAGCCGACTACGTCGTCTTGGGCGGCGGCAACGCCAAGGTGCTGAAGAAGCTTCCTCCCGGTGCGCGCCTCGGCAACAACGCAAACGCCTTCCGCGGCGGCTACCGCCTGTGGCTCGACCCCGGCGAACGCCACAAACGGATATGATACGGAGGAGGTCCACTACCATGTTGCGCGCGATTTCGATTTCATTCATATTTTTGTTGGCCGTGGTCAGCGCCTTGGCTGCCGGCGTCACCGGCAAGTGGACAGGCCCGATGGAAGGAACCGGCGCCGACGCCGTACTCGACCTGAAATCCGACGGCGCCGTCGTCACCGGCACCATGTCGGATTCCGAGGGCAAGCCCCGGCCCATTACCAAGGGCTCGCTCGACGGCGACAAAATCTCGCTCACGGTGGCGTCGGAATATCAGGGCAACCCGATCACGCTGCTCGTAACCGGAACCGTTTCCGGCGATACCATGAACCTGAAGATCCAGACCGAGGATGGCGCCTGGGGTACCGACGCCGTCGTCAAGCGCGCCCCTTAATCTCGTGGGGCAGGAATCTGGTGGGGCAGGCTCTCAGCCTGCGCGGGACTCTCAGTCCCGCCTCAACCCTTGCGTCCGATCATTTCCATCGGATCGAGCAGGTGCTTCGGCTCGTAGATCTGGCGCGACCACTTCTTCCCGGCATCGAACCGGATTCCCACAAAATACCCGATTTCATTGTGCGTGCAGTGCGTCACCCGCCCGCGGAATTTGTGCCGCCCGAGCATCAGGCACAGCCGCGCCCCCGGCGGCACCGCCTGCTCGAACAGCACGCACGCAGCCGACGGCGAGATATCTTCCAGATTCGCCATCATCTCCGCCGGTTCTCCGCCCTCCACCCGCACCTGGATCAGGTCCGAACATAACAGACGGGGTTCCGCGCGCCGTTCCATCATTCCCCTACCACCGTCACCAGCACCTGCCGGTCCCGCGCGCGGTTGTCGAAGTCGCACAGCACGATCTGCTGCCAGGTGCCGGTCATGATGCGTCCGTCGGTCACCGGAAAGCTGCGTGCAGTGCCCACCAGCGCGCTGCGCAGGTGCGCGTACCCGTTGCCGTCTCCCCAGCGCGCGTTATGCGCGTAATCGCCGGCGGCGGGAGCGATCTGGTCCAGCGCGCGCCGCAGGTCCGCCACGCATCCCGGCTCGAACTCCAGCGTGGTGATGCCCAGGGTGGATCCCACACCGGCGATGTTCACGATGCCCTGCTGGACGCCGCTCTCCGCGACGATGCGGGCCACCTGCGGTGTGATATCCAGCACGTCGGAATGGCCCCGCGTCGACACGCGAAAGCTCTTCTGCAAAACACCCATGCGAAAGGCCTACCGCCCGAACTCCTTTTCGAATTCGGCGATCTTCCCCAGCCTGCGCTTGTGCCGCTCCAACCCCGAGAAACTCGCCCCCATGTACCGTTTCACCAGTTCCACGGCTAACTCCGGCCCGACCACGCGCGCGCCCAGGCACATCACGTTGACATCGTCGTCCTCCACAGATTGATGCGCCGAGAACGGATCGTGGCACGTAGCCGCCCGCACGCCTTTGAATTTGTTGGCGGCCACGCAGGCGCCCGCGCCACTGCCGCACAGCAGGATGGCCCGCTCGGCGCGCCCGTCAATCACCGCCTCGGCCACCGCGCGCGAGTAGTCCGGATAGTCCACCGGATCGGTCGAATCCGTGCCCAGGTCCACCGTTGCGTGCCCCAATTTGCCCAATTCTTCGATAATCCGCGTCTTCAGCGGGAAACCGGCGTGATCGCTTGCTACTGCCACCCTCATGGATTCCCATCATAGCGCTATACTGCCAGTGTGGCGCCGTGAGAATTTGCGGCCGTGGCGGCGTCTATTTGTATATGCATACTTTGAGACTCCTCATCGCGTTTGGCGCGCTCGCGATTTCGGGCTGGGCGCAGCCCTCGGCCGGTGTGGCCGGACCTGTCACCGGCTTCATCTTCGATGCGCAGTTGGGCGCGGTGCGGCCCATGCTCGGCATCCCCGGAGCGGCGTATCTTGGCAACGGGGTCGCTATCGGACTGGACGCTGCTTCCGTGGCGCCGGACGGCTCCGCGGCGCTGGCCGTCGAGCGAGGCGGCAAACTGGTGCTCTATACTCGTCGCGCGCCGGCCAGGCCCAGATTCTTACCGGCCTCCCGCCATCGCCGGCGGCCGCCTCGCCGATCGACCTGTCCAGCCTTCCCGGACAGGTGACCGCGCTGGCTTTCGACGGGCAACGGCTGATCCTGGCAGTGGCGTCCGCCGACTCCGGCGGCATCTACCTGGCTAGCGCCTCGTCGGGCATCCAGCGTATCGCGACCGCCGCCGCCCCGTCAGCCATCGCTCTGGCGGGCAGCAGCCTGTTTTTCTCCGACAGCCAATCGCAACAGATCTTCCAGGTGCAAGACTACGCCGGCACGCCGGGCGCGGCAGTGTTCGCGAACGACAGCGGCATCAACTCGCCGGCCGGGCTGCAGGTTTCCGCCGACGGGCAGCGCTTGTTCGTGGCCAACGCGGGCAGCCGCAAGCTGGCGGTCTACGACGTCCCGTCGCGCGCGTCCGTCGAGAGCCTCGACCTTGCCTTTACGCCGACGCGCCTCGACCGTTTCGGCGATCCGTCCGTCTTCCTGCTGAACGCCAGCGGCCAGGGGCCTCTCTATGTGGTGCACGATGGCGGGCCGGGAAAGGCCGCCGCCGTCTACTTCGTCCCCTCGCCTCCCCACCGCCGTCCCCTGAGGGCGCCCATCCGGCCCTCGTGACAGACATGCCGTTACAGATCCTTGGGCATCAGCCCAGTCTTCTTGCCCAGGACCTTCATAGCTGTCGGGCCAAGCGTGACTCTGTCATGATAGG
>JBEKPZ010000426.1:0-8198 GCA_049520215.1 Bryobacteraceae bacterium | reverse complement strand
TCATGCCCTTGAATTTCTTGCTCACAGGTATCTTCATCGTAGCGGTTTCGCCGGGAATGGTATGTACGTCCGTCATCTGTTGCCGGAATGTAACCGCGCCAAATCTTGAATTCGTCGATGTGCCGCAGCGGCTCTCCGGTCGCCCAGTTCGTCGCTTGGCCCGGTACGCCGGCCAGGAAGATCTATCCCCGCGGCGGGGCTACACTGGCTGCGGGGGATCGTTCCAGCCGTGCCGTTGCTGTACGCGGACCACGTCGTCGCACAATCCGAGATCTTCGACCGCTGGAGCAGCGGAGGACCAGCGGAGGAAAGGCAGGGAATTCCATTTTGCAACTCCTGGCGATGTCGCTGGAGGCGACACGCGTAATCTGCGCGGCGTAATGCCGAATTCGCCTCTCAACTCGTTGAATCAAAGGGGATTGCTTCAGCGACCGCAGGACTAGCGGAGGAAAAGGCACGCAATTACCGCCTTCCCAAATGCGGCAAAGTTTTCTCAGACCATAGTTATTTTCCACGGCTGTGTAAATGCCGAATTGGCCCCGCCCGCCAGTCCAGGAAAGAAGTGTTGTAACGTCAGAAGATTCAACGAGTTGAGAGGCGGATTCGGCATTACGCCGCGCAGATTACGCGTGTCGCTTCCAGCGACATCGCCAGGAGTTGCGAAAGTGGAATTCCCTGCCTTTCCTCCGCTGGTCCTCCGCTGGCGCCGAGGGTGGCGCATCCATGATCGGCGCGGGGCTAGGTCGGTTAAGCGCGCACCATTGCCGAGTGCGCGTGATCTTGGGAAACGCCGGCGGGCGGCCCGGGACGCCGACGCGCGGCCTGACGCCCGTGGGGCGGGTGCGCCGGGCGATACTTCCGGATGTCGACCATCCCTACGTTATCTGGGGATCGTCGCTTGAACGAGTCGCGCGTGATCAGGTACCGCTTGGTCACACGCGTTTGTAGATTCAGCACGTTACACAGCCGCATGGCCCATGATTCGGCCAACGTTTTCCGGTGCGTAGAACTCAGTGATCGAAACAGTGCCGGCAAGCGTCCCAATCAGGCGGTTCGTCTCAGCTTGGTTGGTGATGAGTGCTCCGTAGAGCGCTTGTATCTTGGGTGAGGGCGGCGCCAATGTTGCCAACCCGCAAGTGAGTTCGTACACAGGACTGAGGTGTTCGTCGCGCTTTCGATGGTAACCCGCCAAAGCATCATTCAGCGGCCGCGCACCCGAAAATCCCTCGTGGATTGCATCAGCGAGCCATTCGGCGGAGCGGAACGCGTCCGAAATTCCCTGGGCCGTGCAAGGATCCTTGTGATATCCGGCATCGCCCGCCAGGGCCCATCCATCGCCGTACGGCTTTCTGAAAAAGTTTTCAATGTCCCCGGTTCCGTAGTAGCGCTCGGCGCGTTCGCCTGCGCGCAACGCTCCCGAAATCTCGGGAACTGTGTTGATGCTCGCCATGAAGTGGCGATCGATATCCGGCTTGATCGCGTCGAACTCGGCGATGGGAAACATGACCAGCGCGAGAGTCAGTCCATCATTGGTTGGGGCTGTCACCATGAGGCGACCCGGGCGGGGCCGCATGACCAACTGGTGAAGCGGGACATCGCGCCAGAAACTGTAATAACAGCACGTCATCACTGGCCTGGCGTTGTATTCCTCAGCACCCACGGCGGAGGCGACCACGGAATGCCTGCCATCGGCGCCGATCACGAGTTTGGCGCTCTCTTCGATTTCCGCGCCGTTCCGCTTATGGCCTTGGATTCCGGTGACGCGGCCGTTGCTCGACGTGATTCCCGTGACCGTGAATGCCTGCTCTACCTCCGCGCCCGCTTCCGCGGCTGCATCCACCAGCAATTTGTCGAGAACTGTGCGTCGCGGACAGAACATCTCCGTGACGCCATCGAGGGGCGGAGGCGTGCCTTTCAGCGAAAAGGCTCCCACGTCGATGCCGATCTCGCGGACGGGGGGACAGTTTGTTGCCCGCAACCGATCTAGGAGCCCCCATCGGTTGAGGCAGGCGGTGCCTGACAGCCAGATGAACTGCGTGGAGATGGTGTCGCTGGGGAAAGTCGCGCGATCAACCAAAAGGACCCGATATCCCATGCGAGCTAAGAGCATGGACAGAGGCGAGCCTGCGCAGCGGGCTCCCACCACGATAGCGTCGTACATGTTTACCCTCCTGGGTATTCTAGTAGGTTGAGATTCAAGAAGTATAAGCGATCAGGGGCCACTGCGGGGATGCCCCCTGATTAAAACGGATTGCGACGACGTGGCCGTGAAGCGCTGCCGCCCGATGCCTGGCGGCCCCGTTCCGCTTCGCGCCGCCCATCGCGCGTCGCCGCGACCGCCGGCGGGCGGATAGGGATGCGCGAGCGGAGGGTGCAGGCATCGATGATTTGTGCCGGGCCGGCTGCCGGATGTTGCAGTGTTCTTCACCGGGTTGGGTGGCCATAACGCGCTTCGCGCATCCTGATGCCGCCCATTCCGGCCCACCCCAGCGGTCGACTGGTGAGTGGCGCACCATTTGCCGAATGCGTGGAATGCCACCAGCGAAGCGACGCCGGCGTCCGACATCACCAGCGCACGCTGCTCGCTTGTCAGATGTCCGTCAAATCTCAAGCATTCACCTCCCGCCGGAAAGCGTGTGTTTCCGAGTGGCCGTGTTGCTCACCGGCAGCTGGTTTACGCGCCCACGGCGCCGCGCGAAACTGAGCAGTCCAGACCGGCTCGCCCTCCGCGAAGATTTGCTCGAGGTGATTTTGAAGAACGTCCCGTATCCGCAGAAAAAGCTAACGCAGGAGGAACTCGCCCCGCCATAACCGGTTGTCCCATAGAAGTTCCCATTGGTGGCCTGGACCAGCGCCGCGGAGGGGTCTGAGCCGTCCGTGCAGTTTGTTTGGGAGCAGAAGCTGTATAGCGTCGTCAGCGTGCCACTCCGGGCGATTTTGAAGATCGTGCCACCATAATAGCCGTTGGCGCCGCCGTTGTCCGTTGTCCCGTAGAAGTCCCCACTGATGGCCTGGACCAGCGCCACCGAGGGATATTGGCCGTCCGTGCAGTTTGTTTGGGAGCAGAAGCTGTATAGCGTCGTCAGCGCGCCGCTTGGGGTGATTTTGAAGACCGTCCCATAGACGTTGGCCCCGCCAAAAATACGTTGTCCCGTAGAAGTCCCCATTGGTGGCCTGGACCAGCCCCGCGTTGAGGAATTCGCCGTCCGTGCCATCGAAGCTATGCAGTGTGGTGAAAGTCTGCGCAGGTAGGGCAATCGCCGTTGTTGCGCACAGCACAAGAACAGCGTACGCCCTCTTCCCCCAGTTCAGTTTGCCCAACGACTTAACGATTCGTTTCATTGATCCTCTCGTTTTTTCTTGCGTAGCAGGATGACTCCCTCTTTGTAACGCCGCTGCCGGCTGGCTCTCCATTCTTCGTTCCAATCCCAATTCCTTCTTCCTCTTGGCTGCGACGACGCGAGCATCCGCCACGCAGCCCCCGTCATGCCGCTGCGTCAGCCCATTCCTCGCCGCGTTTCGTGGCGACACACTCCGCGTTCAGCGCGGTGCCTTCCATGTCGGGCTGCGGCAGCGAGACGTAGACGGTAACGGTGCTCCCACATTTCGAGCAGCCGGCCGTGGACGAGTATTCATTGGTGCGCCACGCGTTAAGGCTGTGCCCGCACGCCTGCGCCGAGAACTCCGCAATGCGGCGCAGGGTCGCGAGTTGATGCGCAATGCCAGCCATGTTCTTACTCCGGTTTTGTCATGCTCCCTGTTTGGTAGTCCATTGACCAATCAAGAAGTTTCGTTGTACAGGTTTACTTTGTGTCCTCTATTAGCAGAGGGCGGAAATCCCGCTTCAAAAACCGCAAGACCTCGGAAGTTTTCGACCAAGGACTCGGGGTGCAGCCAGGCCCGACGCAGTTCCTTTCGATCCGGATCTGACTTGACTGCGCCTTACCCGTTGTCGCGGCCCGGGCGCTACAGTGCTCCGAGCCGCATGCAACGGCCAGTGATTACTGCTGCGCAGAGTAGAAGTAATAATTGGCGGTGTAAGGCACCAGCACCTGGCTGCCGACGTCGGTTGAGACGGCACAGCCGGTGGCAGGCGCGCTTCCACCGGAGGTGTTCAGCCGCTGCACGTAAGTGGACTTCGTCAGTATGCCGAAGGGGTAAGAGGGACCGTTCTGGGATCCAATTACCTGGAGCAGCAGACAGGGAATCGCACCCGAATTGGGACAACTGGGGTCGGAACCGGCTGTGATGCTGTCGATTTTGTTGCCCCAGATGACGCTGCTGTCGAAAGAGCTTTGCCACGTGGGGCTGCCAAATGGGACCGGGGATGGGGCATACCCATTGGGGTTCGTATCGGGACTGAGGAAGTGGGTGATGATCTGCTGGGTAAAGCTGCCGAACAAGGTGACAAACAAGGTGGCTTGCGGCCGCGAGGAATTGACCGTCCAAGAGGCGCCCGTGCCCGACGGCAGGCAGACATAGCCTTGGGTGCCGATGGCGTTCCCCATCAGGAACGCCGCGTTCCCCGCCGGCGGCGTAATGGCGGGGGGTGTTACGGGCGGCGTGACCCTGCCGGCAAGTGCCGGCGATGCCGTCATTCCTGCCAATAACGCAAGGGCGAGCGCTGCCATGCAGGCCCTGATAGCACTCGACAACCCAAAAAGTCGCTTCAGTTGTAATCTTCTGCAGTTCATGTTCATTCTCCTTATTGATGTTTGAGGCATCCAGTGGAGGAGTCCTCGTCGCTCTTCACTTGGTATAAGCGAAAACCCGCGCCCAAAACTTGAAGGGGGATTGAAGATTTTTTTGTTAAACTAGATAGCATAGGCAGCACTGACGTTCCGGGGTTGGCGCGAGGAGGCCCGCATGGGTGAACCTGGCCACGGGGAAATCACGGAGCTGCTCCTGGCGTGGAGCGGCGGGGAGGCTTCCGCCCTCGACAAACTCATCCCCCTGGTGTACACGGAACTGCGCCGTTTGGCGCGCCGGTATATGCGGCGGGAGCGCGCCGGCCACACTCTGCAATCGGCGGAACTGATCAACGAAGCTTACCTGCGGCTGGTCGACTCCAGCCGGGTGATGTGGCAGGACCGCGCCCATTTTCTGGCCGTATCCGCGCAGGCGATGCGGCGGGTTCTGGTCGAGGCGGCCCGTTCGCGAAAGTCCCAACGCCGGGGCGCAGGTATGCAGCGCGTCCCGTTGGAAGCGGCGGCGAATCTGCATGTGCGGCAAAGCACGGATCTGGTGAAACTGGACGAGGCGCTCACCGGCTTGGCGGGGGAGTTCCCGCGCAGGGCGCAAGTGATCGAGTTGCGCTTCTTCGGCGGGCTCAGTGTGGAAGAAACGGCCACGGTGCTCAGCGTCTCCGCGGATACCGTGCTGCGCGACTGGAGGCTGGGCCGGATCTGGTTGCTGCGGGCGATGAGCAGCGAAGGGGCGCATGCCGGATAGCGAACGCCAGCGCAGGTTGGAGGAGGTGCACAGCGCCGCTCTGAAACGGGACACCAGCGAGCGCGATGCATTCCTGCGCCAGGCTTGTGGCGGCGACGCGGAACTGCGCCTCGCCGTGGAATCGCTGCTGGGTTACGAACAGAAGCTGGATGGTTTTCTGGAAGCACCCGCCATGGAGACGGTTGGTTTGAGCGCTGGCGCGGGCGGTCAAGGCGGGTCACTGGTAGGCCAGGAGCTGGGACCCTACGCGGTTTTATCCGTTCTCGGCAGCGGCGGCATGGGAGAGGTTTACGCGGCCAGAGACACCAGGCTGGGGCGGCTGGTGGCGCTGAAAACCCTGCATCCGGAGGTGGCCGCCGATCCGGAGCGCAAGCGGCGCCTGCTGCTGGAGGCCCAGGCGGCATCGGCGCTGAACGATCCGCATATTGTGGCGCTTTACGACGTGGGCAGCGCGGACGGCATCGACTTCCTGGTGATGGAGTACGTGCCGGGTCAGACGCTGGACAAGGTGATTCCGCGCGGGGGACTGCCGATCGGGAAGGTGACCGAATACGCCATCGCCATCGCCGGCGCGCTAGCGCGGGCGCACAAGGCCGGCATCATCCATCGGGACCTGAAGCCGGGCAACGTCATGGTCAGCGAAGAGGGCGGTGTAAAGGTGCTGGACTTCGGTCTGGCCAAGCTGACCGAAGCGCCGCGAGTGCGCGCGGGGGAGGGATCGGGGAGCCTGGTATCGATCGCTGGGCGGATTTTCGGCACGGCCGCCTATATGTCGCCGGAGCAGGCGCAGGGGCGATCGGTGGACGCGCGCTCCGACATTTTTTCGCTTGGCGTGGTGCTCTACGAGATGCTGACCGGCCAGCGTCCCTTTCAGGGCGCGGATCGCACAGAGACCCTGGCCGCGATTGTGCAGGCGGAGCCAAAGGCACTAGCCCAAGTTAATCCGGACGTGCCGGCGAAGCTGGGACAGATTGTCGGCCGGGCGCTGGAGAAAGACCGCGAGCGGCGTTATCAGTCGGCGGCGGAGATGTTGACGGATTTAAAGCAGGTGATGCCGGACGCTGAGTCGCAAGCGCAGAGGCCGACGGAAGAGCTGCCAAGGTCAATCCGTGGGTGGCTGGTGCTCGCTGCCGTGCTCCTCTTGCTCGCCGGCCTGGGCGTAGTCACGTTCCGGCATCGCCAGGCGCCCCTTCTGACGGAGAAGGATTCCGTCCTGATCACAGGCGTCGGCAACCGCACTGGGAATCCCGCGTTTGACGGCACGCTGAAGACAGCGCTGGAGGTCAGCCTGGGGCAGTCTCCGTATTTGAATGTGGTTTCCGACCGGAAGGTGCGCGAAACCCTGCAGCTTATGGCGAAGCCGCCGATGCGGCACTCACTGACGACATCGGGCGCGAGATTTGTTTGCGGAACAGCATTAAGGCGATGGTTGGCGGCTCAATCGCCGCCGTGGGCAGCCGGTACGCGATCGTTCTAAGAGCTGCAAATGCAGGCACTGGAGACACGCTGGTGGAAGAGCAGGCAGAGGCCGGCTCGAAGGAGCAGGTGCTGAGCGCGCTCGGCAAGGCGGCCGCGGCGCTGCGCGGCAAGCTCGGGGAATCGCTGAGTTCGGTGGAAAAGTTCGACACGCCTCTCCAGGAGGCTACCACATCATCGCTGGACGCGCTGAAGGCTTACGCCCTGGGCTTTGCGCAATGGTCAAAAGGCGACCCGGCCGGCGCGATTCCCTTGCTCCGGCGCGCCATCGAGCTGGACCCGGATTTCGCCAGCGCCTATGCCGCCCTTGGCCGGGCCTACCAGGTTATGGCGGGCACAGAAACAGGCGAAGCCGCGAAAGGGGCAATTCGTAAGGCTTACGCGCTACGCAATCGCGCAAGCGAGCGGGAGAGGCTTTACATCTCCGCCAATTACTACCAGTTCGCTGTCTGCCAAATAGAGCAGGCCATCCAGGTTTGTGAACTCTGGAAGCGAACCTATCCCCGCGATTTCGCGCCCCACCACTGGGAAGCGTTCGGATCCGGGGCTACGGCGGGGAACGCGGGCTTCTCCACGCGGAGGGGGAGGTTGGCGGTCGCGGCATTGCCGTGTCCATCGTGCACATAGGCGAACAGCCTGTAATCGCCCTGCCTCTCCGGCAGGCGGAACGTGGCGCGATTACCCGTGGCGGCGAGCACTAGGCCTTCGATTGGCGGAGTGGGCTCCTCGCGGTCGCCGCCGACGTTGGGGTCGCCGCTCACGTCCAACCGCAAGTCCCAGCTGTAGTGCAGCGCCTCCCCCCCCGGATCGGGACGGAATCTCGTTCCCTGTCGCGCGCTCATAGTCGCGCAGCTTCTTTTCCAAAGCCTGCACCGTAGAAACAGGAAGCTGGTTCGCGAAATCGTTTACGAAGCCGGACGGCTTCGGGTAGTCATCCGCGAATGCAATCACCGCCAATAGCAGGCCCGGCACCATCCAGGCAGGCATTCGGAGTGCCCACCTCGCGTTGCGCTGTTCTGACATTTCTTCTCCTCCCGATTGGGAATCGAGCGAACGATCATCTCACGATAGCACCCGATAGTTTAGGCATATTCGTGAGAAGCAAAGGACGGCCACTGCAGCGATGGAAGATGGGGCGGGAGCAGCGGAGGACCAGCGGAGGAAAAGGCACGGAAGGCCGCCTTCCCAAATGCGGCACTGTTTTCTCAAACCATGATTATTTTCCACGGCGGTGTAATGCCTAATTGGCCCCGCCCGCCAGTCCAGGAAAG
>JBEKPZ010000425.1:0-5813 GCA_049520215.1 Bryobacteraceae bacterium | reverse complement strand
ATCCAAGCGCACACGCACCGCTCGCATGATCAAGGAGCTCCGCAAACTCGGCTATAGGGTAGAAGGCGGCGCAATCCCGGCCGGCATCCCGGCGTAAAAGGGGAGGGTTTTTCGACCCTGCCCGCCTGCGGAGCAGGCGCGCGCAGTTCTCACCCGGAAGGTGAATCTGCGGAGCAGTTGAAAGTTGCTCCGCTCAAACGCCTTTCGGGCGACTCGCGGTCCCGAACTGCCGGATTTAGGATGAACACAGATCAACGCCGATCAATCCGAACAGGGGTTGGGTGCAGCGTCAACGTGACGCATACTCGAATGGATGCAGGATTTGGACTTAGTAAAGCGGGCCAGCGGTTTTCATCCATGGGATGCGATGAGCCCGATGGCGCTGTCCGCGATCCTGAATCGCGGCCCTTTCCGATCCACCGCTGAAACAGGGTGCGGCGGCAGCACCATCGTTCTGTCTCATGCGAGCGACCGTCACACGGCTTTTGCCATCGATGGCAAGGACCGGACTATTTCCGAACTTCGAAAACAGAGCGATCTTCGCACCGGAAAAGTGACCTTTGTCGAGGGTGAGACGAAGGATACTCTGCCTGCCTACCGGTTTGAAGGCGAACTCGACTTGGTGCTGCTGGACGGTCCGCATGCCTATCCGCTGCCGCAGATCGAGTTCGCCTATCTTTTTCCATGGATCAGGCTGGGAGGATGGCTGGTGGTGGACGATGTCCAGATTCCTTCGGTTTATGAGATATTCGATTTTCTCAGGAAGGAACCGCCGGTAGTGCTGGAAGAAGTGGTCGTGCGTACGGCATTCTTCCGGCGGACCGGCGCTGCGGAACATTCGCCGGACGGCTGGGCGCGGCAAGGCATAAACCGGCACACGGTCCTGCGTTATTCCTGGCGCGACCGCCTACGCACGCTCCTCGGCCGGTGACCGCTATTTCTTGTCCACCTTGTCCAGCCGCAGGAAACGCGCGGCGTTGTTGTAGAGGATGTCGCGTTTTTGCTGCGGCGAAAGATACGTTGCGCCCTCGATCACGCTAATTGACGCGGCCATCAGCTTGGGCCAGACCAGTTGGTCGGTCCCGAACATGACGCGGTCTTCAAAGCCTGCTTCCACGATGCGCTGGATGTAGTTATGGACTTCCTTTAACGGGTAGCTCCAGATGAGTCCCGCAACGTCGACATACACGTAGGCGTTGGCCTGGAGAAGAGTCAGTAGCTGGTCGATCATGGGATAGCCTGCGTGCATGATCCACACGCGCAGCTTGGGATGGCGGGCCAGCAGGTCCTCGAGCAGGAGCGGATTGCCCATGGAGCCGCGGAATTTCGGCATGGTGATGTTGGCGCGGCCGGACCCTCCGGTGCCCATGTGGATGCCGACTGGAATGTCCAGTTCCTCGGCAAGGGCGAAATAGGCGTCCACCGAGGGATCGCTGGGTGAGAGACCCTGGTACTGCAATCCCACCTCACCCATCACCTTGAATCCGCCCTTGGTGAAGGCGGTTCGCAACTCCTCGACGGGGAGGTATTTCCCTGCGCTCATACCGTCCTCGAAAGACGTTCCCGGAATGATCCGGCCGGGCGCCGCGTCCTTCCACTTCTGCACGGACTGCTGGTCACCCATGACGACGGCCGTGACATTCAGCCGCTCGTATTCGGCGAGGACGGCTTTCATGTATTCCTCGGGAGTCTTGGAGGGCTCCAGCAGATCGGTGCAATCCTGTTTGGCCCAACCGATCGGGTCGGCTTTGACGCTCGGGTCCGCCGCCAGGAACTGCGGGTTGAAAGGGCACATCGGCCCGACTCCGGGAATGCCGCCGAAGGTGTGGACGTGAACATCGATAACGGGCGGCCTTGGGTTTGCGGACGGCTGCGCGGAGGCGATTGCCGCGGCCGCGATCAACAGGGCGGATAGCGTGGTACAACGCATGACGAGATCGTATCAGACCGCAAGGCGCAGGACGCTCACGAGGTTCAAGGGGCCGAGGGTAGGAAATCGCTCGGGCGAGGTTTCGATAGCCATGCGGATGGTCTCGAAGTCGCGCGGGTTGTGGTGGACCAGGGGCATTGCGGCGACCAGCGCGGTCGCGGCGATCAGGATGTCGCAGCGCCAGCGGAACAGTCTTTCCTGGCGCACCTCGGCGACCCGGTGCGAGCGCTTTAGCGGCGTGGGCGGTCGAGGCAACAACACGCTCAGTTCCGCAGCGTGCAAGGCAACGGTGGCATCGACCGGCCACACCTTCGCAGGCGTATCGAGATAGGTCTGCCGCGCTAACTCGATTTCGGCTCGTTGTTCGGGCGCGACCCGTGTGAGGAGCAGGGCGTAGCCCCTAAGCCGCTCCATCACAGTGATCGCAGAGACGTGCATGAGATGTTGCGCCAGATAGGCGGCCAGCCATTGCCGGACAGTGGGATTGGGTGAATCTCTCAACCAACTATCGGCGCTCGTGTCGAAAAGGTAGGGGCCAGGAGGTGCATCGATCAAGTCTATTCGTCCACCGGCTCCATGATGATACCATCGAGCACGAGCCTCTCTTCATCGGTCAATTGGGAGTGGGATTTACAATAGGCCTCCCACGCTTTCACTCGCCGTTCGCCCTCGCGCTTGGCTTGGGCCTCGGCGTGCAGGTTTTTCTCGAGCGCTTCGGAAACGACCACGCTGAGGGTGACCTTTCGCTTTTCGGCAATGCGCTCAGCCGCTGTGAGCGCTTCGATCGGAAGGGTGAGTGTCGTCCGGCGCGTTCCGTTCTTCGTCCCGTTCTTCATGGATGCATTATAGCATCAGAAAGTGCATCAACGTGCATCACGCGATGCGCGGGAGGAACTGCGGCGCGCGCCGATGCCGCGTAGCCTGCTCGAAAGCGTACGCCACCTTAATCAGCAGAGCCTCCGAATTCGCCGCGCCGAAGAAGGAGATGCCCACCGGCAGTCCGAAAGCATAGCCCGCGGGGACATTGATATTCGGATAGCCGGCGACGGCGGCGGGCGTGGAACTGCCTCCCGGATCATGGTCTCCGTTGATCAAGTCGGTACACCAGGCCGGACCGGCGGTGGGCGCGACCAGGGCATCCAGGCGATGCTTGCTCATCACCGCGTCGATGCCTTCGGTGCGCGAGAGCCGGTGGTCCTTTTCGAGCGCGTCGAGATATTCTTTGCTGGTAAGCGGACCTTTGGCCTGCGCCTTGATCATGAGGTCCTGGCCGAAGTAGGGCATTTCCTGCGCGCGATGGCTTTCGTTGAAAGCGATCACGTCGGCGAGCGAATGCACGGGCGCCTTGGGTCCCAGCGCGCCGAGGTACAGATTCAAATCGTTCTTGAACTCGTAGCTTAGGACTTCGGATTCGGAATCGTCGAACTTGCCGGCGGTGGGGATATCGGCCGGATCGACGACCTCCGCGCCGCGCCGTTTCATCTCCGCGATGGCCGCTTCCATCACCCGGTCGGTCTCTTCGCTGAAGCCGAAGAATTTGTCACGGGCCACACCGATGCGTGCGCCACGCAGGCCGTTGGGGTCGAGCGACTTGGTGTAATCTGCGCCGGTGAGCGCGCCCAGCAGGATGGCCGCATCGGCGACCGTGCGGGCCATCGGTCCGGCGGTGTCCTGCGAGTGTGCGATGGGAATGATGCCGGTGGCGGGAATGAGGCCGAGTGTCGGCTTGATCCCGACCACGCCGTTGGTCGAAGCCGGGCACACGATGGAGCCGTCGGTTTCCGTGCCGATGGCCAGCGCGCACAGGTTGGCGGAGACAGCCGCTCCCGATCCGGAGCTGGAGCCGCAGGCATTGCGGTCGAGCGCGTAGGGGTTGCGGGTAAGGCCGCCGCGTCCACTCCAGCCGCTGGTGGAATGGCTGGAACGGAAATTGGCCCATTCGCTGAGGTTAGTCTTGCCCAGAATCACAGCGCCGGCCGCGCGCAGGCGCTCGGCCACGGCTGAATCTCGCGCCGCAATGGAACCGAGCAGGGCCAGCGAGCCGGCGGTGGTCATCATGCGGTCGGCGGTGTCGATGTTGTCCTTGATCAGGACGGGGATGCCGTGCAAGGGGCCGCGCGCACCTTTGGCTTTGCGCTCGGCATCCAGGGCGGCGGCGATCGACGGGGCGTCGGGGTTGAGTTCAATCACCGTGTTAAGCGCGGGGCCGCGCTTGTCGATGGCAGCGATACGGTCCAGATAGAGCCCGGTGAGCGCGTGCGCGGTTAGGCTGCCCGCGGTCATGCGCTTCTGCAGATCGGCGACGGTGGCTTCTTCCAATTCGAACGTGGGCGGCGCGGCCAAGGCACCGGTCGCGAGGGTGAGGGAGGTTATTAGGGTGCGGCGGGTCAGGTCCATAGTTAGTTCTTGCGGGGCTCAAGCCCCGCGCGGGCTGAAGCCCGCCCTCCATTAGTCGGTGATTTCGATGCGCGGGCCTTCCAGCGGGCCGATCTCTTCGATGCGGGCGATGGTCTTGCGCGCCAGTTCCAGGAAGCCGGCGCCCGGCCCCCGCGGGTCCTGGTCAAGCGCGATGGGCTTGCCGCTATCGCCTCCCACGCGCACCGCCGGATTGAGCGGCAGCTCGCCCAGGAAATGCACCTTCATCTCGGCGGCGGTGCGCCGGCCGCCGCCATAGCTGAACACATCGATGCGCTCCTGGCAGTGCGGGCAGACCAGGTAACTCATGTTCTCGACGATGCCCAGGATCGGCACTCGCACCTGATGGAACATATGCACGGCCTTGCGCGCGTCTTCGAGCGAAACGTCGGACGGCGTGGTGACCACGATGGCGCCGGTGATGGGCGCGGTCTGGATGAGGGTGAGCTGCACGTCGCCGGTGCCGGGGGGCAGGTCGATCACCAGGTAGTCGAGCTCGCCCCAATCCACGCCGCGCAGAAACTGCTGGATGACGCTGTGCAGCATGGGGCCGCGCCAGACCAGGGGCTTGTCGCCGGGATTCAGGAAGCCCATGGACATCAGCTTCACGCCGAATTGATCGAGGGGCTGGATGCGCTCGCCGTAGGCCATGGGGGTGCGATTGATGCCCATCATCAGCGGGACGTTGGGGCCGTAGACGTCGGCATCCATCAGGCCGGTGGGGTGGCCCAGTTTGGCGAACGCCACGGCCAGGTTCACCGCCACGGTGGTTTTTCCGACGCCGCCTTTGCCGGAGCCTACCGCGATCAGATTTTTCACACCAGGAATGGGCAACTTGGGCGGCTGCCCCGGCTGATTCGGACTCATAGCCTCCATGGTACCGCAGGCGTGGCGGGAATCCGGGCCGCGGGGCGCCTGCAACCAAGGGCGGTTTTCCCGATTTCGCGTTGCATTGCGGAGCTTTTATTGAAAACAAAGGATCAGATTGGGTTCGTATGGTAATCTCTGGTGGCGTTCCGTCCCCATTTAGGGCATTGATCTTGATGACACCAGGTGTACAGATGGACCTCAGCGATGATGTCGCCTTCACGTTTTATAAACATTATGAATGATGAATGGCTAAGTGTCATCAAGTATATCAATGCCCCATTTAGGGCCTCTTACCCGGCTGCTTCACCCCGACGTAAGAGTAGCACGGCGGCGGGAGGGATTCGGGTGACGGATTGCAGTTGAGCCTTTGTTTTCAGCGTGGAAGGAGATCGCGAAAATGGTCATCGCGCCTCCTGGGGGCACTGGGGTCTTTGCAAAGGCAGGGTGAAGGACGATGGCCCAAACACAGGCTGAAGCCTGTGCCACTAACCGTTTGACCATCCGCTCGCCGTCGGCGTAGTCGCTCTTGCGCCCGCGCCGCCCGCGGTTGGACTTGGCTTGGCACAAGTGCAGGGCGCCGGACATCTTGGTGGCTCCC
>JBEKPZ010000424.1:0-6197 GCA_049520215.1 Bryobacteraceae bacterium | reverse complement strand
ATGGCAAGGCAACATCCTGGCCGCTAGACGAACCCAGCATTGGAGCGAGATACGGGAGTCCAACCCGTCTGTTCTGTTTGGAAGACAGATGCCTAATGGCGCTCGGCCAATCCCGCTTATCCTGAAGACCACAATTTCAATTGTCAAAGAACATGGTCGGGGACCCCGGACTTGAACCGGGAATCTCCTGCTTCCGACGCAGGGAGGTTAGCCATTTCCCACAGCCCCCGATGGTCTGGGCACTGTGAATCGAACACAGATCGCCGGTTCCCAAAACCGAAGCTAGACCTTCCGGCTATGCCCAGAAAAAACAAAAGCGGCGAACCGTTTCCGATCCGCCGCTGGTCCTTCCTAAAGAAATCTATAAGTCCAGAACATGTGGCCTTATCCCGAAATGGGTTGTCTGTTTCATCGCAATTAAAATCGTACACTAACAACCTAACTACTGTCAAGAGGAAAATTGGACTTGCCGGAGGTGGGCAGTCAGAGACACGAACACAAAACTCAGTTGATTCGGTGCGACGGGGCCGCAGTGAGCGACCCGGGGGTTCGTGTGCCCCCAAGACCGAGCCGACTAGGGCGGGGCACCTGGAAGTTTCTGCGAAAGACGCTTGAAATAGTCGCCATGCACGCCGGGCTGGAGTGTGGCGTGATCGGCGAGAAGCATCCGGGTATGCAGATGATCTCGTTT
Source organism: Bryobacteraceae bacterium (assembly GCA_049520215.1). Lineage (GTDB taxonomy): Bacteria > Acidobacteriota > Terriglobia > Bryobacterales > Bryobacteraceae > Bog-159. The sequence continues at coordinate 5,506 of JBEKPZ010000424.1, read as the reverse complement.
CGGCTGCATGTCGTGGATGTGCATAGCCCCGGCAAGGCTGAAGATCTCGTCGGTGGGGTCGTCTTGGAGCATCCTGAGGGGGCTGCTTGAGCGTCTGTGAGGGCGCTTGGCTCCGGGCATTAGGCGCAGCGGACCGTCTGCGCGAGAGAAATGGTAAGGTCAAACGCCTCGACGAGCGGGTCCTGGAGTCAGTCCGCGCGCAGAGCTTCAACGGGGTTGACGGTTGCCGCCCTGTACGCCGGCAGATAGCTGGCGCCCGCGGCTACCGCAATCAAGCCGGCCGCCACGGCGCAATACGTAGCAGGATCGACGGGGCTCACCGCAAACAGAAATGACGACATAATGCGCGTCAGTCCGGCAGCCGCCGCCATGCCTAGCGCCACGCCGGCCGCGGCCAGCAACACGCCCTGACGAACGATCATCGCCGTCAGCGCGGTCTCCCGCGCCCCGAGCGCGATGCGGATGCCGATCTCCCTGGTCCGTTGCGAGACCGAATACGAGATGACACCGTAGATCCCCACGATGCCCAGCAGCAGCGCCATGCCGCCAGCGATAGCGAGCATCACCAGCGTAAAGGAACTCCGCGCCATCGATCCGCGGTAGACCTCCTGCATGGTGCGAATGGCCTCCAGCGGCAGATCGGCATCCACGGACCAGACGGCCTGGCGGAACTCCTTGAGAAAGTTCTGGGAGCCAGCCCGGCTGCCGCGGATGGCGAACACCGCCCGGCGCTGCACGAAGACTGTGTTGCCCCAGAAATTGTTCATCATTACTGGCCAATACACAGTTGTGGGCGCTTTCTGATCGGCACCGTCGAGATGTACATCCTGAACCACGCCGACCACCTCGCGCCAGGGGTCGTTCATGCCCTCGCGGATGCGCTTGCCGAGCGCCCCAGCCGGATTGCGCCAAAGCTCGCGCGCCATGTTCTCCGAGAGCACAGCCACGTTCCTCCGGTCGTATATGTCTGTCCATGTAAAATCCCGTCCCGCAATCAGCCTGGTCTCCATCGTCTGGAAAAAGCCCGGCGCGACGAACTTGAACCGGCGGAGCGGCGGAAGCTCGCCCTCCCTGTAGGCTCGATCCTCGGCGTACAGCAGATCGGTGCTGTTATTTCCGTCGGTGGGGACAGCGTTCGCAAACGCGACCGAGCTAACGCCGGGAATCCCCGAGATTTTTCGCTGGATCTCCTGGAACATTCGAATGACCCGCTCCGGTTCTTTCAGGTGCGCCTCCGGGAGGAAGATCGCCATGGTCTGCAGTGCCTGGGGATGCCCGAATCCGGGTTGGACCTGCCGGAGAGCTTGAAAGGTTCGAATCATCAGGCCGGAGCCGATCAGCAGCACCACGGCCAGAGCCATTTGCAGCACCACCAGAGTATTCCGCGCGCGATGCGCCTCCCGGCTCTGACTCAACGTTCGTCCTCCGGCGCGCAGCGTTGCCGTCACGCTAGCGCCCGCGTATTTGAAGACGGGCATGAGTCCAAACAGCAAGCCGGCTGCAAGCGAGATGGCCAGTGTGAACATCAGCACCAGAGGATCGATGGTGATGTTTTCGAGACGGGGCAGAGACGCCGGGGCAATGGCCTCCAGAAGCCGCAGCGCCGCATACGCCAGGCACAGCCCGGCGACTCCACCGGTCAAGCCTAGAAGCACACTCTCCATGAGAAACTCGCGGCCGATCTGCGCGGAGCCGGCGCCGAGAGCTACGCGAATTGCAAGTTCGTGCTGACGTGCTTCGGCCCTTACCAGAAGCAGATTCGCCACGTTCGCGCAGGCGATCAGCAGCACCACTCCGATGCTTCCCATCAGCACCCACAACACTTTGCCCAGGTCGCCGACCACATCTCGCTTCAGCGGACGCACACTGGGCAGAATTCGCACGGATTCGAAAATCTTTGCGCTGAAGCCGGGCGGCGGAGGGAATTTCGTATTCACGATCGGGATCATCCGCGCGACATCGGCATTGGCCTGCGCTATGGTAGCGCCCGGTTTCAGTCTCGCAATGGCCTGGTAACTGAAGTTTCCGAGAGTGGTTTTGCCGCGGTCAAATTGGAAGGGGAGGATGACATCGGGTTTTTGATCGAGGAACCGGAAGTTCTGCGGCATCACGCCAATGATTTCCTTGGACTCCCCGTCCACGCGAATTTGGCGCCCAATCGCGGAAGCGTCGCCGCCAAATCTGCGCTGCCAATATCCGTACGTTAAGACGGCCGTCTGCGGACTGCCGGAGCTGTCGTCTCTGGCGTTGAACCAGCGTCCCGCAACTGGCTGGATGCCTAGAGCATTCAGCGTACCGTCGGTAACCATAAGGCTCTGCACCTGCTCAGGCGCGGCAAGCCCGGTAACGCTTACGCTGCCCCCGCTCCAGAGACCGAACTGCTGGAACGTGCGGTTCTCTTCTCGAAAAGTGAAATAGTCCGATGGCGACGCATTCATGTCCTGGATGCCGATACCGGGCGCCGACTGCCAGACACTTACCAGCCGTTCGGAATCGGGATAGGGCAGGGGCTTCAGCAAAATGCCATTGATGACGCTGAAGATCGCGGTGTTGGCGCCCACTCCAATGCCAATGGTGCCCAGCGTGACCACCGTGAACATTGGTGACCGCAGCAGTCTGCGTAAGACGTGTTTGAGCTGATTTGCGATTGATCCCAGGATATGCACCTCACGCCCCCGACGACCCCCGGACGGGTCTTGCATCTAATTACGCTCCACGACGGACAAAAGGTCCAATTGTTTCCATCCGCCAGCCCGCGCGCGTGCGCCGATGCTATTCAGTTCACGGACCGGAAAACGGCTATCAGCCGGATCTGGGCGTGTATCCAGGGACTCGGCGAGCCGGTGACCACGAACGCCGGCACGCCCGGCAGCAAGCCCGAACCGAACGCGGACCAACCGGCGAAGCCGAAGGCGCAAGGGAAGGCCGAGGTCGGCGCAGGGGCGGCCGAACGGGTGGCCAAGACGACCAAGAAGGCCACCGCCGCCAAGAACGCGCTCAAAGCCAAGAAGGTCGCCAAGATGCCGGGAGCCGCCGCGCGAGGGCGGCAAGACCGCCCAGGCGGTCGCCATGCTGCAACGCTAGGACGGTACCACCATCCCCGAGATCATGAAGACCATGGGCTGACAGCGGCGTACCGTCCGCGGGTTCATGGCGGGCGCGATGAAGAAGACCGGGTACGCGGTCGAGAGCTTCAAGGCCGAAGGAGGTGAGCGGAGCTATCGCATCAATGAGTAGCATCGCCCGCCCGGCTCCGGCCGCGGCGGGCTTTTCTTGCTTCGGACGTGGACTGGCACAGCTGCGCCCTGCTTGCGTGACTTCTGGCTGAAGTAATCTGGTAATGTGAGGATTCTCGTTATTGGCGGGACCGGCTTCATTGGTCCCCACCTCGTGCGCGCACTCTCCCAGATGGGCCACTCCCTGGCCGTTTTTCACCGCGGCAGCACGCAAGCGGATCTGCCCGCCGAGTCGATTCTCGGCGAGCGCCGGGATCTGGCTGCGCTTCGCCCTAAAGCGGATGTGGTCATCGACCTGATCCTCAGCTCAGGTGCCCAGGCGGAGTCGTTGATGGACGTATTCCGTGGCATCGCAGGACGTGTGGTGGTGGCAAGCAGCATGGACGTGTATCGGGCCTGCGGGGTGCTGCATGGCAGCGAGGAGGGTCCGCTGGAGCCAGTGCCGCTGACGGAGGATTCACCGCTTCGGACTAAGTTGCAGACGTATCCGCCCGCACAGGTGAAAATGCTGCAAAAACTCTTCGGCTGGATTGACGACGAGTACGACAAGATTCCTGTCGAACGGGCTGTCTTGGGCGATCCTGAGCTACCCGGCACGGTGCTCCGGCTGCCGATGATCTATGGTCCAGGCGATCACCTATGCCGATTCCACCCGGTGCTTAAGCGAATCGCCGATGGCCGACGGCGGATCCTGTTTGAAGAAGGTTGGGCCGCATGGCGCTCGCCACGAGGATACGTCGAGAACGTAGCGGTAGCGCTGGCATTGGCAGCGGTTTCCGAACGGGCTACCGGCCGTGTCTACAACGTCGCAGAAACGCCAGCATTTTCCGAACTCGATTGGGCAGGCAAGATCGCGGCGGCAACCGGTTGGGACGGCGGATTCATCACGCTACCTAAGGAACGCATACCGCCGCACTTGGTGGCGCCGGGCAACAGCGCACAGCATTGGGAAGCCGCTTCAACCCGCATCCGTCGGGAACTCGGTTACAAAGAGCCAGTACCGCTCGACGAAGCCATTCACCGCACCATTGATTGGGCGCGCGCGCACCCGCCGGGAGAGTTCATTCCGCACAAGTTTGACTACGCCGCCGAAGACGCTGCTGTGGCGGGCCTGAACAGATTCTCTCCGGCCATGCGGGGCTCATCGTGACCATGCTGCGTGCATCCAGGAGGTGTGCTGGCCGCTGAACTGTGTCGCCGTAACTCCGGAGTACCACCGCCGGTCGGTCCGCGAGCTGCGCAGCCGCCATCAAGGGAGACGCGATTTACCATGCGTCGGCCAGCCGAAGATGGCCACGCTACTTGCGCGGCGGCAGGCTAACCGCTCTGTTTTTCCAATCGTCCAACCTCTTGCAGCCGCACTTGGGAGGTAGTAGCCATGGCTCGATACGGAAAAGCAGCGGACCAGGTTCATCGGATTCCGGATGGAACCGCCACCACGCGCGGCTTGACGCGCAACGGCTTCGCCGCCATTCTCCTGCTAGGAGTGGCAGTTATAGTCGTGGCAGCCGCTCAGGCTCCCATGGCACCCACGTCCCCCGCCGGGCCGCTGGCGCCGCAAGCACCGGCAGCGTCCACACATGGTAACACCCGCGTCACCCGCTACCTGATCGTTTCAGCGAACGACATGAGCGGTTCCTGGGATAGCCGAGACGAGCCGCGTTTCCAAGAGTGGCGCTCCAAATACGGCTCCCACTACGCCTGGTTCCGGCAGGACGGCCGCGACTACATCGTGACCGACGCCCGCATCCTGGCCCAATTCGAAGACGCCATGGCCCCCCAGCGCGAGGTCAACAGCCGGCAAGCCGAGGTGAATCGTCACCAGGCCGATGTGAATCACTTGCAGGATGGAGTCAACCGCCACCAAGCGGACGTGAATCGCGCGCAAGCCGAAGTTAACCGGCAACAGAATCTGGTGAACCAGGGTGGCGAAGAACAGTCCCGCGTGAACCAGCTCCAGTCGGAGGTCAATGGCAAGCAGCATGTCGTGAACGCCGAACAAGATAAGGTGAACCAGAGGCAAGCGGTGGTCAATAAAGAGCAAGGCGAAGTGAACCAGATGCAGACCCGCGCGTCGGCCGAGATCGACAAGGCTCTCCAGGCGGTCTTCGATTCCGCCCGGCGACAGGGGTTAGCGCACGAAGCCCACTAGTACTACTGGGTCATAAAGATACGGACGCAGACGGAACGCAAGATTGCCCCCTCCGAATCGGGCGTATCCTGAGGAGGTATGACTCCACAGCCTGCCAGAGTACAAGCCGTGAGCGAGA
>JBEKPZ010000423.1:0-6143 GCA_049520215.1 Bryobacteraceae bacterium | reverse complement strand
AAGACCCGCCCGGTGGACGGCAACGCCGAGATTTCGGTGATCGACCGCGGCTCGGGCATCGATCCCAAACTGATCGACACCATCTTCAATCCCTTTTTCACCACCAAGCCCGATGGCGTGGGCCTGGGGCTGGCCATCTGTTCCAAGATTGTCGACCAGCACGGCGGCAAGATCGCGGTCGAGAGCCAGCCGGGCAAGGGCAGCGTGTTTCGCGTATACCTGCCCATGGTGGAGGCCGTATCCGGATCGAAACCGAAAGATTGAACCTCTGCCATTGGGAGGCGGACGACTGGCTGGCATTCCGCGCCATCGCCGCCGATCCGGAAGTGATGCGCTACATCGGCGATGGTACGCCCTGGCCCGGCGAGCGCTCGCGGCAGTTCGTGGACCGCCAGATCGCGCTGTTTGACCAGCGCGGATTCTGCCTGTGGAAGCTGGTAGCGCGGTTGCACAACGAAGCCCCCAGCCCGATCGGGTTCTGCGGCCTGCAGCCCCTTCCTGAAACAGAAGAGATCGAAATCGGCTGGTGGCTGGCGCGCGCCTGGTGGGGTCGCGGCCTGGCCACGGAAGCGGCGCGGGCGGCTCTGCGCGACGGCTTCGAGCGGGTGGGCCTGGAGCGCATCGTGGCCATCGCACAACCGGCCAACACCGCTTCGATCGGCATTATGCGCAAGCTGGGGATGGGCTTTGAGCGAATGGCGGAGTCGCGCGGGATTGCGGTGGTGCTGTACGCGCTAAGCGCTCGCGGCTGGCCTTAGTTCTTCTTGGACTGAGTCTTAGCCGGCGGAGCGGGACTTGCCGCTGCCGGCTTCTCTACCGGGTCCGGTTTGTCCAGATACTGAACGACCACCGAGATGCGGCGATTCGATGGATCCTCGGGAGCGTTCGGTTTACGCAGGCGCTGGTCGGCATAGCCCCGCACCTGGGTAACCTGCCGTGGGCCGACCCCATTTTCCTGCACCATGCGGCGCGCGGCATTGGCACGATCCGCCGAGAGCTCCCAGTTGCTGTAGCTGCCCTTCGCGGAGAAAGGTTTGGCGTCGGTGTGGCCTTCGATGGAGATGGTGTTCGGCAGTTTGCCCAACTCGTGCGCCAGCATCACCAGAATCTGCCGGCCATCTTCGCTGGGCTCGGCGATGCCGCTGGCGAAGAAGGTGCCTTTCTCGGCCTCCATCAGCTCGATGCGCAACCCTTCGCTGGTCACCGTCATTTCGATCTGGTTCTTCAGCTTCTCGAAATCGACCACTTTGCGCACCGCCTTCTGCAGCTCATCCTTGATCTTGTTCATGTTTTCTTTGGTCAAGGTGAAGTTGTCGCCCGCGCCCGTCTTTCCGCTGCCTACCAGCTTTGAAGTGCCCGTGGGGTCCTTGAAGTATCCACCTACCGCCTCCCGGATTTGCTTGCTGCTGTTGAGCAGCCACAACACGATGAACAGCGCCATCATGGCCGTTACGAAGTCGGCATAAGCCACCTTCCAGGCGCCCCCGTGGTGGCCGCCGTGAGCCGCTTTTTTCTTGATGACGATGATTGGACGGGCAGCCATAAAAGCGCACCTCTAAGCCGCGGGCGGGACATCCGGCCCCTTGTTGCGGCACAGCTTCTCCAATTCCACGAACCCCGGCCGCACCTGGCCCGGAGTGGCCCGCCGGGCGATCTCGACGGCCAGAATGGGCGCGGTGCCCTTGATGAAAGACGCCAAAGCTACGCGCAAGACGTGATAATAGGAGTTTTCGTCATCCGCGGTTTTCTGCATGTTGGACGCGATCGGCCCCACAAAGCCGTAGCACAGCAGGATGCCCAGAAATGTGCCCACCAGGGCTGCCGCCACCTTGTGGCCGATCTCCTCCGGGGGCCCCCCAAGTGCCCCCATGGTAATGACCACTCCCAGCACCGCCGCCACGATACCCAAGCCCGGCAGCGCATCCGCGACGGTGCTTAAGGCCGCCACCGGCCGCGCGGCATCCTGATGGTGGACCTCCATATCCAACTCCATCATCTGGTCGATATCGAATGGTTCCACGGCGCCACTGGATGCCGTGCGTAGCGTGTCGCAGATGAAGTCGCGCACGTGATGATCTTTGACCACGGACGGGAAGGCGGTGAATGTCTTGCTCTTTTCCGGAGCTTCCAGATCCTCCTCGATGGCCGTCAGACCTTCGCGGCGCGAACGGTTGAACAGGTCGAACAGCATCTTCAGGGAGTCCAGATAAAGCTGGCGCGTGAACCTGGACCCCTTGAAAGCTCCGGCGAAGCCTTGGCCGATCTGCTTCAGAAGGTAAGGCGGGTTGGCGACCAGCACGGTGCCGGCAGCCGCGCCCGCAATGATCACCAGTTCTGCGGGCTGCAGCAGCACCAGCAGGTTCCCCTTTTCCATCAGGTACCCCGCGACGATCGCGCCGAACACAACTACAATTCCAATAATAGAGAACATGGGTATTCGCCTCAGACCAACAGGATCGAGTTCACGTGTGCCGCCTGCGTCGCTTCGAGAGCTTCCTCGGCGCGTCCTAACAACGATTCGACCGTGTCGCCGGGGCGCACCATCGTTCCGCCCATGGATAAGGTGACCGACAGCCGGTCTCCCCACCACGGAACCGAGGCGAGGGAGACCAGACGCCTCAGCCTTTCGGCGCAACTCCCCAGCCCGTCAACGGTGGGGCACGCCACCAGCGCCGCGAACCGCTGCTCCTTCCAGCGCCCCACCAGGTCGTCCGGCCGCGTGCCGGCCGCGAGCGTCTGGGCCGCCGCGTACAATACCGTATTTGCAACCTGGCAACCGTAAACGTGCCGCAAATGGTCCAGGTTGTCGATGGCGATCGAAAGGACGCCGAACGCTACCTGGGAAGCGGCGAACTCCTCCAGCGCAATACCGAGGGCGGCCAACGTCGCCTGGCCATCCGGGATCTCCGTGACGTCGTCCACGGAAACGTCTCCCCGCAGGTGCGGGCAACGCATCTCGGTGGCCCGGAACGATCGCTCTTCGAAGAACTCGGCGGCGCCAATGACGGCGCCACACTCATCTCTGAGCGGAACGGCTTTCACCCGCACCGGAACCCGTTGGCCCTCCTTATGACGCAGGAAAACACTGGCTTCCTGGGCCCGGCCATCCTGCATGGCCCGCGCCAGTGGACAGTCGCAACCGCACAGAGCCACTTGGTTTTCGTCGCAATGCATCAGGAGATTGTCGTGGCAGAAGCGTCCGACAACCTCCTGGCCGAGATACCCCGTAATGGTCTCCGCGTGGGCATTCCAGAACAGGATCTGGCGCTTCCGGTCTGTCAGATACACCCCGACCGGCACGCTTTCCAGGACCGCACGGTAAATCTCCAGGTTCAATTCCAATTGCATGCAACGTACCCGTTTTCACAATCGGCAGTCCCGGTGCGTTCCTGTAGCTGGAAATCCGGCGAGCGCCGATCCTGCGCGACTCTTCCGAGAGTGACCGTCAAGGTATTCAAAAAAGACGGAAAAAAGGTTGGACACACCGCCCGCCGGTGATATACTCACTCAAATAAACTAATTCGGCATTACGCCAGCGTGTAGCGGAGCCCACCTGCGTGCCGAAGCGGAGAGGGCGGCGCGCGTCCGCGCAAAAGCGCCGCCCGCGTAGCAGTGGAGCGGGTGCGGCCTCCCAGGCGGCCACACGTAATCGGCAGCGGACCAGCCAGGATGCCAGCCCTGTCTCCCCTAACGGGCCACAGCGGCAGTTGGTGGCACAGGCTTCAGCCTGTGAGAGCCTTTTTCAGCATCCTGCTAAGTGAACAGTGTTGCGGCTAGAACGGCCACCGCGCCCAGCGGGAATCCTTCTTGGACAGCGGCCCCGGCCCGTCCGAGAAATGGCCGGACTGCCCCATCCCGAAATCGAGTTCGCTCTTTTGGAACTGCAAGGGCCGGTCGGTGATCATCTCAATGGTGCTGCCTTTGGCCAGCACCGCATCCGGCCCGCGCGTGAGCAGCACGGCCATCAGTCCGGCAGTGGCGCCCACCGCGGCCCCGATGCCTCCGCCCATGGCGTAGTGCTGGCTTGCGGAGCCCGCGATCAGGCCGACCGACGCGCCCGCCCCCGCGGCCTCGGCGACCGTGCGCGCGTCACCGGCCTTGTTGCCCTCGCTCTGGATCTTGCCCTCGGCCTTGTCGAATTCCTCGCCGCCGCGTCCGTCGATCCCGCCCACGCGTGCGCGGAAATCGCGCGTTACCCCGTTGGGCAGCGTCAGGCAATCGAAGCGCAGGTACAGTTCGCCACGGCCCTTCACGCGCCCCGGACGCTTGACCTCGGTCACCGTGCCGGACACCCAACTCCCCGGCGGGATTACGATACGGCCGCTGGCCATGATCGGAAACACCGTCTCCAGGTACACGCGGTCTCCCTCCGCCGCGTTCTTGGTGCTTATGGAGTTGATCAGCCCCAGCGGGATGCGGGTACCGGGAGCGATCACGTAATCGCCGGACGGCGCGGCGGTGTTGACCGGCGGTTCTTGCGCCAGAACGACGCCAGACATAATCAGGAGCGTTGCGAAAGAGTATCTCAGCGGCATGCGCGAACTCCTTGCGATTATTCTAACAGGATGGCAATGCCGCCGGCCGTCGCGCGCAGTCCCGAGGTAGAAAAAAGCCTGTGGGGCAGGTTGTCAACCTGCAGGCCGATTGTGAATCGGCCTTTCCCTCGACCTTCCGTCGCCCGTTTGCGGCGCAGGCACCCGCCCGCAGCCACCCAGCCCACCCGCCTGCACACTCGGACTTGTCGGAGAGAATCGCGGGTCCTACGGCAGCACGAGAAACTTTACGTTGCTCGAAAGCGTGCCGCTCGGCGTCTCCACCTTGACCACGCCGCTCGTGGCGCCCGCTGGCACGGTGGTCGCGATCTCAGTGCTCGATACCACGGTGAAGCTAGCCGCCGTGCCGTTAAAGCTAACGGCGGTGGCGCCGGTCAGATCGCTTCCCAGAATCTTGACCGCCGCTAACGCCAAGGCGGCGGTGGGTAGCGTTTTCACAAATGGGCCGAGAGCCACAGACAGGCTGAAGACCGTGCCATAACCGGGTGAGTTGGTCCCGCCAATTGAGGTTGTCCCGTACAAAGTGCCATTGGTATCCTGGACCAGCCCCCCGAAGGGACGGCCGCCGTCCTCACAACCGATCGAGATGCAAAAGGTGTAAAGCGTGGTCAGCTCGCCACTGGGGGTCATTTTGAAGACAGTGCCAAAGCCGATCGAACTCGTGCCCCCGCCGGTGGCTCCGCCGTAGGGGGCGGTCCCGTAGAGGTTCCCATCGGTGGCCTGGATCAGCGCTGGTGCGGCGCCTGCACCCTGTGTCCCGTCCGCGCAGGCGCTTTGGGAACAGAAGCTGTAAAGCGTGGTCAGCGTGCCGGTGGGGGTCATTCTGAAGATCGTGCCTGCGTTGTTGGCCCCCCCAGCCGTGGTTGTCCCATAGAAGTACCCATTGGTGGCCTGGACCAGCGTCGCAACGGGGTTGTAGCCGTCCAAGCAACTGTTTTGGGAATTGCTTTTCGAGCAAAAGCTGTAAAGTGTGGTCAGCACTCCGCTGGGGGTGATCTTGAAGACCGTGCCAGGGCCATAGGCTCCGCCACCAGGGTTGATTCCGCCGCCTAACGTTGTCCCGTAGAGTTCCCCATTGGTGGCCTGGATCAGCCCGGCCGCGGGCATCCAGCCGTTGGCTATGCTGTCGGTGCTTGAGCAAGTAGGAGCTGGTAACGGGCAAAAGCTGAAAATCGTGGTCAGCGCGCCGCTGGGGGTCATCCTGAAGACCGTGCCAGCGCCAAAGACCCCGCCGCCGACGGTTGTCCCGTAGAGGTACCCATTGGAGGCCTGCACCAGCCCTGCCGTGGGATAGGGGCCGGACCCATCCTCCAAGGCCAAGCCGTCAAGCGTCTTCAGCGTTCCACTGGGGGTGATGCTGAAGACCGTGCCACAGCAGCCGTTGCCCCCGCCGTCTTCCGTAGTCCCGTAGAGGTACCCATTGGTGGCCTGCACCAGCCCGGCGGGGAGAATGTAGCCATCCGGGCAACCGCTTTGCAGGCAAAAGCTGTAAACCGAGGTCAACGTGCCGCTCGGGGTGATCTTGAAGATCGTGCCATCGGTGCCAAAGGTGCTGGTCCCGCCATTGAGGGTTGTCCCGTACAAGTACCC
>JBEKPZ010000422.1:0-6359 GCA_049520215.1 Bryobacteraceae bacterium | reverse complement strand
CAGGTTGGTAACCTGCAGGCCGATTGTTAATCGGCCCTTCGCGAGCGAAGCTCGCGTTAGCCGGCTGCTGGCACTATGGTTATGTGCGCGCGACGGCTTCCGCCCAACGGCGCAGCTTCTGGTCGCTTCGCGCCGACCATGCGCTCTCCGGCACAATCCGCGCCATGGTGCGAAATTCGTACTGCTCCAGGGTAGATGCGGTGGTGCGCTCAGAGCTTCTGAGCACCCGGCCAAAGCCAATCAGTTGCAGGGGACACCGGTTTTCGAGCAACGCCGGCCAGGCGATCGACACCTCGATATAGGCCCCTTCAGGCAAGTCGTTCTCCGCGACGAATGCCACGCCGTTGCTGCTCAAATTGAGGGTCTTGCCGCTTCCGACGGCGACGATTTTGCCCTGTTCCAACACCCGGTAGCGGATCTCCCGCTCCATCACGAAGCGTTTTTTTGCCCGCCGTTCGACAGGTGTATCCACTTTTTCAAGTCCCATTTGTTTTGTCCGTTACGATCATGCGGCGGCTGTCGGCTACTACCGGAAGAACTCGCAACGTGGCGACGAGAGCGCCTTTCTCTCGACAGCCTTTGCTGAATGTCTTCAACAGGATAACACGTGTCAATCGTAACCCGGGTTAATTTCTACGTAGACAAAAGTACTACTAGCTTTAGGCTCGGACCCAGGACAAAACAACGCCCGCCATCGATCAGCCGCGGGGCTGGCCCGCCAGGCCCGGCACGCCGCCCATGGCTGGCGCGTTCTTCACGGCGCGCACCACGGCTTGGGCCACGGCTTCGGCCGCCGCCACGCCCAACGTGTTCACGTCCGCGCGGGCATCGCCTAGCGAGAGGGCAAAGGTCGTGTCTCCGTCGAACATCGTCCACACCGGGTAGATGGTGCGGGCTATCCCGAGGCTGCCGAGTTCTGCCAGTTTGGCGACTTCCACCTTCGTCAGGCGGGCATTCGTCGCGATCACGGCCAGCGTAGTATTGTGCGGCTCCGGGGCTGCCCGCGTGACGCTCACCTTCATGACGGACTCTGTATCTGCCAACTCCATGCGGTCCGGAGTGCGGCGCGCGCCAGCGATCAGCTTGCCCGTGGCGGGATCCCGCACGTCGCCAAAAGCGTTCACCACCACCAGCGCGGCGACCACTACGCCGCCCTTCAGTTCCACCAGTCCTGAACCGATCCCCGACTTCATGGCCTGCCGCATGCCAAAGACCTTGCCCACCGTAGCTCCCGTGCCGGCGCCGACGGCGCCTTCCTTCACCGCATCGGCAGTGGCCGCCGCCGCGGCGCTTTCGCCCATTTCGCGGGTAGGGCGAATGCCCGCCTTCCCGATGTCCAGATCGAACAACACAGCGCCAGGGACAATGGGCACCACCGCCCGGCCCACCCGGAATCCGGCACCGCGTTGCTCCAGGTAATGCCGCACGCCGCAAGCCGCCTCGAGCCCGAACGCGCTGCCGCCCGACAACGCGATGCCATGTACCTGTCCGGTGATGTGGCCCGGCTGCAGCGTGTCGATGGACGACGTCTCGCTGGCCGAGCCGCGAATATCCACGCCACCCACCGCGCCCGCTTCGCAAAGGATCGCCGTGCATCCGGTCAGCGCGTCGAAATTCGAAGCATGCCCCACGCGAATTCCGACGATAGCGGTAAGTCCCTGCATGGCCGATTTTTATAGGTGTATGGTAGCATCGAATTTCGGGGACCAACCGGCTTGCTCGATTACCTCAAGGAACCGTTCATCTCCATCCAGGAGTTTTATCTGCTGACCGGGCGCGCGCTCCGCAACGTGGCCGCCCGCCCCCATTACAGCGACGACATCATCGCCCAGATGGATCTCATCGGAGTCGGCAGCCTGCCCATCGTGATCCTGACGGGCCTCTTCGCCGGCTTGGTGATGGCGCTGCAGATGTCCCGCGCGCTACAGCAATACGGCCAGGTGGACCAGACCGGGACGCTGGTTTCGATTTCGCTGGTGCGCGAGCTGGGCCCTGTGTTGACCGCCCTGATGATGGCGGGACGCAATTCTTCTGGCATCGCCAGCGAGCTCGGCTCGATGAAAGTGACCGAGCAGATCGACGCCATGCGCGCGCTGGGCACCGATCCGATTCAGAAGCTGGTTACGCCGCGCATGGTGGCCACTGCCGTGATGCTGCCGCTGCTCACCATCCTGGCGGATTTCATCGGCATGGTCGGCGGCTGGTTCGTCTCCCGGTTTTTGCTGGACCTGCCCAGCCAGCAGTATTGGTCCACCGTGTGGCGCGCCCTGGAATGGAATGACCTCACCCAGGGCTTATTGAAGCCGTTCGTGTTTGCGTTCATCATTTCCCTGGTGGGCTGCTATTACGGCTTGCGCGCGTCGGGAGGCACGCAAGGCGTGGGCCGCGCCACCACGCAGTCCATGGTGGCGGCCTCCGTGCTGATCTTGGTGGCCGACTTTTTCCTGGGCAAGATTTTTGTCAGCCAGATCGTATCGTGATGCCAGCGGATACCCAAAGCCCGGTGCTGCGCTTCGATCGCGTGAGCGTCTCGTTCGACGCTGTGCCGGCGTTGGCCGACGTGTCGTTCCAGGCATATGAAGGCGAATCGCGCGTAATCATGGGCGCCACCGGCAGCGGCAAAACCGTCCTGCTGAAGACCGCTCTTGGCTTGCAACGGCCGGATTCCGGCACCGTCTACGTCTTCGGCAAAGACATCAGCCGCATGCGCGAGCGGGAATTGTTTGAGATCCGCAGCAAGATCGGCATGCTGTTCCAGGAGAGCGCGCTGTTCGACTCGCTGAACATTGAGGAGAATGTGAGCTACCCGCTGCTCAACCAGTTGTCCATTCACTGCCCTCCCGGTGATGTTCTGCCGCGCGTGGAAGAGGCTTTGAAATTCGTGGAACTGGAAGGCACTCTCGAGAAGTTTCCCAGCGAGCTTTCCGGTGGCATGCGGCGGCGCGCCGCGATCGCGCGGGCCGTCGTCACCAAGCCCCCGTTGCTGCTCTACGATTCGCCCACGGCCGGCCTCGACCCCATCACGGCCAACACCATCGTGGCGCTGATCGTGAAGGAGCGGGATTTAAACAAGACCACCACGCTGATCGTGACTTACCGCTATCAGGATGGCAACCTGGTGGCGAATTTCCGCTACAATCCGGAGAATGGCGGTTTGGAGCGCGCGGGCAACCACGACGGCGCCGCCGCGCCACGTACCCTCTTCATGGTTCTGCGCGAAGGCCGTCTGGTCTTCGAAGGGCCGCAGACCGAGCTGGAGGCGTCCACAGATCCGTATATTTCGAAGTTCGTGAAGCATCGGGGATAGAGCATGCAGGAGCGCAGCAAAGTCCGCTGGTCGCAGTTGAAGGTTGGGGTGGTGGCGTTCGTCGCCATGGTGATCTTGGCGGTGCTGATCTTCCTGTTGACCGGAAGTCGCGGCATCTTCCAGCGCAACGAGAGCGTGCGCACCTACATGGCGGATGGCGCGGGCATGACCGAGAGCACCCCGGTGCGGCTGAATGGCATTTTGGTCGGCGCAGTCCAGGGGATCAAGCTGTCGGGGTCCAAAGACCCCAACCGGGCCGTGGAGTTTGAGCTCGCCATCCAGGAAAAGTATATGCGGGACATTCCGCAAGACTCCACCGCCGCCGTCACCGCCGCAAACCTTCTGGGCAGCAAATTCATCGACATCACCAAAGGGGCGAGCGCCACGCCCGTGAAGCCCGGAGGCGAGCTGCGCAGCCTGCAGACGCAGGATATCCCCGAACTGATGGCCCAGAGCGCGAATTTGATCAATACGCTGCAGGATATCTCCAAGCGCACCGACGCCATGCTGGCGGATATCGATGCGGGCAAAGGCAACCTGGGGAAGCTGCTGCGGGACGACGAGCTTTATAAGCGTCTGAACGCCATCGCCGCCGAAGGACAGCAACTGCTGGCCGACGTGCGCACCGGCAAAGGCACGCTGAGCAAGCTCATCTACGACGACAGCCTGTACCAGGAAGTGCGCGCGCCGCTCAAACGGATCGACGCCATGCTGGACGATTTGCAGCAGGGCCGCGGCACTGCGGGCAAATTGATGAAGGACCCGCAAGTCTACGACGAGGCGCAACAGACGCTCACCGAAATGCGCAAGTTGACGCAGGAACTCAACGCCGGGAAGGGCACCGCCGGCAAGCTGCTGAAGGACGATCAACTCTACAAGCAGTTCACCGAACTGGCCGCCAAGCTGGATACGACGATTGACCGCATCAACTCGGGACAAGGCACGGTGGGGCAGTTGCTGGTGAATCCGCAGATGTACGAAGCCATGAACGGCGCCATGCGCGAGTTCCAGTCGCTGGCCAAAGATATTCGCGCCAATCCCAAGAAATTCCTGCGCATCAAGCTGGCAATCTTTTGATCTCCCGCAAGCGACTGATCGTCAACGCCGACGATTTCGGATTCACTCCGGACGTGAACCGCGGCATCTTTGACGCGCATCGTGGCGGCATTCTGACCGCGACCACCTTGATGGCCAATGGCGCGGCGTTCGACGATGCCGTGCGCTTGGCGCGCGACGCGCCATCGCTCGACGTAGGCTGTCACCTGGTGCTGATCTCTGGGCGCTCGCTGCTGCCGCCGTACGCTCCGCTGCCCGCCTCGGTGCCGGAGTTGCTGCGGGCGCTGGCCGTGCGCCGCATCCGCGTCTATGACGAACTGGCCGCGCAGGTGCGCAAAATCCTGGCGGCCGGCATAGAACCTACGCATCTGGATACGCACAAGCACACGCACCTGGCGCCGCCGGTGCTGGACGCGGTCGCGCGCATCGCCGCGGAATTTAAGATTCGCTGGGTACGGCGACCGTTCGAAATTCCGATGCTGCGCGGCCGCTTCCGCCGCGTGCTGGCGATCCATGGTTGCCGCACCACGGATCACTTTGCCGGGTTCCGGATGACTGGAAAATTCCGCGCTCCCGAACTGGCGCAATTGATTCGCGAGTTGCCGGAGGGCCTGACCGAGTTCATGTGCCATCCCGGCTATTGCGGCGACGATCTGCGCCAAGCGCGCACCCGGCTGAAGGAGAGCCGCGCGCGCGAGTTGGAAGCGCTGTTGGATTCAGGGGTTCGCGCGGCGCTAGTGGATGCCGGCGTTGAGCTGGTGAATTATCGGACGCTCAGCTAGCTGTGGGGCAGGCCATCGTTTTTCGTGGCCTGCCAAGTTCGCACTACCTGCCGTCCTTGCGCATCGAATACTTGTCCAGTTCCGCGATCAGCGCCCGGGCTGCCGCCGGCGGCTCCTTCGTGGTCATCAGGATCTGCTGGTTGTCCAGTTTCTCCCCGTACAGTTCCTTGTTGCCGTCTCTGTCCGGACGCAGCGTCGCGCCGCTCAAGGAGACGCCCGCAAAAAGACCCTTCGTGCGCGACCACGAAAGAATTTCCGCGCTCATGTAGGCATCCGTATTGGCCGTCGCCGTGCGCCCCACCGGGCCCGCCGCCACGCTGGCATCCCCGCCCAGCGTGAATTTGTCTTTATCCAAATCCTTCATGCCATGCTCGTTCATCACCAGCATGACCACGTCCGTCGACGAGCCGCCGATCTGAAACCCGAAGCTGCCGCCTTCCACTCTCACCGCCCCCGGCGCTCCCCATCCCATACCCGCGCCCCTCCGGCAAATCGTGAAGCCTTTTCCGTACTGGCCGCAATATGCTTTGTTCAACAGGTCTTGCGGAATTCCCTGGTCGGGCGTCCCCATGATCTCTTGCATAATCCTGGCCGATTCCTCCAGCCGCTCCGCCGCCGTATCCGCCAGAAGCCCCAGTGACGAACAGCCCAGAGCGGCAACTAAAACCAACGCTTTCTTCATACCTGCCTCCTCCTGTATCATTATCGCGCGCAGCCCAAGTACTGCGGGGCTGAAGGCCCGCGCGGGACAAATCCCGCCCTCCAGGACTGGAGATAAACATTTTGCCTGGCTCGCGCGTCTAATTGGTCGCATTCTCCATGCGGACCTGGAGCGGGGCCTCGCTTTGGCGGGCGTGGCGGCCACCAGGCACTCCGTTTTTCGAGCGCAGGCCGAGGCCACATATGCGCGCGCCGGGACGTTATTCCCCAAGCTCTCCGGACTGAGCCCGGACGAACTGGCCCCACTCGAAGCCAAGTTGAAGGAGTTGGCGATGGCGCTGGACCTGGTACCGGGTACAATGGATCTGGAACATGCCAACTAGACGTCACTTTCTGCAAGCATCCACAGTCGCGGGTCTGGCCGCGTCCGCGTTACGCGCACAAGACGAAGGAGAGAAAAAGGTCTCCGCCAACGACCGCATCCGCATAGCGCTGATCGGCGCGGGCGGCATGGGCAGCGGCGACGCCGAGACGTCCCAAAAGGTGCCGGGCGT
>JBEKPZ010000421.1:0-5840 GCA_049520215.1 Bryobacteraceae bacterium | reverse complement strand
GTTGAAATCCGTGCCTTCGTTGAGCAACGATGGCGTACGTGCGCCCAGCAACGCGGCCGCCAGATAATGGTACGACTGGCTCCATCGCACGATATCCTCCACCGAGCCGCCGCCCACATTCAATACCGAGGCTGGCACGGCCGGCTCCAGCGCCGAGAAGATGGTGCCGTACAGCGATCCCAGCGACTGGCCGACGTAGTAGATCTTGGTGGCGTCCAGATCGGGATGCCCAACGCCCGTAAGGGACACGCCGCCCTGGATGGTGCGCACCAACTCGCCGAGGTCCAGCGCCGTTTGCCGCAAACAATCGCGCAAGGCCACCTGCGCCGGGTTGGCCGCCTGGCAACCTTCATCCGGACCGATCTGCCCGTCGCCATTGAGGTCCACGCCGCGCCCGCCCGCGGTCAAGGTGGTCACGGTGCCTGACGTGTCCGTAATGATGACCTGGCTCTGCGGCCCGAACCCATGTCCTACGGCGTTGATGGCGATGGTGGCGAAACCGGCTTGCGCCAGCGTGGGGGCCATGGCGGTCGGTCCGCCCCACTGGCTGTCGCCGAGGCCGTGCCCGAAAATGACGACCGGATATCCCGTGGGGGGCTCGGGCGTTGACGGCAGAAACACGTGGAAATAGATCAGGTTTATCGCGCTGGGCAGGGTAACATCCTGGCCCGTCGGCGTCCATGGAATCACCTGCTGGTCGCTGAGGAAGTTCGGCGAGGCGAACGATCCGAACCCGATCGCTCCGATGCCCTGAATCAGCGGATTGTTTATGGGTAGCGTCACGTCCACAAACTGCGCGGGATTGACGGCGATCTGATCGTGCAACACCAGCGAAGCGATGTTCGCAAACTGGATGAGGGACGGCGGCTGGATCGGCGTCGGAGGGTGCCCCACGTTGGGCAGTTGCGCGTAAGCCTGCTCCATCCAGGTGGTGACGTTCATGGTCGTAAATACGGAGGCGCCCACGATGTTGGCCGGGGCGAGTTGCGCAGCCACGCTGCTCACCGCTTGCGACAGTTCGGCACAATAGGAGGTCTGCGGTAACGAGCCCGGGTTCACGCATGCCGAATATCCCGGGTCCGCCTCCACCGGATCGCCCGCCATGTCGCGGATCGCGTCGGTTACCACGATAGCGTACCGGCCATGCTGGTCCAGGTTGCCATCGGGCTTGCCATAGAGCGAATTGGTAGTAGGGTCGTAGATCATCTGCGTGAGATACAACATCTGACCGGCGGCGTCGACGCCGTGCTCTTCCTGGGTCAGATTGCCGAGCACCACATAGTAGATGGCGTGGTGGATGGAGTTCGTGTCGATGGGGCCGGAGAAAGTCACGCGGATGCGCGGCGCGGTCTGGAAGCCATCGAGCTGATTGATCAGTTGGACATCCTGGCAATCGCTGGGGGCCGAGGTGCAATCGGGCATCGGCAGGTTGATGCGGATGCCGTTCTTCTGGGTGCTATCGGGCGTGGTCAGGGCGTCGGTAGGGTAAGGGCCTATAGTGGGGTCCTGGGGATTCCAGCTCACCGTCACGCCGCTGGCTGGCAGCAGTGGCGCGAACAAAGATAAAGACAATGTCAGGGCGAACAAAACTGCGCGCATCATAATGTCAGGATACAACACCGCTGGAGGGCGGACTTTAGTCCGCGCGCGACTTTAGTCCCGCACGCGAGCTTCGCTCGCGAAGGCCGATTGACAATCGGCCTGCAGGTTGGCAACAGTTGGCAACCTGCCCCACAGCAAATGGCCAAAGTCCAGGCGCGGGACTTCAGTCCGGCTCGCTCAAAACCGGAAACGGCTCCGGTCTGTCGACTTCCAGGAGCCGCGGGTCGAGCAACCTTTTGGTATCCACATTTCCCATGGCCGAGAGCAGGTTTTCCTTGATGTGCGGATATTCCTTCTCCAATTCGCCAAAAAGCCCGCGCAACGAACGCCGCACGGTGCCCGTGCGCAGGGAACAGTCGCAGGGCGTCAGCGGCACGGCGCGCGCCTCGGCATAGGCGCGGGTGATGTCTTCGGTGACGAAGACCAGCGGACGGATTAACCGGAACTGGCGGTCGCGCGAGTGGGTGATGGGCGGCAGCGCGCTCAGGCGTCCGGTGAACAGGGCATTGCGCAGCAGCGCCTCGCAAAAGTCGTCGGCGGTGTGCCCGAAGGCGATCACGTTTGCGCCCAGGCCCGAGCAGATCTCGTAGACGGCCCGCCGGCGATAGCGGCTGCACAAGTCGCAGCCATGCTGGGGCTGATCTTCCAGCAAACGCAGGGACGGCTTATCGCGATAATAGGTCCAATCCACGCCGCGCTGCTTCAGGTACTCGCCTAGCGGCTCGATGGGCCGCAGGAATTTGCCTTGTTCGACGGTGAAGGCGCAGACCGAGAAGTCGATGGGCGCGCGCGCGGCCAACAGCAACAGGGCTTCCAGCAGGGTCACGGAATCCTTGCCGCCCGAGAGCGCCACGGCTACCCGGTCGCCGTCGCGGATCATCTTGAAGCGGTGGATGGCCTCGCCCACCTTGCGCAGCAGTGTCTTTTCCAGTTCCACGTAGTTTGATTATAGCCGTCTGCCGGGCGCGCCCCGGCCCCGGCGTCCGCCGAATCGATAGGACGCGGGTTGTCGTATAAACCACTGCGGAGGCAGTCGACGCGGGCCGGAACCCACGAAGACATAAACAATGGACACGACGCATCTGTGTATCTCTGCCAGAAGTGCCCACGTATGCGCGTGCTCATGGTAGCCGGCCTGCCCCGCGATCAAAGAATTGAGGCTTGGACGACAGGTGAAGGTTTTATGCTGTTTCCCAAGCCATTCGCTCCGGCCGAACTCGCCGCGCTGGTGAAGGAGGTACTGGAGGCGAAATGAGGATCAGGAACTCTCCGAATCGGCGCCCAGTTCGTCCTGGAGCAGCCCCATGGCCTCCAACGCTTTGTAGGTTCGCTCGGCTTCCTCAGGGTCGACGCGGCTGAGCGCGAAACCTACGTGCACCAGCACGTAATCGCCGACCGACGCTTCGGGAACAAAGTCGAGGCACGCCGTGCGAGTAATGCCGCCGAACTCGACCCGCCCGACGCGAATCCCGTTCTCTTCTCCGCTGCTGACGATTTTCCCGGGAATTGCCAGGCACATATTATTGTTGAACCTTGTGGGGCGGGCAATTTTGCCCGCAGCCGGCTTTCAGCCGGCCTGCAGGTTACCGACCTGCCCACATCAGTAGTCGCTCCCTTTCCACTGCCTCAACTGCGCCACGGCCGCATCCACCATCCATGTGAGCGAAGCTTCCACGCCGGGAGATAAAGACGTACCCCAGTCTGTGTTGGCGGGCTGCACGCCGAGTACGACAATATCCTGGGGTCCGGCCGACGCCAAGGCCAGCGCCGCAATCAGATCGGCGACGCCCAATTGGTGAACGCTGCATCCGCCCGATGTCTCGAGCAGATCCTTCCCCGTCATCCGGGTGCGTGTTCCGGGAGCTTCCCCTGAGTTCACCGCATCGAGGAACAGCACGCGGGATGCGTCGGAAACGTACGGCAGCAGTTCCAGGCCGAGCGTGCCGCCGTCGAGAATGGTCACACCCGCGGGCACCCTCGGGTCGCCCTGCAGCAGCCGTGCGGCATGCACACCGGCGCCGTCGTCGGAAAGGATGGTGTTGCCAACCCCCACCACCACCGTGTCTGAAGAAAGGGAATCGCGCATTCCGCTCAGGCTTCCGCGCGTCCGAGCATCCGCCCACGCGCGTCGACCGTGTGGACGGCGCAAGCCAGACACGGGTCGAAGGAGTGAATGGTGCGCAGAAGTTCCAGTGGGCGTTCGGGGTCCGCAACCGGAGTCTTGATGAGCGCGGCTTCGTACGCGCCGCGCTGACCGTGGGCGTCTCGCGGTCCTGCATTCCAGGTGGAGGGCACCACCGCCTGGTAATTCTTGATCGCCTCGTTTTCGATCTCCACCCAGTGTCCCAGCGACCCGCGCGGGGCCTCGAAGAAACCAAATCCGCGGGCTGTATCGGGCCAGGTCTTGGGATCCCACATTTTCCCGTTGTGAATATCCAGTTTTCCCGTCGCCAAATTGTTTCCCAGCTCTTGGATCCAGCCAACGATATGATTGGCGAGGAGCTGGGTTTCGAGCGCGCGCGCCGCGATACGGCCAAGCGTCGAAAACAGAGCGGCGGGCGGCGCCTTAAGGGCGGCCAGCGTGGAGCCGACCAGCGCCTTGACTTCCGGATGGCCCGCAGCGTAGGCCACCAGGAGCCGGGCCAGCGGCCCCACCTCCATGGCCTTGTCTTCATAGCGCGGCGCTTTCAGCCAGGAATACTTCTGGTCCACTTCGAGAAACTCATAGGGAGGTTTGGGGCCGGTGTATTTCGGGTTGGTCTCGCCCTCGTACGGGTGTAACGCAGCCTGGTCTCCTTCGCGATAGTTGTACCAAGAATGAGCTATATACTCGGTGATGTTCCCTGGCTCGACGGGGTACACTTTGGACAGGTCGCGATTCAGAATGATGCCTCGAGGAAGAAAGAAACCCACGGGATCTTTAATGCTGCGCTGCGGATAGGCGCCGTAGCACATGAAGTTTCCGAGTCCCTCGCCGCGTTCGAACCAATCGCGATAGAAACCCGCGACCGCCAGAACGTCCGGGATATACACCTGACTTACAAATGCCTGGGCCGACTTAGCCACCTCCAACAAGAAATCGATGCGCTCCAGGTTCACGGTTGCGTTCGGTTCGTTGGGGTCGAGCGAGGTGGCCATGCCTCCGACGAGAAACGTCTGCAAATGGGGATTCTTGCCGCCGAGCACCGCGTGAATGCGGATAAACTGCTTTTGGAACTGGAGCGCCTCCAGGTAATGCGCGACGGCCATCAGGTTGGCTTCGGGCGGAAGGCGATAGGCGGGGTGCCCCCAATATCCCGAGCCAAAAAGACTCAGTTGCCGGCTCGCCACCAAGGCGCTGACGCGGTCCTGAACGCCCTTGAAATACTTGGCGCTCGATAGAGGCCACTCGGAGATGGATTGGGCCAACTGCGACGTTTTGGCCGGGTCCGCTTTCAGGGCCGAAACCACATCCACCCAGTCCAGCGCGTGCAGATGATAGAAGTGAACCACATGATCTTGAATGGTCTGCGTGGCCGCAATGATGTTGCGGATCAGGACGGCATTTTCGGGAACTTCGATGCCCAGCGCGTCCTCCACTGCGTTGACCGAGGCTAGCGCGTGGACCATGGTACACACGCCGCAGATCCGCTGCGCCCAGATCCAGGCCTCCCGCGGGTCCCGGCCGCGCAGGATCAACTCAATTCCCCGGAACATCGTGCCCGAGCTCCACGCATCCGTAATGACGCCGCCGTCCACCTGCGCTTCGATGCGCAGGTGCCCCTCAATACGCGTCACAGGATCGACCACAATCCGCGCCATACCGTCCTCCCTAAGCTTTCCCCAACCACATGCCGCCGCGAGATCCACCCTCACACCGCAGCATCATTGCAGACGCCGGCAAGAGGGTGACTTCGTAATCGGAGGCAGCGCTACGCCGCCCGGTCGTCTTCATCGGCAGCGGCGCGCACCGGCGGCGCGGGCGGGCTCTTGATGACAAAGTTGTCGATCAATACAAGGATTCCGAAAATCACGAACCCCCATGCTCCCCGGCTAAGGATACCAATACCGACCGAGATCGACATGAAAGCGACAATCCGCAATGCTCGAGTTCCGTTCATATGCGCTCCTAAGTTACAGAAGTCAGAAGACAGAAGTCAGAATGATGCGGGCGTTCCATCTTCTGTCTTCTGACTTCTGTCTTCTGACTTCTATCTTCTGAATCATAAGGCTCCTCCCGTATGGCAGGAGCTGCACGC
>JBEKPZ010000420.1:0-5871 GCA_049520215.1 Bryobacteraceae bacterium | reverse complement strand
TATTTTACCTGTTTCAGTTCATCCCCTGGTGCAGAACGCGCACTGCTCAAACCCAATTCGCCTACCACCCGACAAGGCCCGGCGCATCCGCGCGCGCCCGCCGCCCGTCGTCCGTCGCCGCGCCCGCTGGCGCGCGGATGGGGATGCGCGGCGGGCGGGGGGCGCACGCATCCCTGATTTACGCGGTGGCGGTCGGCGGATGCCGCATCGTTCTTTGCCTGGATGCCGACGCGCAGCCGCCACGCCCGTGGCGTAATCGCGCCGGGCGATACCTTCGGGATGCCCGAAGTCCGCGGCTCAGGTTGCCACGACGCGCTTCGCGCAGCCCGCCGTCCCGCGGCCCCTCCCGCCGCCCGCCGCCCGCTGCCCGTCGCCGCGACCGCCGCGGGCGGAGGGGGATGCGCGTTGGGCGGAAGGTGCCGCGTCCATCAGTTGCACCTGCCGGCCGCCAGTTCAGGCGCCAAGCCGCCCGCACTCCGTCGCTGCGACCGCCGGCGTAACCGGCTCCTGCGCCAGGCGGCCGACGCGATGATTTCGTCGGGAATGGCGGAGTTAGGCTACCAGTATGTGAACATCGACGACTGCTGGATGGTGAAGCCAGACTCCGGCAACGCCGAGTTGGGCCCCGCGTGATCAGTTCGCCGGGGCGCTCCAGCAGCATGCCGAGCATCGCCAGAGATTGGCCGGGCACGCGCACCCGCGTCCCACTCTTTCGCAGTTCCTGCGAAGCGGGGTCAAAAGTGAACGCTCCGAAAATCACCGGCATCGCTGGAACCTCATGGCGCCTCCCAATCGAGGGCATAGATCTCGTCGGTGCCGACGCTGCGCGTTGTAATGAGTGAGTTGTTGGGAGCCGGTGCGAACCATTTGCCCACTTGCATGTTCTTCAGGGCCGCGACGCGTTCCGTCTTCCGGTCGCGCATGCGCACCCGCCACCACGACGCATCATGATCGAAGGTTTCGTAAAACAGGGATTCACCGTCCGGGGACCAGGATAGCCAACCGCTCACTAGGTTGGAGATCTCGGACTGCTTCCGCGTCTCAACATCGTAGAGCACTACCTTCCAACCAGACGCGGAGAGACCTGCGATGAATCGTCCGTTGGGCGACCAGCGGGGGGACCACATCCCCTCCGAACCCGGCAGGGCCGAGACATGGCCCGTTCTCAGGTCTACCACCTGAATGGAGGCGGCGCCAGCCGACACTGAAAGGGCACAGGCGACACAACCGAAAGCCAGCGATGCTCCGTCCGCCGACCATGACGGATCGACGTCGCCCCCCTTTCCGCCCTCTCCGTTGGTCACCTGTTTAAGGCCGCTGCCATCCACGGACACCGCATAAATCCGTCCCCCGCCGCCTTCGCGCGCTCCTGAGAATGCGATCCGCTTCCCATCCGGAGACCAATGAGGCGTACTGGCCTGCAAAGAGTGCGAAGTAAACTGCAAGCGCTGGCTGCCATCTGCTGCGCTGCGCCAAAGCGATTCATCCGGCGCCGAAACGTAGGCAACCCATTTCCCGTCCCTGGAGAATTCGAGTTGAGTCCCCGATATCCCGGCGAATGCGGGAACGCGTTGGCCGGATTTCAGATCGTAACGTAGAAATTCGTTGCGGCTCTGGCGGCCATTGACAAACAGGCGCTTGCCGTCAGTGCTGGGAACCGGCCAAGCCACCGGCAGAGGGCCGTTGGTCAACTGGAACGGCCCGCGCTCTGCCCGCTGGAACAATCCCACTTTCTCGCGCAGGGCCCAGAGGTTCATGTCCGTCTGGAAAACGAAGTACTTGCCATCTGGTGTCCAGTTGCCGCAACACGAATACGATGATGGCTTCCAGCCCGCAAGCAGGGGATAGGCGCGGTTTCCATCAATTCGCGCTTCCCAAAGAGAATAAACCCCGCCTTCGAGCGGCTGGAGGGAGAAACGTACTCTGCTCCCGTCTGGCGACCACCGCAGCCAATAAAGGTCGCCAGGAAGCGTTGCCACCTTGCGGACTTCCGTCCCGTCGCTGCGTGCGAGGTGCAACTCCCCGCCCCTGGCATAAGCCACTTGCTGACCATCGGGGGACCAGGCCGCAGCAACGTTCGTAGCAACAAGATCTCCCAACCGTCGCGCGGAGCCGCCCAGCAACGGCGCAACCCAAAGTTCGCAAGTCACAAACCACCCCCGGCACAGGAGCAGCTCCGTACGGTTCGGAGAAATATCCACCAATTGGGCGTCCTTTACCGGTAGTGGAAGAGCGGCCGATTCACCGCCTTTCACCGACACCTGGCTGACCTGAGTAACGAAGCCGTTACCGCCGGAGTTGAAGAATACCCGCGGGCCATCAGTGACAAGGGGATACCACTTCTGCCGGCCGTCGTTGGTGATCTGGACCGTGCTGGTGACGCGTGGCGGAAGCAGCGGTCGGGTGAGCCAAAGCAGGGCTGCACCCGTAACCGCTACGATGCAGCCTGCAATTACCGCCCATTTCAGCCAGTTACGGCCTTGCGGCCCTTCGGCCGACGGCAACGATGGCGACGATGATTGAAGGGCGAGCGCCAACTCGGCGGCGGACTGGAAGCGGCGGTCCGGCTCCTTCTCCAGGCACCGCCGCACGATGCTGCCCATCGCCGGCGAAACCGGGGCCGGCAGATCGGGTGGCTCCCCCGGCCGGCCACCCAGCATCTCACAAAGCACCACACCCAAGCTATACAGGTCCGTCCGCTGGTCCAGCGCCTCCCCGCGCGCCTGCTCTGGCGACATATATCCGCTGGTGCCCGTCACCGCCGATTGCGGCGCCGTCCCGCCTTCCTCCTCGATCAGCTTCGCCAATCCGAAGTCCATCAGCTTTACCGTGCCTTGCCTGGTAAGGAAAAGGTTGTCCGGCTTGATGTCGCGGTGTACCACGCCTTGCGCGTGCGCCGCCTCCAGCGCAGTGGCCGCCTGCAGTGCAATTCCGAGGACTTCCTGCTCCGGCACGGACCCGCGCGCCGTCCTCTCCCGCAGCGACTCCCCGTCCAGGAACTCCATCGCCAGAAACAGGTGCCCGGAAGCGGCGCCCAACTCATAGATTGTGCAGATGCCGGGGTGATTCAAAGCCCCGATCATGCGCGCCTCGCGGCGGAATCGATCCAGCGCCGGTTCGTGCGCGGCCAGTTCCTCGGGCAGGAACTTCAGCGCCACCATCCGCCCCAGCGTCGTATCCTCGGCCTTGTAGACGACCCCCATGGCGCCGCAGCCCGCCGGAGCCAGGATACTGTAGTGCGAAATGACCGTTCCCGGTGTGAGTTCCGCCCGTTCGTCCTCCGCCGTTTCCAGCGTCCCCACAAAGCGGTAGCCCTTGCGCGGAATAGTCTCAACGAATCGGGGTGTGCCGGCGGTATCGGAAACCGCGTCGCGCAGCCGCCTCACCGCGGAGTTGAGGCTCTGCTCGAACTGCACCACGGTGCCGTGCGGCCAGAGCCTGGCCTGGATTTCGGTCCGGGTGACGAGTTCGCCGGGGCGCTCCAAGAGCATGGCGAGGATCGCCAGAGATTGTCCGGGCACGCGCACCCGCGTCCCACCCTTTCGCAGTTCCTGAGAAGAGCGATCAAAAGTGAACACGCCGAAACGAACTGGACCTGCCGCCCCAGCAACAGACATACCAACACGTCGATTGTTCCTTACAACGCTACCACAAACATCTGCGTGCAGGAAGCCTAAAGTGCCTTTCTTGAGTCGTTTGCCATGTCATCTTCATGTCAGATACATGCCACATTCATTCCATCCGCCGAACATGGAGTTTTCACGAGTGGCGGGCATATGATCGTTCTGCAGCACACAAGGAGCAACAGAAATGAGAAAAATCAAAGGAATGCGAGCTATGGGATGCATTTTGGAGCACACAGGGAGCAACAGAATGAGAAGAATCAAGGGAATGCGAGCTATGGGATGCAAGTTGGCCATCGCAAGAGCGAGTGCGCTGGTCCAAATGAAAGTAACGTCGGTGGTTTGCCTTGCCGTTTGCGCGGCCGGGCTGAGCTTGCCGGCACGCGCGGAGGGGCCCGTGATCGTCAGTTTCGATGTTCCTGGCGCAGGTACTGGACCCAGCCAGGGAACCTGGGCCCAGAGCATCAACTCAAAGGGGTTGATTGCTGGCTATATGGTCGACTCCAATAACGTGCTTCACGGTTTCGTGCGCACCCGTAGCGGCGAAATCACGACCTTCGACGTCCCTGGCGCGGGCAATGCCGCCTACCAGGGCACCTATGCCTTCGGCAGCAATCCGGAGGGGCAGGTTGCGGGTTTCTACGCGGACGCGAACTGGGGGTACCACGGCTTCGCGCGCGATCCGGGAGGCAACATCACGACCTTCGACGCCCCCGGTGCGGCCGGCACTTTTGCCGCCCAAATCAATCCCTTTGGTGCGATCGCGGGCGACTACTTCGACTCCAGCAACGTGCAAAGCGCCTACATCCGCGCTCCTAACGGCCAAATCACCACCTTCAGCGCCCCCGGTGCGGGAACCGGCGCCGGTCAGGGCACCTTCACGGGGTTCCTCGACTGCATCAACCTGGAGGGGCAGATGGTGGGGTACACCGCGGACTCGAGCGGCGTGTATCACGGCTATGTGCGAGCTTTTGGGAGCGTTACCGACTTCGACGCGCCGGGCGCGAGCACTGTAGCCGGGCAGGGCACTTTTCCCGTCGGGATCGATCCGTTTGGAACGATTGCGGGCTCATTTTACGACGCCAGCAGCGCCGTTCACGGCTTCGTGCGCGGCGGCGGCAAGATGGTCGTGGTGGATGTTCCGGGTGCGGGCTCCGGCGCCTACCAGGGGACCTATTCTTCTAGCATCAACATGGTTGGTGGTATTGTCGGTTACTACACGGATGCCGGCGGCGTCAATCACGGCTTCCTGCGTGACCCGGGCGGCCACATTACTACCTTCGACGTTCCCGGCGCGGGCAGCGGCAGCGGCCTCGGCACCGTCCCCAATAGCAGCGACCCGGTGGCAGGGACCACGGGATACTACCTGGACGCCAACGCGGTGGTCCACGGTTTTTTACGGTTGCCGTAGTTCCACAATTGACGCGCTCCACGGCGCGCCGGTAGTGAAACTCAGGTCTGCGAAAAGAGCCGTGCACCTGGAAGTCTCCTCCCGGTCACTTGTGGGAGGGAGCGGGAACGGGTGTAATCGACCCGTTCCCGAACGCAGGATCGCGGTCTGCCTTTCCCCCCTGGAAAGAAGTGGTAGAGCGAACTGGGGATTGAGGCGGGTCGCGACCTCTTTTGACTCGTTGGTCCGCAATATGGAGGTAGAGCGAACTGGGGATTGAGGCGGGTCGCGACCGCTGGAGCAGCGGAGGAAAGACAAGCGTTGGCCTTGGACCTTCCGGTGGCTGATCGGCGATCTTGCGTGTTCCCCAGGGCCGATGCGCAGAGGATGGCGTGTCGCCAGCCGGCGTGCCATCTGAGTACCCGCCGTTCCCGGACTTTCCGACACCCAGAGGGGGGCCTCGAAAAACACGCTTTTTGCGCGAGCTATACAAAAAGAGCGCGCTCCGTCGCCGCGCCCGCCGGCGCGCGGATGGGGACGTGCGGTGCGGAAGGCGCCCCGTCCATGATCGGCGCGGGGCCGGCTGGTGGTTGGTGCACGTCTTTCCAGAGTGCCGCGTTGGGTGGCAATAACGCGCATCGCGCGCGTGGTCCCCGCCGGCACGCTCCGCCGCCCGCCGCCCGCGGTCCGTCGCCGCGACCGCCGGCGCGGGGATGGGGATGCGCTCGGGGCGGGGGGCGCCTCATCCACGGTTTGCACGGTGTCGGTCGGCTGCAAGGGCGTCGAGGCGCGGACCGTCGCCATGCCGGGCCGCCGAAAAGTTCGCCGTGCGGATCCATGTGGTACGTGCGGTACCGC
>JBEKPZ010000419.1:0-5898 GCA_049520215.1 Bryobacteraceae bacterium | reverse complement strand
CGTAGTATTCGACATTCTCGGGCAAACCGGCAAATAGGAATTCATAGCCGCCGGCGAAACTGCCGGCCGCCGTGCGCTGCATGGCAATCTCTTCCCACTTGGAGGAGCTCTGAAAGTGGGCATACAATTTGACGCTGGGCGACCGCAGGCCAGTGGGCAGCGCCGAAACCATCTGGTCGGCATGCCGGCGCACGACGGCGTCGCCGGGAGTCACGCGCAGTTCGTAAAGCGCGGGCTTGCCGCGGTGCGGACCGGTCCAAAGCAGTGAGGCGCCAAACCCGAGAAAACCGGGGCCGGCGGCGATCATCCAAACCAGGATGGCGAAGGCGCCGAGGCCGGCGCCCAGGGAGATCCAGAGGCGGCGGTCCGTAACCATTTGCTTGGGCTCGGCGGATCGGGCGACTGCCAAGGCATCCCCGGCCAAAAGTTCAATAAAGGGATCCTGCCCATCGCGCTCCGCGAAGGTGGTGAGGCGCTGCTGGAATTGCGGGAAGGCGGCTTCGGCGGCTCCGATCGCGCGGCGGCGAGTCAACCGGCGCAACGGCAGCGCCAACCCGGCCGCGGCGGCAATCGCCAAAACCAGTATGAGTGCGAAGCGCGCCGCGGTTACGCTTCCCTGCGAAAAGGCGCGCGCATTGGCGATCGTGACCAGCACCAGGGTCGCCGCCAAGGCTCCGCCGGTGAGGATGGCAAAGCCGCGCAGCCAGGTGCTCCAACGCAGACGTTGTTCCAGTTGCGCAATGTATGCGTGAAGTTGTTCGCGGAAACTCATGGAACCCTCCAACGGCGCCCAGCTTATACCTGAAGGATATCGCACTGGCGAGGGAAACCGTTTATTAAGGCAGGCGCGGACCGCGCCCGTGGCGCACGAGATCGCGGGCGTCGTGGCACACGCGCCCCACCTCGATCACGCGTTCCCCGCGGCGGCGATAGAGAAGAAAGTGGCGCGGCGCCTTTTACGCCCTGGCCCTTCACTCTGCCCCGGCTGAACTCCAAATGGTACGTGCGGGCTCCTTCAATCAGGATCTCCGCGCCTTCCGTCGATCCGGGGCGCTCGGGATCGGCGCCAATATCGCGCAGGGCCTGCTTGATTAGCGCCTTAGGGCGCTCCTTGCCAGACCGTGGGGTCGCATAGTTGCCGCGCTCGATATCGTCGAATCCTTCCTTGGCGGCGCGGAGCCATTCGATCTTGGCCTGCTCTTCCCCCTCGCGCTGCTCCAGCAGGCGGAGGCCCTCGGGCACCACCTCGCTTGCGTTGCTGAAGCGGCCGGAAGTGATGCCAGCCTCAATGAAGCTGTCAAAAATTGCCAACTGGAATCTGGGAATGAGCGCGCTAGCGCGCTGGCGGCCTGCGAGGCCGCCGCAGGCTGAGAGCCTGCCCCACTTACGATTCCTCGCGCTGGGTGCCGAGGTAGCGGCTGGCCAGGGCCGATTCGGCGAGAGAGAAAGCGAGCACCAGCAGGATGACGTACCACCACAGGGTTTGCGCCGTCTTGTGAGCTGTGGACGGGATTTGTGAAGATGGCGAAGCTTGGCCGCCGTTGCCCCGCCACAATGCCAACACCGCATCGTCAATAAGGTAGAGGTTCGATTCCTTGGGGTCGGGGTTGACGCCCACTTCATCCTGGCGGCCATTGGCGAGCCGGATCTGGTAATAGCCGGCCTCGGTGAGCTGAAACGATTGGGCAGAGGCGGCCTCGCCCAGCGTGAGCGGGCGCTGCCCCTCGGGGTCGGTCACTTCGACGCCCTGCGCCTGTGCTTTGTCATTGCGGGAATTGCGCAGGTCGAGGTAGGCGTCCACCAGGCGGGCACCGCCCTGCCGCTCGCTGCCCCCCAGATAGCGTGCGGTCTGCTCGATGAACGGAACGAAGGCGGGCTGCAAGGGGAAATCGTTGGTAAGGTTGTCGAGCCCGGAGGTGAACAGCACCACGCGGCCCTCGCCGATGCGTTTCTCCAGCAGGAGCGGGGTCTGATCGCCTAAGCGAACGATCACACGCGCTTGGCCGGGGTCCACATCCAGCGCGTAGAAGAACTTCACGCCCTCCCAGCCGCCGGCCTGGACCACACCAGGATACGAGGAGTCGCTGGAGCCGACTGCCATGTAACGCCCGGGAACGCGGCTGTAGTCGCGGGTCTCGACAATGTGCGCGCCAAAGATGGGAATCTGCGAGCGGCCTCCGGCGGACGTGCCGGCGGCGATCAGCAGGCTGCCGCCGGCGCGCACGTACCCGGTGAGCGAATTTTCCAGAAGCGGAGGCAGCGTATTCAGATCGGAGAGCACGATGAAAGCGTAATTGGAGGGCTGGCGGTCTGCCGCCTCGTTGACGTCGATCGATTCGAGGAGGAAGGCCGATTGCGCGGCCGCCGAGAGCGCGGCGCCGACGTAGAGCGGCGAGCGGTTGTCGCTGTAGTTATGGATCAGCAAGACTTTCCGCGGGTCGGAACGCTCCACGGCAAAACGGCGCAGGTCGTCGGACGGGAATGCGTCGGCGGCGTCGATCTTCACCTCGCAGCGGCTGAAGCCGTAGGGCACTTCCAGCCCGGGGAAGTCGACGGTGGCCCGTCCGTTGGCGGGGACGACTACGGTCTTGGTGGTGGTGGTCTTGCCGTTCACAACCAGCGACACGGTGCGTTGGGCGGCGGGCGTGCCGTAGCCGGCAATCACGGCTTGGACGTGAACCGGCTTGGCGGCCTTGCCCCAGACTTGTCCGGGCGCATCCACCGATTCGACGGTCCAGTTGGGTTGGGCCTTCAAGACCACGGCATGCGTTTCCAGTTTGACGTTGGCGGGCAGCGTCATATCGGAGAAAGTAGCGGCCAAGTCGCCGCGTTGCATATCGCTGAACAGATGCAGCTCGATGGGCGTATGCACCGACTCGGCCATGGCGCGCACGGCTCGCGCCAGCTCACCGAAGTTGCCATGGCCGTCGCCGGGCTGAATGGCCTGCACGGCGGCACGCAACGCGGTTTGGTCCTCAATAGGTTGGGTCATGAGCCGAAGCTGCGAGCCAAACGCCGCGACTTGGGCGCGCGCGGCGCCTTTTCCGGACAGCACGCGCATGGCCGCGTCCTTGGCATCCGCCAGGCGGGTTCCGGCACGCATGCTGAAGGAGTTGTCAACCACCAGCAGCACCAGCCGGGCGCTGGAAAGGGCGGTGGTGTTGCGGTTGACGAAGGGATTGGCGAAGGCCAGAATCAACAACAGCAGCACCAGCAGCCGCAGCGACAACAGCAGGAAATAGCGGAGCCGGCGATGCCGGGTGGAGCTTTGCGTGCGCGACTCGAAGAGCATCAACGAGCTTACCGGCTTGGGCCTGGCGGTCTGCCGCTTCAACAAATGCAGGTAGACCGGAAGCGCGAGCCCCGCCAGGCCTGCCAGGAACCAGGGCGCGAAGAATCCCATTTATTGGCGGCCTCCGCGGAGGGTGAGGTATTCGCGCAGAGCGTCGTCCAGCGGTCGGTCGGTCATCAGCAGGCAGTAGCCCATGCCCGCGGCCTTGGTACGATCGCGCAGATCGGCAAGATGCGCCTCGATTTTCTCCCGATACTCCGTCCTGGTGTAATCGGGGGTGACCTCGAGCTGGTTTTGGGTCTCCATGTCAACCAGGATGGATGGGCCGTGCAACTGGGGACGGACATCCTCGGGATCGAGGACGTGGAACAGGACTACTTCGTTGCCGTGGAAGCGTAGCGGCTCGATGGTGCGGACAATGCTTTCGGGCGGCTCCCAGAAGTCCGAGACGATCAGCACCATGCCGCGCCGCCTCACCAACTCCTGGAAGTAGCGCATGGGCTTCGAGAAATCGGTGCGGGCACGCGCCTCGGCCTGTTCCAGACCGGCCAGCAAACGATGCAACTGCCCCTGCCGGGTGGAGGGGCGAATATAATTGCGGATCTCGTCGTCGAAGGTAATCAGCCCGGCGGCATCGCGCTGGCCGTGGATGGCCAGATAGAAGAGCGACGCGGCGAGGTAGCGGGCGTAATCCATTTTGTTGACGCCATGGGAGCCAAACTGCATCGAGTTGCTGGCGTCGAGCAACACCGTCAACGGGCTGTTGGTTTCGCCGCGATAGCGCTTCAGAACCATGCGCTCGCTGCGCGCGTAGACGTTCCAATCGATATGGCGCAGATCGTCGCCAGGAGTGTAGGCGCGATATTCGGCGAACTCCTGGCTGAAACCAAAGTCGGGAGAGCGGTGCAGGCCGGCGACGAAGCCATCGACCACGGTCTTGGCGACCAGTTCCAGGCTGGAGATGCCGGCGAGGATCGAAGGATTGAGGAAGCGCTGTAGCATGAGCAGCTATCTGCTATGTGACTGCTTTCGGTTGCGCCGGGTTGCAGGGCGCCGTCCAGCAGGTGTCCCGCCAGGACGCCAAGGTCCGCCAGGAAGACGGTTGCACCAGGTTGCATTGTGTCGCATTGTAGCGCGGCGGATTGGATGGCGCAGGTGGGGTTCGGTCCTTGATTTCATCTTTATTGGAAACAAAGGATCAAATTGGGTTCGCTTCGTAATTTTGTTTCGGGCTCGAGCGGGCCGTCCTCCAGCCGCGGACGGCTGCCGGAATTTCGGCCACAGAGGTCTGTTTTTCGGTTTCGTGTAACCTCCCGTGACATTCGACCGGTTGCGGAAGAAGCCAAATGGGTGGAAATTCTTCGCCGGTTGAAGACAAGCCCGCTCGGGAGTTCCGGCAGGTGCGGTCAATTCCGGCTGGGCGCACCCCGTAAGAGAGGACCTCCGCGCAGGCATCCCAGGAATCGACCCTCCCTCCACTACAAGGGTAGCATTGAGGTGGGCGGCGACCGGCGTCGACGGGGTAGAAACGGGACTGTAGGGGCTGGAAATGGGGAGGTTGGGAATAATCCGCTGGCGTGTGAACTGCCTCGCGTCAGGATCGCCTCAGTGGGCCTGATTGGGCATTCTGCCGATCAGCCGCGCGGATCTCCTTTCCGATAGACTGAAGCAAGGCCCACGGCCCAAGGAATTCCTAAACTGCAACGCATTGCCATAGCGGGTGCTACCGGCTATATCGGCGGGAGACTTGTGCCGCAACTGCTCGCTTCCGGCTATGCGGTGCGATGCCTCGCGCGCTCTCCATCGAAGTTGGAAGGCCGCGCTTGGGCCTTAGACTCCCGCGTTGAGATCCGTAGAACCGATCTCGCCGACGCGCCATCGCTGACGCGTGAGTTGGAAGAGTGTAGCGCGGCGTTTTACCTGGTGCACTCAATGATGTCGGCCGGCGACGAGTATGCGCAACGCGACCGGCAACTCGCCCTGGCATTCGGACGGGCTGCCCACGACGCCCGAGTGGGGCGCATCATTTACCTTGGCGGCCTGGGTGAAACCGGTTCGCATCTAAGCAAGCATCTGTCTTCGCGCCGTGAAGTGGAGGGGGCGCTCGCCTCTGCGGGAGTGCCGGTGACGGTGCTTCGCGCGGCGATGATCATCGGCTCCGGCTCGGCCTCTTTTGAGATTCTGCGGTATCTCGTCCATCGGTTGCCAGTCATGATCACACCGAAGTGGGTGAACACTCCGTGCCAGCCAATCGCGGTCCAAAACGTGATCACGTATCTGGTCGGCGTGCTAGCAGTCCCAGAAACCACCGGTGGGGTTTTCGACATCGGTGGGCCTGAAGCGCTGTGCTACAGCGACATCATTCGCCACATCGCGGAAGAGCTCGGTCTTTCCCGACGCTGGCTCATACCGGTTCCAGTCCTGACGCCTCGCTTGAGTTCTTATTGGATTCATCTTGTGACTCCATTGAGCCACAAGATTGCAATACCGCTGGCCGAAGGACTAAAGAACCCAGTGGTGTGCCGTGATGATCGGATCACGCTTTTGGTCCCGCAGAAACTGTTGAACGTTCGCGAGGCTATCCGCGCCGCACTCAGTCAAGTTAC
>JBEKPZ010000418.1:0-5907 GCA_049520215.1 Bryobacteraceae bacterium | reverse complement strand
AGGTTAGAAGCGGGCAGAAATGAAAGGCACCGCCAGCGGTGTATTCGAAGCCCAGCAGCTCCGTGCTGCGCCAGGCCGAACCGCCAGAAGGGGGATTCAAATTCCTTCCAGTTAGAAACTGGCAGAAATGAAGGGGCACCCGATATCGGGCGCCCTTGGACCGGATTCGGATGTCCCGATCCGTTATCAGTATACATTGCCGAGCCAAGGCCACGCAAGTACTGGCCGCTGTCTGTGCTGTCTGTCCCGCTGTCCCGCTGTCCGTCCCGCGACCGCCCATGTGCGGATGGTGTCCAACTTCCAGACCACCACGCAGTCGAACTGGTGCTCGTTGCTCCTGCCAGATAATTCCAAACGATTCACGCCGGTAGCGGTCCGGATCAAAGTTTGGATCTACCTCGAATTCGGCTACCAACATCGTCAGCGTGCGAAGACGGTCCACGGCTAGCGTGGTTAGTATGCACGAGGTGCGCTTGCTCAACCACGCGACAGGGGATGTACCCGATCTACCGAGACGTGTTGACAAAACCTAGCGATAGGTTCATCATGAAGCATGGAAACGTCCAGTGAGATTCGAAAAGCTGCTGAAGCCTTGGCAAGGCGGAGCATCGAGGCCCGCAAACGCGCTTGGGGCGAAGACGAATTTCGGAACCGCATGCGCGAGTGGGGCAAGCTGGGTGGACGTCCGAAGGGCGGCGGGAAGAATCAAACGAAGAAGGGCGGCAAGTGATGAGGGCCAACACAATGAACCCGAGGAGCGCGCCTGTCACAGGCATTGGACAGAGCCAAGAGGCTGTGATTTACGCGCGCGTCTCGAGTAAGGACCAAGAACGCGAGGGCTTTTCGATCCCAGCTCAGCGCGAGCTCCTTGGGGCATACGGTGTGGGCAAAGCCTTCGCCCCGATTCATGAATTCATCGATGTAGAGACGGCCAAGCAGGCCGGCCGGAGCGGCTTCGATCAGATGGTCGCATTTTTCAGGAGGAACAGAAGCTGTCGCACGCTGCTGGTTGAGAAGACCGATCGCCTATACCGGAACCTAAAGGACTACGTGACTATCGACGGGCTCGGCCTCACCATCCACTTCGTCAAGGAAAACGTAGTGCTTTCCCCCGAATCGCGCTCAAACGAGAAGTTCATGCACGGTATCAAGGTCCTGATGGCGAAGAACTACATCGACAACCTTTCCGAAGAAACGAGGAAAGGCATGCTGGAGAAGGCCCGAGAGGGCATTTGGCCCTCATATGCGCCGCTCGGATACAAGAACATTCTTGGCCAAGACGGTAAGCGCAACATTGCGCCGGACCCGAGTCTGGCGCCGGGCATACTCGTGGTGTACGAGCGTTGCGCAACGGGCAAATACGCCTTGAAGGAGCTGGCGAAGCTCGCTCAAACAGATGGCCTGGCCTACCGCAAGAGCGGCGACCCCTTGCCGACTTCAACCATACACAAAATCCTGCACAACCGCATCTACTCCGGGGATTTTGATTTCGATGGCACCACGTACAAGGGGACCCACGTACCGATCGTCCCCCGTGAACTTTGGGAGAAGGTCCAACTGATTCTCAGCGGGCGCGGCACAAGGAAGACACGGAACGTTAAAGAGGGCCTCGCTTTCAGCGGCCTTATCACATGCGGCCACTGCGGCTGCGCCATGGTAGGGGAGATCAAAAAGGGTCGCTACGTTTACTACCACTGCACCGGCTACAAGGGAAGGTGCCCCGAGCCGTATACGCGCGAGGAAGTCCTGGAGAAGAGGTTCACCGAACTATTGAAGGGCATCTCGTTCAGCCAGGAGGTGCTGACCTGGGTCACCCAGGCCCTGCGGGAGAGCCACGTGGATGAGCGCAAGTGCCACGAAGAGGCGATCACGAAATTGCAGCGGGAGCACCGGCGCATCCAGGACCGGATCGATGCGATGTACATGGACAAGCTGGACGGCCGGATCGACAATGACTTCTTCGACCGCAAAGCCGCCGAGTTCCGGTCCGAGCAGTGCCGCGTCACGCGCGACATCGAGACGCATCAGAACGCGAACCAGAGCTACATCGAAGAGGGCATCCGGCTGTTGGACTTGTCCCAGCGAGCGCACGTTTTGTTCGAGAATCAGCGTCCAGCGGAAAAACGAAAGCTGCTCGATTTTGTACTCTCGAACTGCCGATGGAA
Source organism: Bryobacteraceae bacterium (assembly GCA_049520215.1). Classification (GTDB taxonomy): domain Bacteria; phylum Acidobacteriota; class Terriglobia; order Bryobacterales; family Bryobacteraceae; genus Bog-159. The sequence goes on along the minus strand of JBEKPZ010000418.1, from coordinate 3,742 downwards.
GGGCGGACAATTAGAGGCGGAATACCGGAAACCCTTTGATATGCTTGCAGTTGTTGTCGCGGCGCAGAATACCGGTGGAGAGGGTCCCGCTCAGGAGGTGGCCCAAAATGAGAACTGGCTCCCCGGCATGGATTCGAACCACGATTCACGGCTCCAAAGGCCGCTGTCCTACCGTTAGACGACCGGGGATTGCTGCAACAGTGCGGTACCTTTAGTTTATCCTCTCGCCCGCGCACCTGCAACGCTGTTCCGTTTTCCCGTATTCCGCCCGCGCTTTACACGTCCGTCCGCATAGCCTAATATAGGGAAACAGCACACAGTGGAGGTGCGGATGGCTGTTCGATCGTTCCTGCTGGGTATGGCTGCGTCTGCTCTGGCAGTCGCGGCCACGATTCCCTCTCAACCGACTTTTTACAAAAACGTCCTGCCGGTGATGCAGAATCGTTGCCAGGAATGCCACCGGCAGGGCGAGGCTGCGCCCATGTCGCTGCTCACCTATAAAGAAGTGCGGCCTTGGGCCAAGGCCATTCGCGAGGCCGTCATCACCCGCAAGATGCCGCCATGGCCGGCCGATCCCCACTTCGGAAAGTTCAGCAACGACCGGTCGCTCTCCCGCGAAGAGATCGATACGCTGGTGGCTTGGGCCGACGGCGGCGCACGGGAAGGCGACCCCTCCGAAGCACCCAAGCCCGCGCAATTCGTGGACGGCTGGGGCATCCACAAACCCGACGCCGTCTTCGAGATGCCCAATGAATTCGCTGTGCCGGCTTCCGGGACAGTCGATTATCAGTACATCGTGATCCCTTCCGGCTTCACCGAGGACCGATGGGTGCAGGAAAGCGAAGCGCGCCCGGGCAACCGGCAGCTCGTCCATCACATCATCGCCTTCATTCGACCGCCTGGATCGAAATGGATGAAAGATGCCCAACCCGGCATACCGTTCGTTCCGGTCAAAGAAGAGAACCGCGAAAAACGGAAGCATAAGAGGGACGACGACAACAGCGGGCCGCCCGAGTTGCTGGTCGGTTTCGCCCCCGGATTGCCCCCCGGCATCCTGCGCCCCGGCCAAGCCAAGCTGGTTAAGGCCGGATCGGATTTCGTCTTCCAGATGCACTACACGGCCAACGGCAAACCAGGCGTGGACCGCAGCCGCATCGGCTTGGTCTTCGCCAAAGAGCCGCCCCAGGAGCGCGTCTACACCGTGGCGGCCTCCAACGACAAGTTCGAGATTCCGGCGGGCGACGCCAACTACGAGGTGGAATCCGATGTCACATTACAGGAGCCGGCCAAGCTGGTCGACCTGATGCCTCACATGCACCTGCGCGGCAAAGATTTCGTGTACACGGCTTTCTACCCCACTGGCGAGTCCGAAGTTCTGCTGCGTGTGCCGAAGTACGATTTCAGTTGGCAGCTTTTCTACTACCTGACCGACCAGAAGGTGCTGCCCGCCGGCACGCGCCTTCACTGCGTGGCGCATTTCGATAATTCCCCCAATAACCCGGCCAACCCCGATGCCACCAAGATCGTGCGCTGGGGGGATCAGAGCTGGGAGGAGATGATGATCGGCTGGTTCGATGTCGCCATGGCTCCGGACAAGGACCCCATGGATCTGTTCAAAGAGAAGAAGCACAACAAGAGCGGCGACTAACGGCAGGGCTAAAGAGCGGGGCTGGGAGCCCCGCGCAGGCCGGGGGCCCGCCCCACTATAATTCAAAGAGGTGCGAAAGCGAATCCTCTACGTCTGCGGCATCGTCCTGCTGGCGATTTCGGTGGCGCTGGTCGTCTGGCAGGGTTCCTTCAATTTCGGCAAATACGGGCCTGCGGACCCGGAACAAACCTTCATCTTCTGGGCCATCTCCAGCCTGATCTTCGTGCTGATGGTCACGCTCGGCTTCATGCTGGTGCGCGCGGTCGTCAAGCTGTACATCGACCGGCGCAGCGGCCGCGAGGGCTCGCGCATCCAAACCAAGCTGGTCCTTGGCGCCCTGGCGCTGAGCATCACGCCGGCCCTGTTTCTGGTGCTGTTCAGCTACGAGGTGCTGAACCGCAACCTCGACAAATGGTTTAGCCAGCCGGCCGAAGCGTCGCATCAGACCTTTGTCCAAATCTCCGGGACCTTGCAGAACGAACTCCGCGACGAAGCCGAGTTGCAGGCTGCTTTGCTGGCGGCGCAGCCCGAAACCCGCCTGCTGCTGGAACAAGGCGCGAAGACGCCCGGCTTTTTGCAGCGCTTCGCCAAGGATCAGGATCTGGCATCCGCGGCCATCATTCCGGTCACTGGAGACGCGCCGCTGGATTCGATCGGGCCATTTCCCATCCTGCCTTCGCGCGACAATCGGACCGTGCTCGCCCGGCACGCCGTCGAAATCGAGGGCGCCCTGAAGGGAACCGTCGAACTGGCTTCCCGTGTGCCCATCGACATTACCGAAAAGCAGCGGGACATCGATAAATCGGTCCGCGCTTTCACGGAACTGGCCGGCTCGCGGCGCAACGTACGCACCTTCTACCTGCTGTTCATGGCCATGATCACGCTCTTCGTGCTGTTCGTGGCCACCTGGATCGCGCTGTTTTTCTCCAAGCAGATAGGCATTCCGATCACCGCGCTGCTGCATGCCGCGGGCGAAGTCAGCAAGGGCAACCTGAAGCACCGCGTCAAGGTGCGCGCCATCGACGAATTGGCCAGCCTGGTGCGCGGCTTCAACGAAATGACCCAGGAACTGGAAGCCAACAGCCTCGAGCTCGACGCGCGCCGCCGGTTCACCGAGGCCATCCTGGAGAGCATTCCCACTGGCGTCATCTCCATCGGCGCCGATGGCTACATCCGGCGCGTCAATCGCGCGCTGGGCCGCATGTTTCCGGCCGCGCAGTTGGCCACCGCCACGCGTCTGGAGGATCTGTTCTCGCGAGAAGACACGGCCGAAATCAAATACCTGATGAAGCGCGCGCGGCGCACGGGCCTGGCGTCGCGGCAACTGGAGATGCGCACGGAACGGCAGACGCTGCATCTGGCGGTGACGGTCTCCGCCCTGGAGGAGACGCTGACTTCCGGATTCGTAATCGTGCTGGAGGACACCAGCGAATTGCTGCGCGCCCAAAAGGCCGCCGCCTGGCACGAAGTGGCGCGGCGCGTGGCGCACGAGATCAAGAATCCGCTGACTCCCATGGCGCTTTCGGCCGAGCGTATGAGCCGCCAACTGGAACGCCTGCAGCTTCCGCCGGAAAACAGCCGCATCCTGAATGAGTGCGCGAGCACGATTTCGCGTTCGGTCGAATCGGTGAAGACGCTGGTCGACGAGTTCTCGCAATTCGCCCGGTTCCCCGCCGCACAGCCCGTGCGCAGCGATCTGAATGAGGTGGTGGACGCCGCGCTGGCCGTGTTCCATGGCCGGCTCGATGGCATCGACATTCGCGTGCAGCTTGCCGGAGATTTGCCCCCGGTGAACATCGACAGAGACCAGTTCCAACGCGTGGTGGTGAACCTGGTCGATAACGCCGCCGAGGCCATGCAGGATGCGTTGGTGAAGCGCCTGCTCATTACCACCCAAGCGGGCGCCGCTGAAACCGTCGAACTGCTCATCGCCGACACCGGCTGCGGCATATCGGCCGACGAGAAGGAGAAACTGTTCCTGCCCTACTTCTCCACCAAGGGCCGCGGTACGGGCTTGGGCCTTGCCATAGTCAATCACATCCTCTCCGACCACGGCGCGCAAATCCGGGTGGAGGACAACCAGCCCACCGGCGC
>JBEKPZ010000417.1:0-6695 GCA_049520215.1 Bryobacteraceae bacterium | reverse complement strand
CAGCGGCTGGCCGAGGAACGCGTCTATCTGAACGAGGAGATCCGCAGCGGGCAGAACTTCGAGGAGATTGTCGGCTCCAGCGCGGCGCTCAAGAACGTTTTGAAACAAGTGGCCATCGTGGCGCCCACGGATTCGACCGTCTTGATTCTTGGCGAAACCGGCACCGGCAAGGAACTGATCGCGCGCGCCATCCACAATATGAGCGCGCGCCGGGACCACACGTTCGTGAAAGTGAATTGCGCCGCCATTCCGCTGGGGCTGCTTGAAAGCGAGTTATTCGGCCACGAGAAGGGCGCGTTCACCGGCGCCATCGCGCGCAGGACCGGGCGTTTCGAGGTGGCGCACCAGGGCACTTTGTTCCTGGACGAAGTGGGCGACATCCCGCCGGAGCTGCAGCCCAAGCTGTTGCGGGTCTTGCAGGAGCAGGAGTTCGAGCGGTTGGGCAGCACTCACACCATCAAGGTCAATGTCAGGCTGGTGGCGGCTACCAGTCGCAATTTGCCGGCCATGGTGGAGCAGCGGGAGTTCCGCGGCGATTTGTACTATCGCCTTAACATTTTTCCGCTGGTGGTGCCGCCGCTGCGCGAGCGCAGTGACGATATCCCCCCGCTGGTGGAATATTTCGTGGCGCGTTTCGCGGAGCGCTTGGGCCGTAAAGTCAGCCGGGTGGACCGGCAGACCATGGAACTGCTGCAGGGTTATCACTGGCCCGGCAACATCCGGGAGCTGCAAAATGTGATTGAACGCAGCGTCATCCTGGCGGGAAAAGGAATCGATCGAGGCGGCGCTTGCCGAGACCAAGGGGCGGGTAGCCGGAGCACATGGCGCCGCGGCGCGGCTGCGTGTGCCGGCGTCCACGCTCGAATCCAAGATCCGGGCGTTGAAGATCGATAAGTTCAAGTTCCGCAGTGGGGCAGGCTCGTAGCCTGCGCGGGGCTCCCAGCCCCGCTCTTGCGTTGCTCGGAGTTAGCGTTTGATTTAAATGTTTGGTTCTCAGGACGCCGGGAACTCGCAGATTGTCTCGGCTGTGCGCGGCATTTGTCCGACCTGGCGACTTCTCGCCGAGATGGACTGCCCGCCGCTCTCGCCTGGCAGCGAAACCGGGTCTACTGAAGCAAACGATCACGAGGCCCACGGAGGGCGAGTAGCGCCGCTTGCCTAACCCACTCATTCTCGGAGTGACGCAGGCGCGCTATCAGCTCACGAATACGCGGACTACCGATCAGTTGCCGGAACAGCCCTGCGTACTTGCTCTCCGCTGGCTCGGATGCGAAATGTCTCTGGGGTTCGGTGATGTGCCTCCCTCCCAAGAACACGAGTGCAGAAAGCACATCGGCCTTGTCTACAGACTCAAGCATGCTGGCCCATTCCTCCTCGGTATTCCCTGCCGGAACAATGCCGATCTCGAAGTTAGGGTAGACGTATTCGTTCTGTACAGCCTCGCCCTCGTCGTTCTCCATTCGGACGAATCGAAGACGGTCACCGCCTACCGCGAAGTACTCCTTCGCTACATTACGTCCGTTGATGAAGCGAACCATGTGAAGAACGATTACGTCGCTCGCGAGATCGGTTGCGAACTCCAATGAGGCCGTATCCAGGTCGATCCGCCAGCCCGTCTGGAAGCACTTACTGCTGAGACGCTTCAAGGCGCCATCGAACAGTAGAGCACAGGCCGAAGAGCCGCCGGGAACAATTACTTCCGGCTCACCGAGGAGCACGACGTAGCGACTCGGCCCATTGCGCCCTATCTTCCAGATATGCCACGGCGCCGGTTCTGATATGGCGCCCTTCGGGACCGCACCAACTACACGGTTCAGGTGCGCCTGCTCACTCTCTGGGAGTGGATCCTTCCAGAGGTCTCTACCAACGAACCGATCAAGCTCAGTGGTCTGACCGAAAATCGAGACGGGCGGCCCGAATGCGCCAATAAGCGAACACAAAATGATGGCGCGATGGGTCGGCCGACACAGTAAGCTCATATGGCAATCGTATCGCGACGGCCGACTCGGTATCTTGCCGTATGGCAACATCAATCGATCCGCACCTCTGGATCGGCGGAACCGAAGGTCGCCTGACGAGAAACGCGCGACGGTTGGATTGGCCATCCGTGGGTTCGGACTTCGCTTGCGAGAATGAGCTCACAGCATCCGCTGTTCGGACCGCCAGATTGCGCCAAATCTGTGGGCCGGGATTCCTCGCGTTATCATTGCGGATAGATGGGACTTTTTTACGTTGGTTGCCGGGTGCTCAATCCGGTGACTTCCAAGTCAACCGCCGTTCGGCTCTTGATGGTCGACAGGGGTGCCGAGTCCACGTGGATCGACGCGACGGCATTGGAGGCGATCGGGATTGAGCGGCGCAAGAAGGATCTCGAATTTCAGTTGGCGAACGGCCAGATCATTACGCGCTCAGTTGGCTACGCCGTGCTTACGGTGGATAAGTCCGAGACCGTGGACGAAGTCGTTTTCGGCGAAGCAGGCGATCTCCAACTGCTCGGTGCGCGCGCTCTGGAAGGTCTGAATCTGCAAGTGGATGCTCGCATGAAAAGGCCAGTGGCTGCCGGCCCGATCGTCAGTGCAGCCGCCGTGCCTCCGCGATTCGGACGGTTGGTGCAGGTCCCCCCGGGAGCACCGAAGACTCGCGGAAAGACCCGGACGAAGAGGCGAAAAGGCCGAAAAGGCCTCGGGACACCAGATTGAAAGCTCGATGAGCGGCCAGAGGCCAGGTTTCAAGTTCACTTGACGCATCACGCCCATCATTCCTTCTGGCACTATCAGGCTCCCATTCCGCGTCATGGCGACTTCTCGCTCATCTGTATTCTTCCCACATCGCGACAATTCACGCAGGCCAGGCGTCATTGAGATATGCTGGATGTGGAGAGACGCTGTGCCTACATCCGCGGAACCGATCGCGATTACCGAACAGACGACGCCGGAATTCCGCAACGACCTGCATCGATTGAGTTCTGAGGATCGTACGCGCGTCGCCGTGGCGCTCCGCCGCAGCTATGACCTGCTCCGGAATAACCGGGGCGGCTTCTCCGCGCGAGCGAAGCGCCCGCAGGCGATTCACCTGAAAGGCGGGTTCTCCTCATCCTTGTATTCCCTGGGCGTCGGACGCGACATACGGCTCATCTTGGCGGTTGACGAGGATCCCGTCTTCGCCCAAACGTTGGTAACACTCTTTAGGGCGGTCCACCACAACGAACTGGATCGCGCGTATCGTTCTGTTGCCAGTTGCCTATACCGCAACCAGATCCAAAGGAACGGTGGGTCTTTATAGTGGCTCGCACCAGCGCTCTCTTGGATGCCTGGGGAGTGATCTACGATGCCCAGAAGACGCTTCCTACAGGGCTGAAGATCGGGTTCCTTGAAGCACTGGCCGAACTGGAGGATCATGAGTGTCACCGCACGCGGAAATTTCCGAAGACACGTCTTCACCGCGTGGTTGGCTACAAAGAACCCGTATACCGGGCCGATATCGACAAGATCTCTGGGTGGCGCCTTCACGTGCAATACGAGGACGGTCAGATTCATCTAAAAGACATCATCGAGGGCCAGAAACACGATGACGTCTTGCCGCAGATCCAGGCAAGGAAGATTCGCTATCAACCCAGGCAGCCCAGGTCGAAATAAAGCTCGCCCGCCCAGTGACCCTCCGTTCAGCTTGGCTCGGGCGGCGAAGTGTTGTTCTGCCGCGGATCCGCAAGAGTGGTGACTGACACGCCACTGACTTGAGAACGTTATGTTCAACTTGCCCAAATAACGCGCGACGGTTGGATTGGCCCTCCGTGGGTTCCGACTTCGCCTGCGAGAATGATCTCTCACAGCATCCGCTGTTCGGGCCGCCAGATTGCGCCAAATCCGCGGGCCGGGATTCCTCGCGTTATCATTGCGGATAGATGGGACTTTTTTACGTTGGTTGCCGGGTCCTCAATCCGGTGACGTCCAAGTCAACCGCCGTTCGGCGCCTGATGGTCGACACGGGTGCCGAGTCCACGTGGATCGACGCGACGGCATTGGAGACGATCGGGATTGAGCGGCGCAAGAAGGATCTCCAATTTCAGTTGGCGAACGGCCAGATCATTACGCGCTCAGTTGGCTACGCCGTGCTTATGGTGGATAAGTCCGAGACCGTGGACGAAGTCGTTTTCGCCGAAGCCGGCGATCTCCAACTGCTCGGTGCGCGCGCTCTGGAAGGTCTGAATCTGCAAGTGGATGCTCGCCGGAAAAGGCCAGTGGCTGCCGGCCCGATCGTCAGTGCAGCCGCCGTGCCTCCGCGATTCGGACGGCTGGTGCAGGTCCCCCCGGGAGCACCGAAGACTCGCGGAAAGACCCGGACGAAGGGGCCGAAAAGGCCTCGGGACACCGAATTAAAGGCTCGATGAGTGGGCAGAGGCCAGGTTTCAAGTTCATTTGACGCATCACGCGCGTCTAGTGGAAGCGGCTCCGCAAGAGATTTCTGGAAAGTGCCGCTCTGAGAAACCCGCGCCGTGGGCGTTCACGCGCAACGCCACAAAATTTCCCCCAATACCTGAGCAACTTGCGCGCTTTGTATGCCCGCTTCCGCCTCGCCCCATGCTCTCCTGAGATTGAGAACACCCCACGTGTCCCTGCCGGAAGTCACCAAAACAGCGTCCCCACAGGAACCCTTGCGGGGATCCCATCCACCATTTGGAAAGCCGCCCGGAGACCTTGAATCCAAATGGGTTATAAAAAATTGGTTTCGTCCGGCACAAATAGCTAGCCCGGCCCCGCCGCCGTCTTCCGAAATCCAAAAAGTGTCCGGGCCGCGGCCTTCGGGGCCACTACAATACAATGAAACTAAAAGCTTTATCAGAAATTGGTTTCGTGTGGCACAAAATGCCAAGCGCCATCCCCATGGGCCACCGCCACCCGCATCGAGCGATCCCGCCCAACCCCAAAATGATCTGCCATAACCCTGCTATGCGGACCCTCTCCATCTGCCTCCTATCGGCCGCCACACTCTGTGCCCAAGTGGATCTCACCGCCCTCAAGGAACTGAAGTATCGCAACATCGGTCCATTCCGGGGCGGACGCGCCGTGGCCGTGGCGAGCGAGAGGGAAATTCCATCCGGAGTCCAGCCGATTTTCGGCAGATGCAGGTCGACCGCGAACGGGTCCGGCTTTAGCCCACCCCTAGGCTGCCTGCACTGCGCCCCCAATCGCGAGATCTCGCGAATCCGCGAGGCAAACCCGTCGGCACAGAGCGGACCACTCCGGCCTGCCCATTCAAATTCAATGACATCCAAGCGGTCTCGCAAATGCATTCCTTATCGCCAAGGATGCCTGAATGTGGATCGTAAGAGTAGCTCTGAATCGCCCCTATACCTTCGTGGTGCTGGCGCTGTTGATTCTGCTGGTCAGCCCGCTGGTGATTCTGCGTACCCCGACCGATATCTTTCCGAATATCGGGATACCGGTGGTGAGCGTGATCTGGAATTACGATGGCTTCCCTCCGGAAGAGATGTCGGATCGCATCGTCACCATCACCGAGCGCAGCATCACCACTACGGTCAACGATATCGAGCACATGGAGTCGCAGTCCTACAACGGCGTCGGCGTGATCAAGCTGTTTTTCCGGCCGTCGGTGACCATTGCGACCGCGCTGGCGCAAGTCACGGCGATCTGCCAGACGCAGCTTCGCCAGCTTCCGCCGGGGACTACGGCGCCGCTCATTCTGAGCTACAGCGCGTCGACCGTGCCGGTGCTGCAGATCGGCCTGAGCAGCGCGCGTCTGAGCGAGCAGCAGTTGTTCGATGTGGGCGCCAACACGATCCGGACCCAATTGGCGACTGTGCAGGGAGCGGCCGTTCCCTGGCCGTATGGCGGAAAGATGCGGCTGGTCTCCATCGATATCGATTCGGCGGCTATGCAAGCCAAGGGTCTGTCGCCGACCGATGTGGTGAACGCCGTCAGTGCGGAGAATCTGATTCTGCCGTCCGGCACGGCCAAGCTTGGGCCGCTGGAATATCAAGTGGAAATGAACGGCAGCACGCAGACTATCAACGAGCTGAATGATTTGCCGGTGAAGACCGTCAACGGCGCGACCACTTATATCCGCGATGTGGCGCACGTACGCGACGGCTTCTCGCCGCAGACCAATATCGTGCGGCAGGATGGTCACCGCAGCGCGCTGCTCAGCGTATACAAGACCGGCTCAGCGTCCACGCTGGCGATCGTACACGATGTACGGGCGGCATTGTCAAATATGGCCGATGGATTGCCGCCGGAGCTGAAAATCACACCATTGTTCGACCAATCTATCTTCGTGCGCGCGGCCGTGCAGGGCGTCATCCGCGAAGCCCTGACCGCGGCTTGCCTCACGGCCGCTATGATCCTGCTTTTTCTGGGCAACTGGCGCAGCACCCTGATCATCGCCATTTCGATCCCGCTTGCCATCCTGGTTTCGGTGATTTGCCTGAGCGCACTGGGTGAAACCATGAACCTGATGACGCTGGGCGGGCTGGCGCTGGCGGTGGGCATCCTGGTAGACGACGCTACCGTGGAGATCGAGAACATCGAGCGCAACCGCCTGCTGGGCAAGGATCTGCGGGAGGCCATCCTGCACGGCGCGCAAGAGATCGCGGTGCCGGCGTTTGTATCCACGCTCTGTATCTGCATCGTTTTCGTACCCATGTTTTTCCTCAGCGGAGTGACGCGCTTCCTGTTCGT
>JBEKPZ010000416.1:0-7925 GCA_049520215.1 Bryobacteraceae bacterium | reverse complement strand
GACCTGCTGGTGATCGGCCGTGGCGCGGATGCCGGTGTTCTGGGGCGGCTTACCAGCCACGCCTATTCCATCATCCGGCAATCGCCGTGTCCGGTGGTCAGTGTGTAGCAGGCGCGACTGTTGGCCCTGCGGGCCACCAAAAGCAAAGAAGACGCGCGGGCCAGTGGGGCGGGCGCCCTCGCTCGCGGACCGGCGCCCTCGCCGGTCCACCGGCCGTAGGCCGGCAGGCTCGCATCTTAAAAGGAGCGGGCGCCGCACCTGCGGACCCATGGTGTGATAATCTTGGCAATCGCCACCACATGCGATTTGCCGCCATTCTCGCTCTCTTTGCGTGTTCCCTGGGGGCCGAGCCGTGGCCGCTGGATCGGCTGTTCAGCCGGCCGTTCGCCTGGGGTACGCAGCCGGCGAAAGCGGCATGGTCGAAACAGGGACACGTGCTTTTGCCGAAAAAGACGAGCGGCAGAAGCAGTACCTGGAGCCGGCTGAAGGCATCGGCGATTTCGACGTCTCGCGGGATGGCTCGCGCGCCGCGTTTTCGTATCACGGCGATCTGTACCTGGTGGACACCTCGGGCACATCGGGCACGTCGGGCAATGCCTCGCCCTTCCGGCTGACGCGCACCAAGACCGCCGAAACCAATCCGGCCTTTTCGCCCGACGGAAACAAGCTGGCCTTCTCGCGCGACGGGCAACTCTTCGTGCAGGATCTGCACACCGGGGCGCTCTGGCAGGTGACGGAGATCGAGGGCGAAGGCGTATCGCTGGGCGGATGGCGCTGGTCGCCAGACGGCAAGCGCTTCCTCTATACCGTGCGCGCGGGCGCCGGGCGCAAGCTGCTGCTGCCCAACTATGCGGGGCGCTTGGTGACCGCGAATAGTTTCCCGCGCACGCTGCCGGGCGATCCGGCAACCGAAGTGAAGGTCTACGTCACTCCGGCCGAGGGCGGTGCGCCGGTGGCCCTGGAGCCGGGACCCTGGGGCGATAAGGTCTTGTCTTTCGGCACGCCGCAGTGGTCGCCCGATTCGCGCTCTGTCCTGCGCACCGCCGTGCATCCGAATCTGAAGCAGGCCGCCATTCTGGTGAACGATCCAGTCAGCGGCAAGGCGCACGTGGTGGCGGAAGACAAGGACGCGGCATGGGTGGAGCCGTTCTTCGCGGCTTGGTCGCCCGACTCCAGCCGCATTCTGTTCTCGAGCGAGCGCGATGGCTGGTCGCACTTGTATATCGTTGCGAAAGACGGAGGCGAGGCGCGGCAGCTCACGCGCGGCCGATGGCAGGTGGATAACGACCGCTCCTTCGGGCACGAGCCGCAGTGGGCGGGCGGCTTCATCTATTTCGCTTCGACCGAAGCCGGCACCGCCGAGCGGCAGTTCTATCGCATCCACCCGGATGGATCGGGCAAGGAGACGCTGTCGTCGCGCGAAGGGTTGAATATCGGCATCGTTTCCGAGGACGGCGGCGATATTGCCATGATGATCGCGGACGGGAAGAATCCGTTCGATCTGTACGTGGCCGGCCACCGCGTGACCACATCGCCGCGCGCGGAGTTCGCCAATTACGCGTGGCCGGAATCGCGCTTCGTGAGCTTCCCGTCACGCGGCGATGGCAAGCCGGTGGCGGCGCGGCTGTTCCTGCCGCAAGGTTATCGGCCCGAAGACCGCGGCCAGAAGCCGCGCCCGGCGGTGTTCTTCATTCACGGGTCCGGCTACGCGACCAGCATATTGAAGCAGTGGGGCGCCTACCAGGAGCTGCGCTATGTTTTCAACTGCTCGCTGGTGAACAGAGGATACGTGGTGCTCGACCTGGATTATCGCGGCAGCTCCGGCTATGGCCGCGATTGGCGCACGGGCGTCTATCTGCACATGGGCGGACCGGATCTGGACGATGTGCTGGGCGGGGTGGACTACCTGCGCAGCCTCGGCAACATCGACATGCAGCGCATCGGCATGTGGGGCTCCAGTTATGGCGGCTTCATGACCGCCATGGCGATGTTTCTGGCGCCCGACACATTCCGCGCGGGCGCGTCGTTTTCGTCGGTGAACGACTGGGAGAACTACAACGCCGGCTATACGGAACAAAGGCTGGGCAAGCCGCAAGAGTATCCCGAGGCCTACCGGCGCAGCTCGCCGATTCATTTTTCGAGCCTGCTGAAGAATCCGTTTCTCATGGTGCACGGAATCGTGGACAATAACGTAATGTTCCAGGATACGGTGCAGCTTAGTGAGAAGCTGATCCACGAGGGAAAGGATTTTTCGGAAATCTACTATCCGGAGGAGAGCCACATCTTCGTGCGGGACGAGACGCTGATCGACGCATTCCGGCGGGCGACGGAGTTCTTCGACCGGAACCTGGGCCATGAATGAGGCTGCCGCGGATCTATCCGATTTTAGATACCGGGGCGCTCGATGCGCGGGAGTTTTCGCTCACGCGCGCGGCGGCGGCGTGGTTGGAGGGAGGCGCGGGGATTCTGCAATTGCGGCACAAGCAGCATTGGGGGCGCGCGGTGTTCGACGCGGCGCGGGAGATTGCACGGATGTGCCGGGAGGCGGGCGCTTTGTTCATCGTAGACGATAGGGCCGATATCGCGATGCTGCTGGAGGCCGGCCTGCACGTCGGGCAAGACGATCTGCCGCCGCGGGACGCACGCCGGTTGCTGGGTTCGGATGCCGTAATCGGATTCTCCAGCCACAACGCGCCCCAGGTTTGCGCTGCGGGCGGCGAGCCGGTAGACTACTTGGCATTCGGTCCGGTATTTCCGACCGCATCCAAACGAAACCCGGGTCCGGTGACGGGGATCGAAGCTTTAAAGGAGTGCCGAGCGCTGGTGGAGAAGCCGCTGGTGGCGATCGGCGGCATCACCAGGGAGACGGCGGAGGGGGTGTGGGCGGCCGGCGCGGATTCCGTGGCAGTGATTGGAGACCTGCTACCCGCCGAGCTGACCAGCGTAATTTTGCGCCAGCGGATGGAAGAATGGCAACGACTAGCAACGAAGTAAAGACGGGCCTGGTCAAGGGTCTCGGGCTGCTGGACTCGACCACGCTGGTGGTGGGATCGATGATCGGCTCGGGCATCTTTATTGTGTCCGCCGATATCGCGCGGCAGGTGAATTCGCCAGGGTTGCTGCTGATGACGTGGGTGGCCACAGCCGCGCTCACTTTGATTGCGGCGCTCAGCTACGGCGAACTGGCGGCGGCCATGCCGCACGCGGGCGGCCAATATGTTTATCTGCGCGAGTCGTTCGGGCCGCTGAGCGGCTTCCTCTACGGCTGGACGTTGTTCCTGGTGATCCAGACCGGCACTATCGCCGCGGTGGCGGTGGCCTTCGCCAAGTTCGCTGGGGTCTTTGTGCCGTGGATCTCCGCGCAAAACCACTTGATCGGCAGCGGGAAGGCCGGGCTGACCTCGCTGCAGCTTGTGGGCATCGCGATCGTGGGACTGCTGACGGCGGTGAATATGCGCGGCATCCGCACCGGCGCGATGGTGCAGAACGTCTTCACGATTGCCAAGACCGCCGCGCTGCTGGGACTGGTGGCCATCGGGTTTCTGCTGGGCCGCAACCCGGGAGCCATCGCTCGCAATTTTGGACACTTCTGGGATGGCGCGGGTTGGAGCATGCACGTGGTGCGGCTGGTGGGCGTGGCCATGGTCGGATCGCTGTTCTCGGCCGACGCCTGGAACAACGTGACGTTCACCGCCGGCGAGGTGCGCAATCCGCGGCGCAACCTGCCGATATCGCTGGCGCTGGGCGTGGCCATCGTGATGGCGCTCTACATCTCGGCCAACTGCGTGTATCTGAACGTATTGCCGCTCGAAGCCATCCAGCACGCGCCGGAAGACCGCGTGGCCACCGCCGCGGTGAAGCAGATTCTGGGCCCGGCCGGGGTGGGGATTATGGCCGCCGCCATTATGGTTTCGTGCTTCGGCTGCGTGAATGGCCTGATCCTGGCGGGCGCGCGCGTGTATTATGCGATGTCGCTCGACGGCTTATTCTTCCGCAAGGCAGGCACGCTGGGTGCGCGCCATCATGCGCCGGTGTTCGCGCTGGCCATCCAGGGCGCATGGGCCATGCTGCTGACGCTCAGCGGCACCTACAGCGATCTGCTGGACTATGTGATCTTCGCCGTGTTAGTTTTCTATATCCTGACCATTGCCGGTATCTTCGTGCTGCGTCGCACGCGCCCCGATCTGGAGCGGCCGTATAAGGCATTCGGCTATCCGATTCTGCCGGCGATTTACATCGTGGCGGCGGGGGCCATCGAAGTCCTGCTGCTGGCTTACAAACCGAGTTACACCTGGCCCGGGCTGATTATCGTGCTGCTGGGCGTGCCCGTGTATTTTATCTGGAAACCGAAATCAGAGGTCTGATATGAACCTGTTCGCAACCAAGCCGATGAAAGCTCTGCTGAGCGAAGCTCAGGAGACCGGCAAGCACAGCCTGAAGCGTACGCTGGGGCCATTTCAGTTGACGGCTCTCGGCGTAGGCGCGGTGATCGGCGCCGGGATCTTCGTGCTCACCGGATTGGGAGCGCAATACGCGGGACCGGGGCTGATGCTGTCGTTCGTCCTGTCGGGTGCGGGCTGCGCCTTCGCCGGTCTGTGTTACGCCGAATTTGCCGCGATGATCCCGCTGGCCGGAAGCGCCTATACGTACGCCTATGCCACATTGGGAGAGCTGTTCGCCTGGATCATCGGTTGGGATCTGACGTTGGAGTATGCCATGGGCGCCAGCACCGTTTCGTCCGGCTGGTCGAACCACTTCATCGAGATGCTGAACATCTTCCACATCAAGATGCCGCTGTGGCTGGCGTACGACCACTGGACCGCACTGCGGACGGCGGAAAACATCGTCGCACGGCAGATGGCGCAGGCGGCCGATCCGAGCCTGGTGCCGGGCACGCAGGCTTTTCTCAACAGGGTTACCGACGTGATGGGGGCGCACTCGCCGGAACTGATGCGGCGGGCCACGGAACTGTTGAACGCGCCCACGGTTTTCGGCGTTCCAGTCGGGTTTAACCTGCCGGCGTTTGTCATCGCCCTGGTGGTTACCGCGATTCTGGTAATCGGCATTCAGGAGAGCGCCCGCTTCAACACGGCGATCGTCGTAATCAAGGTGTCGGTGGTGCTGTTCGTGGTGGCTATAGGAATCCACTACGTGAACACGGCCAACTGGGGGACGAGCTGGAGTACGTTTGCGCCCAACGGTTTTTCCGGCATCGGGGCCGGCGCCGCATACATCTTCTTCGCGTATATCGGATTCGACGCCGTGTCCACCACCGCGCAGGAGGCCAAGAACCCGCAGCGCGACTTGCCGATCGGCATCATCGCCTCGCTGCTGGTGTGCACCGTCTTGTATATTCTGGTGGCGGGCGTACTCACCGGAATGGTTCCCTGGCGTGAGGTAAACATTGAAGCGCCCATCGCGCGGGCCTTTCTGGACCGCGGACTGACCGCCGCGTCGCACGTCATTACGTTCGGCGCGCTGGCCGGCCTGACCAGCGTCATGCTGGTGATGCTGCTGGGCCAGACGCGCGTGCTCTACTCCATGGCGAACGACGGGCTGCTGCCGAAGAAGTTCTTCGCGGCCGTTCATCCGAAGTACCGGACGCCCTGGAAAAACACGATCCTCGTCGGGCTGCTGGCCGCGGTGGTGGGAAGCCTGACGCCGATCGACGATATCGGCAAGATGGTCAACATCGGCACGCTGCTGGCATTTGTCATCGTATGCATCGCGATCATGGTGCTGCGCAAGACCAACCCGGCACAGCCGAGACCGTTTCGGACGCCCTGGGTGCCGCTGGTTCCGATTCTCGGCATCGGTTTCAACGGATATATGATGTATAAGCTCGGATGGATTAATTGGGCCCGGCTGATTATCTGGCTGGCGATCGGGCTGGTGGTTTACTTCGGCTACAGCCGCCACCATAGCCGTCTGCAACAACAAACGGCACCGCCGGTTGGGAAGATATGAATCTCACCGCGACGAAGTCGCTCGAACGCATCAAATCCGAGGCCGACGAGAGCGAACACTCACTGAAGCGTACGCTGGGCCCGATAAATCTGATTGCGCTTGGTATCGGCGCCATTATCGGCGCGGGCCTGTTTTCGCTGACCGGCATCGCGGCGGCAGAGAACGCGGGGCCGGCGGTGGTCCTCTCGTTCGTGGTGGCGGCCATCGGCTGCGCTTTCGCGGGCATGTGCTACAGCGAGTTCTCCACCATGATTCCGATTGCCGGCAGCGCGTACACCTACGCGTACGCGACCATGGCGACCATGGGGGAACTGCTCGCCTGGATCATCGGATGGGACCTGGTGCTGGAGTACGCGGTGGGCGCCGCCACGGTTTCGGTGAGCTGGTCGAGCTACGTGGTGAAACTGTTTCACACGCTCGGTATCACGCTGCCGCCCAGCTTCGTCAACTGTCCCTTCGACCCGACACCGGGCATCATCAATTTGCCGGCGGTCATTATCATCTGCCTGATGTCGACGCTACTGATCGTCGGCATTCAGGAATCGGCGCGGGTGAACGGGGTGATCGTGGCGGTGAAAGTGGTGATCGTGATCATCGTGATCGCCGTGGGTTTCGCCTATATCAACCGGGCCAATTACACCCCCTTCATCCCGCCCAACACCGGGAAGTTTGGCGAGTTCGGCATCAGCGGCGTGATGCGTGCGGCTGCCGTGGTGTTCTTCGCGTTCATCGGGTTCGACGCGGTTTCCACGGCGGCCCAGGAAGCGCGCAAGCCGCAGCGCGACATGCCCATCGGGATCATCGGTTCGCTGGCCGTCTGTACCATTCTCTATGTGCTATTCGCCCATGTGCTCACCGGCATGGTGAATTACAAGATCTTCAAAGGCGACGCATCGCCAGTGGCCACGGTCATCAAGCAGTTTCCCAGCCAGGCGCTGCAAATCACGATTGTGATCGGGATCATCGCCGGCTATAGCTCGGTGATTCTGGTCATGCTGCTCGGGCAATCGCGCGTGTTCTTCTCCATGTCGCGCGATGGCCTGCTGCCGAAGGTGTTTTCCGACGTGCACCCCAGGTTCCGCACACCCTGGCGGTGCAATCTCATCTTCATGGCCTTCGTTTCGCTGTTCTCGGGTTTCCTGCCGATTTCAAAGCTGGGACAAATGACCAGCATCGGCACGCTGCTGGCCTTCGTGATCGTGTGCTTTGGGATTATGGTAATGCGGCGCTCGCGCCCGGACCTGCCGCGTCCCTATCGCACGCCGTTCGTGCCCGTGGTGCCCATCCTCGGCATTCTGGTCTGTCTGGCCATGATGGCCTCGCTCGACCACCAATCCTGGTACCGGCTGGTGATCTGGCTGGCGATCGGGTTGTGCATCTATTTCGGCTATAGCCGGCACCATAGCCACCTGGCGATCGGCAAGCGGCAGTAGCTGCTCAGAAGGAGTCCGGCCAACGTCGTGCGCCGTGGATGATCGCCACGACATCGATAGCGTCTCTCTTCACGCGGTAAGCAACAATAAATGGAGAGACGATTAATTCGCGAGTGCCTGCCACGCGCCCTCTGCGGCCCATTGCAGGGAAGCGTTCGAGAGCCTCCAGCCCGGCTAGGATTCTTTCCACTGTCTTGGCTGCGGCTTCGTCACTGCCGTGTTCGCTATGCTCGGCCACATAGGCGTGCAAGGATTCCAGGTCGCGGAGACCTGTTGACGTCCAGCGAACCGTCATTTGCGGCGCAGGCGATCCATGACCTGGTTCACGGCGCGGGCGGATGCGAACTTCCCAGCATCGGCTTCACGCAAGCCCTGCCGAATATGTTCGATCTGCCAGCTCTGAGTTTCGATGTACGCCGTCAGGGCCTGGTTCACGATCCAGGTCCGGTCGCGATCCGCGGCGGCGGCGAGTGCGTCCAGAGAGCTGCGAACCTCGGGTTCGATACGAATCGTCATGGTTTCCTT
>JBEKPZ010000415.1:0-5963 GCA_049520215.1 Bryobacteraceae bacterium | reverse complement strand
GTTCGCCAGGCCCTCTATATATGCCGCGAAGCGTTTCTCTTGTGGGCCTGGCGCGGAAAGGCGTGATCCCACAAAACAATTCTACACCAAAGTGTTTTATTTAGTGACCCAGTAGTACTAGATCGCTTAACAAAGGGTTCGAGCTGACCGGCACGGGCGAGTGGGGCTGGCGGTTCAAGAGCCAGTGGTAAAATGATGGAGCACGGAGATCCGCAATGAGCGTACACACAGCGTTGCTTTCTGTTGAAGAGTTCCTGAAACTACCAGAACCGCAGGAAGGTCACATTGAATTGCATCACGGAGAGGTTATCGTAATGCCGCCACCAAAACGCGGTCACCAAAGAATTCAGGACCGAATCATGATGTTGCTGAAGCGGCTGGTTGGCGACACTGGCGTTGTGCAAATGGAGATGGCTTTTCGCCCGACGCCCGAACATGAAGTCTGGCAAGCCGACGTTGCTTGCGTCTCTGTCGAACGGGATGCCGCCACTGACGACGACGAATATCTGATGGGTTCGCCCGAGTTAGTGATTGAGGTTCTCTCGCCAAGTAACACGATGGATGAGATTCTGGAGCGGCAAGACATTTGTCTCGCGAATGGCTGCGTCTCATTTTGGACCGTCGATCCCAAACGGCAGATTGTGATGGTGACTACGCCAGATCGAAGGACGGTTGTGTTCGATCGCCAGTCGTTAGTGCCCCTGCCGGAGCCGCTGGAAGGCAGTATCGAGATTGCGAAGGTGTTTTCAGATTGAACCTTTCGGCTGCACCGCTTCGCTTAACCGCACCGCTCACCGTACCGCGATTCCCCGCTCCTCCAGTAAATCGCCCGTTCGCAGCAGCAGATTCATCAAATTCCGCCGGTAGCCCACCGAATTCTGCACCACGCTCGATTCAGCCGTGACCAGCGCGCCCTGCGCCTGCAGCACGAAGAAGATGGTGCTGTTGCCCAATTCGTACTTCTTCTGCTCCGCTTCCATGTACTTCCGGGAGAAATCCTGCGCCACCACAGACAGCTTCATGGCATCTTTGCTGGACTCGACCTGGCTCACTGCCGTCAGCACGTCCAAGCGCACCTGCTGCTCGACCGTGCGCACGTTCAGGGCGTCGCGCTTCTTCGTCACTAGCGCATCCGCCATGTCCGCCGACGCCTGGTGATTCTTGATCGGCAGCGTCAGCGTCAGGCCGATAGAGTACATCGGGTAGCCGAAGCTGAACATCTGGCTCAAGGAGTCGCCGAAACCGCCCGGAATGGGGGCCTGACCGTTACCGGGATAGAAGATCCCCCCCAGCCCCTGTGTGGTGTAGCCCGCGGTAAGCTCTAGATCCGGGAGGAGTTCGTTCTTCGTTTGCCTGATCCCGAGATCGTCGATGTCCAGACTCTGGATGGCCGACTTCAGGTCCGGCCGGGCCGCTATGCCTTTCCGCACTTCTTTCTCGGCGTCAATCGGCGGCGCGTCCACTTCCGGCCCCACAGTCTCGCTCAGTACGATGGGCAGCGTGCGGATCTGCGGGTCCAGATCGGCCCCCATCTGCCTGCGCAGCGCGTCCTCGGTCTGCTTCAGGAAGTACTGGGCCTGCGAAACACCGATCTGCGAGGTAGCGTACTGCTGCTCCGGGTTGAAAATGTCCAGCGGCGAGAGCGCGCCCAATTCCAGTTCGCGCCGTGCGCGTTTCAGGGCCTGGTCCGCCAAGTCGCGAGCGCTCTCGGCCACGCGCAGGTTTTCGCGCGCCAGCACCGTGTCCCAGTAGGCGTTCTCGGCGGCGCTGACCAGTTGCAGCAGGCTAGCCTTCAGATCGTACTCCGTCTTGCGCAGGCGGCTGCTGGCCACCATGATGGGCACGCGGTTGATATACGTGCCGCGATTCTTGATCAGGGGCTGCGAGATGTTCACCCCCAGGCTGGAGTTCAGGTAGGGATTGTAATCGTAATTGCTGCTGTTAGTCGCGAACTTCTGCGCAAAGAAACCAACCTGATAATTCAAGCCGGTCGGCAGGGTTTGGCTGTAGGTAAAACTGGCGGGCTCGGTGGTTGTCACCAGCGTGCTGGCGCCGGCGATGTTAGGATCGCCCGCTGTCGAGCGCTGCTCCGTGCCGCTGAAGCTGGCGGTGGCCAGCGGATCGAACGCCGCGAACGCGCGCGTGATGGCATTTTGCGCCACATCCACCGTGAGCCGCTGAATGGCGATATCGGTATTGTTCGCCATCACCAGCTCTAGGTACGAGCGCAGCGACAATTCCAGCTTGCCGCCCACCACGTAATCCGGCAGCCGCACCGGAGCCTTCAGTTCCACCTTCGTGATCGGCCTCGCGAAGGTCTCGCGGAAGTATGCTGGCTTGGGAAACGAAGCGAGCTGCCCGAACGCAGCCGCTCCGAACAGAAAACCGGCGAGGAAAGTGCGGGAGAGCATGTGTTATCTATGATTGGACGCTCCGTTACGCCGTTTCGCTCAGATTTTTTCGCGGCCCTTGTCGATTTTGCGCGTCTCCGTTCGTTATAAGGCTGCAACACCCAACACCCAGAGGAGAAAACCAAATGAAACGACACATCCTTGTTATTGCAACCGTAATGCTGGCGGCCGCCGCCGTCACCAATGTGCAGGCGGCTGGCCCGAAATCCGAAGCTTCCGCCGGTCCGGCGGCCTACGCCCGGCTCAAAACTTTGGTGGGCGAGTGGGAAGCCGACACGCAAATGGGCAAAGTCCATGTCAGCTATGAACTCATCGCCGGCGGCACGTCCCTTGTGGAAAAGGAATCGGGCGAAAAGATGCCGGCCATGCTCACCGTCTACTACCTGGACGGCGACCGCTTGCTGCTGACCCACTACTGCACGGCCGGCAACCAGCCGCGCATGCAGGCGCGCGCGTTCAATCCCGAAACCGGAGAAGTGGCTTTCGAGTTTCTGGATGCCACCAATCTCGCGCCGGGCGGCGGGCATATGCACAATGCCAAGATCCGCCTGGCCGATCATGACCACTTCAGCAGCGAATGGGAGTTCTACGAAAACGGTCAACGAAAGATGGCCGAAACCGCGCAATACACGCGCGTAAAATAGGAGAAAACGATGGCACAATTCATGCTCTTGCTCTACGACGATCCCTCCGGCTGGGAACGGCTCAGCCCGGAGGAAATGCAGAAGGCAACCGAGAAGTACATGGCCTGGACGAAGAAGCCTTTCACCCGCGACGCACACCGATTGGGGATGGACGCCGGCAAGGTAATGCGTTCCGCGGGAGGACAGATACGCACCAGCGACGGCCCCTATAGCGAAACCAAAGAGGTCCTGGGCGGCTACTATACCATCGAAGCCGCCGACTACGATGAAGCCGTTCGCCTGGCCTTGGATCACCCGACCCTGGAGCACGGCGGCACCATCGAGGTAAGGCACGTCTGGGGAACCTAGGCGCATCTTCCGATACCGGAGTTTTGCTGGAGCACTTGTTCCGGCAACAGGCGGGCCGAATGGTCGCGCATCTCACGCGGCTGCTCGGCCCGGCCCATCTGGAATTGGCGGAAGAGACCGTGCAGGAGGCCATGCTGCGCGCGCTCCAGACATGGCCCTACCAGGGCGTTCCCGAAAACGCCGCCGCATGGCTCTTCCGCGTAGCCCACAATATCGCCATCGACGCGGTGCGCCGCAACCGCTTCCTCGGCGAGAAGACCGACGCGATCGTAGCCGAACTCTCCCACTCGGTGGAGGCGGCGTCCAACGACCCTGACCTGGAAGAGCAGCTTCGCGACGACGAGCTGCGCATGATCTTCATGTGCTGCCATCCGGAGATCCCGCGCGATGCACGCGTCGCCCTGAGCCTGAAAACCGTGGGCGGATTCGGCGTGCGCGAGATCGCCCGCGCCTTCCTCGCCGACGATGCCGCTATCGCGCAACGCCTGGTACGCGCCAAGCGCCAGATCCGCGATGGCCGTCTGACGCTCGATATGCCCCGCGGACCCGAGCTGAAGCAGCGCCTCGATTCCGTGCTCGAAGTCGTCTATTTCATGTTCAACGAAGGCTATGCCGCGCATGCCGGCGAGGACCTTATCCGCCAGGATCTGTGCCTGGAAGCGCTGCGGCTGGGCCGTTTGGTGGCGGCCTCCTCCATCGCGGAGCCGCGTGTGGATGCGCTGGTCGCCCTGATGGCGCTGGAGGCTGCCCGCCTGCCCGCGCGTGTGGACGAATCGGGCGACCTGATCCTGCTCGAGCACCAGGATCGCAGCCGCTGGGACCAGCGTTTGATCGGCCTCGGATTCCAACATTTCGATCGCTCCATCTCGGGCGACGAGGTTTCCGAATATCACGTGCAGGCGGCCATCGCGGCGACCCACGCGCGGGCCGTCGATCCGCAATCGCGGGACTGGCCCATGATTCTCGATTTATACGATCAGTTGCTGGCGTTGAACCGCTCGCCGGTGGTGGCGCTGAATCGCGCGGTGGCGGTCGAGAAAGTGCGCGGCCCGGCGGAGGCGCTGGCCGCGATCGAGCCGCTGGAGAGCGATCCCAAGCTGCGCGATTACTACTTGTTGCTTGCAGTGCGCGGGCATCTGCTGTTGGAACTCGGCCGGCGCACGGAAGCCGCGGCCTGCTTTCGCGCCGCCCTGGACTGCCCGTGCTCCGAGCCCGAGCGCCGTTTCCTGGTAGCACAGGCTTTAGCCTGTGAAGCTGCCGAAAGCGCTACAATACACGGTTTCCCGGAGGATTCATGAAATTCAGCGCCGCCGATTTCAAGCGGCTGTACGCCGAGATGCCCGACGAGGAGTTGCGTTCGCTCGTCAGGGAGGAACTGTCGGAGGTCGCACGGCCGTGCTACGACGCCGAACTCGCGCGGCGGCGTCTGCCGGCGACACCGCCTCGGCCCACTCTTCGACCCGCAGTGGTGGCCGCGCGGCCTGAACCGGAAGACCCGCCGGAGGAAGCCATCCAGGAAGAGGTAGAGCGCGAGGAAGAGGAAGATCTGTCCCCAGCCGCTATCTTCACGTCGCGCGAGGAGGCCAAGACAGCGCGGGCCGTGTTGCAATCGGCCGCGATTCCGGCCTTCCTGGAGGACGACACCGCGGCCGGCGGTGGATTCCGGCTGCTGGTGGCCGCGTCGTATGTGGAGCAGGCGCGCGAGGCTCTCGGCGAAGCGCAATGAGCACTACCAAGAAGAATAATGTTCCTCCCGAAAAGCTGGAGCTGTACGAGAAGCTGGTCGCCACAATTCCCGACATCGAGCGCAAGGGCGCATCCGTTCCCTATACGTCGCTCAACGGGAATATGTTCAGCTACCTCCACGCCTCCGGCGCCATGGCCCTCAGGCTTCCAAAGGGTGAACGAGAGGAGTTTCTGGCGAAGTATAAGACCAAGCTTTTCGAGGCATATCGGATCGTTCAAAAGGAGTACGTGACCGTCCCCGACGTTCTCTTGGCGAAGACAAATGAGTTGAAACCCTACTTCAAGATGAGCTACGAATACGCCAAGAGCCTCAAGCCCAAGCCGGCGAAGAAGAAAGGCTAACCGACAACCGGCAGACCGGCGCGCAGGGCGTGCCATTCACATACAATGGCACTGAGGTGCAATTGCCATGAATTACTACCAGGAGAACCACGCCGCCTTTCTCGAAGGGCTGAAGGCATGGCTCCGCATTCCCAGCATCAGCACGCTTTCCGAACACAAGCCCGATATCCGGCGCGCCGCCGAATTCGCCCTCAGCGAACTGTGCGCCGCGGGGCTCACGGGCAACTAGTCGAAGGCGAAGACAATCCGCTGGTTCTTACGGAGTGCACCGGCGCGCCCGGCGCCCCGACGCTGCCGATGTACGGCCAGAGCGATGTGCAGCCCTTATCGCTCTCTTCCCCTGGGCTATACTAGCCCGGATTTCTCACCGATAGAGTGGCAAAAGCCATCGCTTCATGGCATAAACATATTTTGCGAGAAGATGTTTCGGCCAAGGAGGCAACGGCTTCTGCTATGACAGAGTGTACCCAAT
>JBEKPZ010000414.1:0-6005 GCA_049520215.1 Bryobacteraceae bacterium | reverse complement strand
ACGGCCAGCGTGGGCCTGCTCGCCAACGCAGGCACAGTCACTGTCGACAAGGGCGCGACGCTTAAGCTTACCGCTACCGGCGCGGATTCCAATACCGGCTCCATCGCCCTGGACAGCGGGACCATGACGATCGCGTCCGGCGGGGTCCTGACCAACTCCGGCACCCTGGACGCGGAGAGCGGCGGCAAACTCACCGTGACTGGCGGCCTGACCAATGCCGGTAAGCTTTCGACCAACGGCTCCAACTTGGGCGGCGCCGCGAATACTATCACGATTACCGGCAAGCTGACCAATAACGCCGGCGCAACGGTGACCATCGGCGCCAATAACGACACGACCGACACCGCTACAGTAGGATACATGACCAACGCCGGCACCGTCACGGTGGATACCGGGGCGACCCTGACCCTGACCACGGCTACCACCGATACCAACACCGGCACTATCGCGGTGAACGGCACGCTGGATCTCAAGGGCGCCGCCACCACCCTGAGCGGCGCGGGATCGCTCACTTTGACCAATGGCTTCCTCACCGGACTGGGCACCCTGCCTACGCTCAAGAACAACAGCACCATCAAAGGTTCGGGCACCATCTCGAATCTGGGTATCACCAACGCGGGCACCCTGTTCGCCAATCAAGCGGCCCCGCTCATTATTTTGCCGAGCACGGCGGGTCTGACCAACACAGGCACTCTCGAAGTGGGCGCCGGCGACACCATGCAAATCGGCACAACGGCCGGCGGCGCGCTGACGAATTTCTCCGGCACTACGCTGACGGGCGGTAGTTACAACCTCACTGGCACGCTGCAGTTCGGCGCCAGCGGCACCACCATTGCCACCAACGCCGCCAACATCACGCTGAACGGCGCGGGACAAATGCTCGACTTCGGCAACAATAACATCCTGGCCGGCTTCAACAACAATGCTTCGACCGGCGTCTTCAAGCTGGCTTCCGCGGCATCGCTCTCGACCAACGGCGGCAGTTTCACCAACTTGGGCACGTTCACGGTCTCCGCGGGCACCACGTTTACGGTGGGCGGCAGTTCCTTCAACTTCAACCAAAACGGCGGCACGGCGATGGTGAACGGCACCTTGACCTCGACCACGCTGGGCACGCTGACGGTTAACGGCGGCACGCTCGACGGCACCGGCACGCTGGGCTATAACGTGGTGGATGCCAGCATCCTGACCCCCGGCGATTCGGCGACCGTGACCGGCAGACTCACCGTGGCCGATACTTATACGCAACAATCCACGGGGGCGCTTGACATCCAGATTAACGGGGCCGCCGCGGCCACCAAGTACGATTACCTCAAAGTGACCCAAGGCGCCACGCTGGGCGGCACACTGAACATCGACTTGGGAAGCGGATTCACGCCCACGGTGGGCGAGACCTTCACCATTATTACGGCCTCGTCGGTGACCGGCACTTTTGCCACTGTGAATGGCATAGTGATCAATGGCAGCGAATACTTCAAAGTCACCTACAATAAAGGCAGCGTGGTGCTGACGGTGGAGAGCGGCACGCCTTCGGCTTCCAGCCCAGCCTCCAGCCCGTTGGTATCGCGATTGATTCCCGCGCCGGTACACCGCGGGTCCGGCGTAAAGGGCCGCTATGGCCTCGGGGTATTCGGCCAGAGGATGGCGCCGCTTCCGGTAATTGCTCCGGCGCTCGGCATGGCGCGCACGCCGGTTGCGCGGCCGGTGGCAGCGCCGGTTGCAGGGCCGGTTTCGTTCGGGATGGCGGCAACGGGCGTGCGGGTATTCAAGCCGATGGATCAGTTCGGCTCGCCGCTAGCCGCCGTATCGGCTCCGGTCTCGACGGGCGACGCCGGCGCAGCGGGTTCCTTCGGGATCTCGTCGTCCTCGGCGGCGTCCTACAACAGCATGGGCGCAATGAACCACATGCGCTTCGAATGCGGCGTGGATCTGAAGGCCCTGTTGAAGACCAGCCGGAAGCAACTGCTGAAGGGACTGTGGGCCGCTCCGGACTCGCCGGACGCGCTGTCCCTCGGTTATATGACTTACACCGGCAGCCACTAAACACCGCCGCACTGTTTCTGGCACGCTTGCTGGCGGGCGCCCTTACCGGCGCCCGCCTTTTTATTGGCCAGCGCCAGGGTGATCTCTAGCGCGGCCGCCACCATGTCAATGAAGTCGAGCAGGCGGCTTACTCGCCCGTCAACATCGTCCCCGGCATGGGTTATTCGCGGATAGGATGCTACAGGCCCGCCTGATCGGCTATCCGGACGCGCACCGCTGCCGTCTTGGCGCCAATGCCGAGACGCTCCCGGTCAACCGGCCGCAATGCCCGGTGCATACTCACAACCGCGATGGGTTCATGCGCGCGGACGAAAACGGCGGCGACGCTCCCAACCACGAACCGAACAGTCACATGAAGGCCATCCCGGAGCGCATCGCGAAGCTCCAGATTGAACACTTCACCAAAGCCGAGCCGGCTTATGGCCGCGGCGTGGGAGAGGCCCGTCCAGGTTTGCGCGGGTCCTCCAGGGCCCGTTCTTCGCGCGATCTGGAGGTCCCGCTTCACCTGTGTCGATGCCAATTGCCACCCCAAGTAGTCTGCATACGCGCATCCCAGGCGGCCGGATGCATTTCAGACAGACATTCCAGCTTACTCGTTCGTTCGCACCATCGCACCAGGGCGGCGAACTCCTTCACATCGGCACGCGTTTTACCCACTGCGGTGAAGCCCCGGTAGCAGCCGGGCCGCTCCAAATCCGATTGTGCCGTCCATGGGAAACCGCCCTTGTCGTGGTTGCGCGTAAACTTGAATTGCCGAACGAGCATCGAGAGTGCTTACTCGAAGAATTGATTCACTCTGGCCTGGAATCCCGGCAGGATCTCGGGGGCTTCCAGGACCCGATCTCCGCGAAATTCCCTCACGCCCGATTGGTCATAGACCGCGATGACTCGCAGTTTGGGATAGAACGCCCAAACGGCCCGGGAGCCGGCGTCCAGGTAGTCTTGGATTTTCTGGCGCAGTTCTAGGGCGTTTTCGCTTTCGGATACCACCTCGATCGCCAGATCCGGCGCAACCTGAAAAATGCGATCCGGGTCGGTCTTGACGGCCAATTCGTTCCGCAGGAAGGAGACGTCTGGTATACACACGCGCGATGGCGACAATGCAAACGACGATTCGGAGTAGATCTCTCCGATTGGGTGCTGCAGAATGTACGCCATCAGACTGCGCTCAATCCTGAATTTGGTCCTCTCGTGCCCAGCTTTGGCATTGGCCATTCTGACCAGTTCTCCGTCCTTCAACTCGTACTGCACGCCGTCTTCCTGCGGCAATTGCTCGAATTGTTCCACGGTCAGCAGCGTGGTAGCGCTCATGGCTTCGATTGTACCGCCGCCTGCCCTTCCGCTGCCAGCTTGCTCAAAATCCGGTCGTGAATCCAGTGCGCGTCGAACCATTCCACCGGATTGATCTGCACACCGTCCACCTGCATGCTGAAGTGCAGATGGTCGCCGCCGGCCAACCCAGTCGAACCGCTGCGGCCCATGGCCTGCCCCTTCTTCACCATGTCGCCCACTTTCACATCGATCCCGCTGAGATGGCCATAGATCGATTGCAACCCATACCCGTGGTCGAGCACGATGCAGTTGCCGTAGATGCCCAAGTCCGAAGCCCACACCACGCGCCCATCATTCGCCGCCACTACCGGCACGTGCGCGGTCACGGCCAGGTCGTAGCCGAGGTGTACCTGCTGGTCCACCTTCTTGCCCTTGTAGACGTAGCTCCGCACATCGGCGAAGTGCGCTTCCACCTGCGAGTTCGCAAGCTGCGAGAACGGGCCGTTCCACAACACGCGCTCTTCGGTCTTCAGCCGCAGATCCGCCAGCGCCTGATTGTTTTGCTTGCGCAGATCGCGGTTGATGCGCAGGAAGCGGGTGAGCAGATCGCCCGACCCCGCCGGATCGATCTGATTCACCACCTTGTCGAGAAATGCGTCCGTGATCTCCAGGTCGCGCGTGCGGAATGGCTTGGGAAAGACCTTGAACCAGAATCGGCCGGTGACCTCCGCGCCCGCCGCGTTGCGCGCATACACATGCGGCACGGTGTCCACGGGCAGATCCCAGGAGAAACCGAACAGCGAGAATCGCTCGTTCTTAGGGCGCCCCGGCATCGGAAAGCTGCGGAAAGTGTATGGCCCCACCTTCACGCCCGCCTCGCTCCAGTCGCCGGAAACGGTGAAGGTCACCAGTTCGCTGCCGCCCTGGTTGATGTAATGCTGCGCTTCATCCACCGCCAGCCGCGGCGGTTCCAGCACCACATCCAGGTCGAACGTCGCGCTGACCGCGCGGCCCAGAAAGTCGTTCGATTGCGCCTCCACAATCAGCGTAGCTTTCCCGGCCTTGAGCGACGGTGCCTGCTGCTTACCCGCCGCAAAACTAATCGCGTGAGCCGGTTCGTGCAGCCGCATGAAAAGCAGCCTGTGCGCCGGATTGTGCAACTCGAAAACCGGATACCGCGCGCCGCTCTGTTCCAAAACCGCGGTGAACCGGCGGAGTCCATACGGGCCAGTGACTTCCACTTTCACGGGCGTGCTGGCGCCGATGACCTTCACAATCGGGTCCATGGTGATCGCAGGCGTGGCGGACAGCGCCGCCAGCACCACGGCCGCAGCGACCAATAAGACAACGGCAATCGCGAGAGTAAGTTTCACTTTTTAGTCCAGGAATCGATCCAATCGATAAACGTTCTGTACCAGAGCAGGCTATTCTGCGGCTTCAGCACCCAGTGCCCCTCGTCGGGAAACAGCAGCAGCTTCGCCGGCGTCTTCTGCATTTCGAGCGCAGTGAACAGTTGCAGCCCCTGCCCCACCGGCACGCGATAGTCCAGCTCGCCGTGGATCACCAGCGTTGGCGTATGGAACTCCTTCACAAACAAGCTGGGCGACCAGCGGCCGTAAGTCTCGGGATTGTCCCACGGCGTGCCGCCGAATTCCCAAAGCGGAAACCACAGCTCTTCCGTCTCGCCGAATTCGCTGCGGAGATCGTACACGCCATCGTGCGACACCAGCGCCTTGAAACGCTGCGTGTGGCCCAGAATCCAATCGATCATGTAGCCGCCGTAAGAGCCACCGGCGGCGGCCATGCGACTGCCATCGGCATAAGGCAAGCTGGTCACCACGTGATCGGCCACCGCCATGATATCGTCGAACGCGCGCCCGCCCCAGTCGCCGTTGATCTCGTCGATGAATTTCTGGCCGTATCCCGTGGACCCGCGCGGATTGGGCATGACCACCACGTATCCCGCCGCGGCAAACACCTGCGCGTTCCAGCGATACGTCCAGCTATGTCCCCACGCGCCTTGCGGCCCGCCGTGAATCAGCATGAGCACCGGATACTTGCGATCTTCCCGAAAGCCGTAAGGCTTCACCACGAAGCTCTGCACGCGCGCGCCGTCCGCGCCGTCCACCCAGAATTCCTCGAGCGGCGTCATCTCGTGGGCGCTCAGCACGGCGTCGTTGAGGTGCGTCAACGCCACCGCCGCGCCGCCGCTGGACGACGCGCGGTAGATCCCGGCCGGCTGCGTGCCGCTCTGCTGCGTGTAGATCAGGGTCTTGCCATCCGGCGTGAACTGCATGTCGTCGAGGTGGTTGTCGCCGCTGACCGCGATGCGCGTCTCGCCGCCTCTCACCGACTTGAACTGAATGGACTGGCGTCCGCGATCCTCGGACGTGAAGAACAGATTTGCGGAATCCGTCGACCAGGCAAAACTGCCCACCCAGCGGTCCATGTTCTCCGTCAAGTCCGTGACCTTGCCCGTGGCCCGCTCCAGCACCCACAGCCGCCAGCGGTCGCTTTCATAGCCCGGCCGGACCTGCGCGCGCCACGCCAGATACTTGCCGTCCGGCGAATACAGCGGCCCGCTGTCGGCGCCGGGATTGCTGGTGATCTTGCGCGCGCTCCCGCCGGCGATCGAGACCGCGAACAGATCCGTGTTGGTGCTGATGGCAGGCACGGGATCGGCGTTCATC
>JBEKPZ010000413.1:0-6841 GCA_049520215.1 Bryobacteraceae bacterium | reverse complement strand
CCGCCGCCCGCCGTCCGTCGCCGCGACCGCCGGCGCGCGGAGCCGGTCAAGTTTTGGCGGCTCCGGATTTCCGGGGAGGGCGCGGGGGCATTGGAGGATGCTGGCCTATCTGATCAATGACCATGCGCGCCACAGACATCCAGAACGCACCGACCTGCCCGTGGACGTACATCTTTTTCGCCCAGTCAAGACCGATACCGTTTTGCGTCGCGATGTACGCCGCGGCAAGATTCCGTCCCAGTATCTCTTCTTCAGACGGCACCGGAGGCTCGGGTTCCGGTGCAAAGGGAATAGGGGGTACTATTTTACCTGTTTCAGTTCATCCCCTGGTGCAGAACGCGCACTGCTCAAACCCAATTCGCCTACCACCCGACAAGGCCCGGCGCATCCGCGCGCGCCCGCCGCCCGTCGTCCGTCGCCGCGACCGCCAGCGTGCGGATGGGGATGCGCGCGAGGCGGAGGGCGCTGGGGCCAGGAACGTCGCCGCCCGACAGCTTCGCCGCTATGCCCACGCGCAGCCTGCACGCCCGTGGCGTGGTTGCGCCGGGCGATACTTCCAGATGGCCGAAGTCGGCGGGATTGGGTGGCCACAACCCGCTTCGCACAGCCCGACGCCGGCGGCCCGTCCGGCGCCGCCGCCCCGCGGTCCGTCGCCGCGACCGCCGGCGGGCGGATGGGATGCGCACCGCGGAGGGCGCGCCCAGGAGCGTCGTCGCGCGGCCGCTTCGCCGGATGCCGACGCGCAGCCGGCACGCAGCGGTGGCGCGGGTGCGCCGGAGGATACTACCAGGTGCCCTGATCGGGCGCCATTAACGCGCGCCCTGATCGGGCGCCATTAACGCGCAGCCCGCAACCCGACGCCGGCGGCCCGTCCCGGCCCCGCCGCCCGTAGTCCGTCGCCGCGACCGCCGGCGGGCGGATGGGGATGCGCGCGGGCGGGAAGGCGGGCGCATCATTTGGTTTGCACGGGCTCGGGTGCCGTTCGACTGGAACGCCACCACGGCCGAGGTGACCGAGCGAGTGCGCGCGGCGAATGGATGATTGACTCGGCGGGCTGGAATCAACGCGGATAATCCCGGCACGATGGGGGCGTTATCGTTAGCTATCTATCTCTGGTAGTGGTTCAGTTCGACGGATCGTAGCCGATCCGAACCGCTTCCAAAAGTTGCCGACGAATCTCGGTGTAACTGGCGTAAGCATTGTGTTCGCGAACGCGTTGCTCCACTATGTCTGAGCGAATCTGAATGGCTGAAGGTTCCGGGAGGCATTGGCCAAACAACTCGCACATCCTATCAGCCTCGTGCACATAGTGCTTAAGCGTTTCCCAACACTTCGCGTGCAGTTCCGCAAATTGTTTTGAATCCATTTCGTTCCCATTGCAGTATACAACAAGGACTCGGCAGGACGTGCGGGCGGTGACGCGGCGTTCCGTGACAATCTTGTTAGACGGCGGACGGAGGGTGTCATCCACTCTCAAAATAATCGAGCGCGATCCGAAATGCCCCGCAACAAGATTCTCGGCTGTCTTCGCCTTTTCCCATATGCTGTTGTTCCGGGCGGCATCAAGGAACTGGTGGCCCCTGTACGTCAACCGAATGGGCTTCCAGGACAGGCCGAGATCGAGAAATCCCGCTTCGTGAAGTGTGACTTCCGGATAGCCAAAGTCGGCCGACGAGCCGCGCGATCGGGTAGCATCGCGCTACCCGGCGTCTTCAGCCCGCTCGCCCTGGCGCACCGCCGATCGTCGCGCCAGCAGCCGCCGGACGCGATGTGGCCGGTAGCAGCGCCGAGCCGCGCATCGTGCGGCTTCGCGCGTTCCTGCGCCAGGCGTTGGCTCTTCGCGCCACCCGATGCCCGGCGCCAGTCCCCAGCACCCGCCGCCAGTAGTCCTGGCGAGCAGGCGACAACTCAGCCCAGGAGCAGGGCTGGCGCTTCGCGTAGCCCGCCGCCGGCGCCCCGTTCCGGCGCCCGCCGCCCGCGGTTTGCAAGAGTTTCTGAGAGGAATCCGCGCCACGGCCCACTCATTCACCATGCAATGGAACCACATTACCGACCATGACCTTGAGCGGTATTATCTGGGCATGGTCAAGGACGAAACCGAACTGTCCGCGTTGGAAGAGCACCTCCTCGCTTGCGGATCGTGCGCCAAGCGGGCCGAGCAAGCCCAGGACTACGTGGACGCGATGCGCGCGGCTGGCCTCGATTTCATAGATCCGTATGCAGGCCGCCACTGAACAAGAAATATGGGCGCTGGTGGCGCCAGTCTGAACCGCGACCGGTCGCCGGCCCAGGCGGATCGGCCGCCGGTTCTGCCTCTGGCGGTCGCGGCGACGGAAACAACGGGCTGCCGGCGCCAGAATTGCCCCCCGGTGTCTGCCGGCGTGAAGATCAATTCACGCTGAGGCAGCCGGGTGGGGCGGGTGCGCGGCCGCTCCGACGCGAGCGACCCTGGAGGGGGCGAGATCTTCGCCTTCTACTGGCTTCACGCTTGTGTCTTTAGCTTGTAGACCTGGCGGTCGCGCCATCGATAGAGCGCTCGCAGGAAGCCGGGCGCCACCCGCAACAGCATCACCACCGCAGTAAGTTTCAGCGATTTGCGTTGCACGTTCGCCGCAGTCAGATGACGGACGGCTGCCTCGCCATCCCCGGCCAGAAAAGCTCTTTTGCCTTTTTGCAGTTCAAGGCTCGTGCGCTCGACCACGCTCTGGTTTTCGAGGACGTCCCGTTGGGCGGCTGTCAGATCGGGATCGCGCGCCGCTTTCGCCAGCACCGCGAGGAACTCCTCAAGCATGGAAACCGAGTCTGAAGACAGACTGCTCGCGTGGCGACGATAGTATCCCAGCACGCGCCGCTGGTAAGCGATCCGGCCCCCTTGTCTGACGATGCGCAGCCACAGGTCGATGTCTTGGACGCGCTGTAGTGACGGATCGAATAGCCCGACACGAAGCAGCGTTTCTCGGCGGCAGACAGTGACACAGATGTGCACCGTGCACTCACGCGTGACTAGCCGCTCGAAGGTGACTTCGCCCGTGGAAGGACATAATTCCATCACGGTTCGGCCCGCTTCCGGTGCATCGCCGATGATACGGGCGTCCGCATATAACACATCGATGGACGGGTCCTCTTCGAGCACCGCGAGTTGCGCCGCCAAGTGCTCGGGGGCCCACACGTCGTCGGCATCGAGTGGCGCAATGTAGGTGCCCCGTGCAGCCCGAATGCCGTTGTTGCGGGCTCCACTCAGTCCTTGATTCTCCTGGAGCAAGTAAATGATGCGATCACGATAGGGCCCCAGTGCCCTCTCCAACTCCTCGGTATCCGGCGAGCCGTCGTTTACCACGATGATTTCATATTCCTTGAAAGTCTGGGCCAGCACTGAGTCCAACGCGGCGGCGATGTATTGCGCAGCCCGATAGGCGGGAATGATTACGCTTAATAAGGGGGCCATTTCGACGCCTTCTGCGTGAAAACCGCGGCGACTTCCGGAAGGTGCGCCATGGCGCGGGAAGGGCGGTAGTCCAAGAGGTTCTCCGCCAAGCGGATATCTGCCACAAACCGATCGACTTCCGCCTTCCGGGCGCCAGCCGACTGAATCACGGACGGCGACCTCGTAAGACGGAGTATCTGTTGCGCCAAATCCAGAAGCGATGTGCCTTCGCCGCTCCCGATGTTGAGCGGTTGCCCGCTGAGAGCCAAAGTTTGCACGCTTACAAGCGCATCCACCACGTCGCCGATCCATACGAAATCGAGGATCTTGTTCTCGCCGTGGATCACCAGCGGCAGGCCGTTCAAGGCGTTGGCCAGGAACAATGGGATGACGCGCTCGGAGTCGCCGGGGCCGTAGACATTCGCCAACCGGAGTACCTCGACATCGATTCCTGATTCCGCAAAGAAACGGCAATAAAGTTCACCCGCCGCCTTGCTGGTGCCGTAAGCGTTCTTCGGGCTGAACGGCGCGGATTCGGGAACCGGCAAGGAAGCCGTTTGACCATAAACCTCGCGCGAAGACGTGAATATGACCTTGCGGACCCCGCAGTCGCAGGCAGCGGACAAGACTTCCAAGGTTCCGGCCACGTTGGTAGTGAACGAATAGTCGATGTCCTTGACGGCTCCGAGGACGGTCGATTGCGCGGCGAGATGGTATATCACATCAATGCCGTCAGTGGCTGCATGAACGGCCTGGCGGTCGCGAATGTCGCCTCGCAGAAACTCAACTCGCGGAACTCCTGCGAAGCTGTTACAGCATCGGTGCAGGTTGTCCAGAATGCGGACAGTGACGGTTGGCTCCCTCAAGAGTTTCTGTACCAAGTGGCTGCCGATGAAACCGGCGCCGCCGGTTACGAGGACACGCATGAAAGTTCTCACTCTTTCTTAAACTCAACCTCCGGTCCAATGGCTACCCCCCTTGGCCGAAGCAATCCTTGCAGCGTCCTGAAAATGTTGGCGTGCCTGACGCTGTTGGAGAGAGCGGTCGGCGAAGATACCTGCGCCTTCTGGAGCCCGGGATCGTAGGTGATCACCACCCACGTTGGCCGCCCCAGGGCCCGCGCCAGCACCGGCCGGGCGTCCGGGCCGGGATCGGGCGCGAAGAAGAGAGGTGCCGAGGGCCAGTCGGCGCGATTTAGGTTGAAATGCTTGGCGACAAATTCCGGATCGTGCGGTTGGAGAAAAACCACAGCGTTGTGCAGTTTGATCTGTTCGGCCGCCAGCCGCACCTCGGCATACGGCTTGATCTCATGGAACACTATCGGGAGGGTGAACAGCAGTGTTGCAATCGAACTGGCCGCCAGCAGTCCGAGCCAATATCGAGGCCACCGCGCAATGTCCCGATCTCGGGCGAGCAGGGTCATGCCGCGCCCCGCCAGCAACGCCACGGCAAGAAAGCCCTCGAAGTAAAACCGTTCCCCGAGGAAACTGCCCGACCTGTACCGGTCCGGAGCATAGCCTACTACCAGGCATAGGAACAGCAATGCGAGGACGAAGGCTTCTCCCCGCTTCTCGCGGTCGCGAAAGACCGCGTAACCGGCCGCCGGAAACAGCAGCGGGAACGAGAACAACCACGTACTGAACAGGCTCCAGCGTAGGTTCCGGGCACATGCGGGCAGGTCCGGTAGGAACTCGATCGGCACATTGCGGCCGCTGAAGGTAGCATAGGGGAACTGTGTGAACACGCCTGCCGTGGCCAGATTGTAGATACCGCAGCAAACTACTGCGGCGGTAGCGAACAAGCCGCATAAGGCAACCGTTTCCAGAAGCCGCCGGCGATGATGGCGTACCTCCCAGATGGCGGACAAGCCCAACACCATCCCGAACAGCGCACCGGTCAGCGGACGCACCTGGATCGCCGCGAGAATGCCGCCCAGCATCCCGGCGACCGCCCACAAGGAGCCCCCACGGCGGGTGCGGAAGTAGAAGTACGCGGAGCCAGCCAACAGGCAACCGCACAGCGGATGAGACATCTGGCCGAGACAGTTTCCCCAGAAAAGGGGGGAAAACAGCATCAGGAACAGCGCGAGGTGAGCTTCCCGCTCCGCATAGACCTCCCTGGCTGTGAGGAACACAATCGCCAGCGTCGCCAATCCGAGCACAATATTGATTTCCGCTTCCAGATGAGCGGCAGAGGATAGCGCGAGAAGCGCCGGCCAGCCGGGAGGGAATTTGGTAAACCAGCGGCCGGCGCGAATTACATGATGCTCGTAAAATACGCTCGCCGGAGGAGCGGGGGCCGTAACGTGGCCGCTGGCGAAGATCCTGGATTGAAACCTATACGCCGATTCGTCGCTCACCAGCCGGCCCGCAGTTACCGCACGGCTCACGGCTATGCCGCCCACTGTAAAGATCAGGAGGCACACGGTCAACAGCCACCAGGGGATACCGTGCTGCCGCTGGTCGATCCGCCCGCTCGTTGGGAGGCCGGCGGGCCGGCGTTGCCGCGCCAGACCGAACAGCAGGACTGGCAGCAGCAGGCCCAACTGCAGCCCGATCTCCATCGCCATATAATGACCGGTCTTTCGCCAGAACAGGGCGGTATGCGCAAGCAAATAGAACAAGCCTGCAATCCGGCCGATCACCATAAGCGCTCCGTGCGGGATAAAGAAATCAGAGATGTCCGTCCTGCGCCGTGCCGGCGGAGACAGCCGCCGGTTTTTGGAAACAGCCGAACTTCACAAACACCTAAGCAGATCTTATTACCTTGAATCGCCACGTTCGTGCAGAAGTATAACGCACCGGATGGCCGTTGTAAAGCGGCGAAGTCCCCGGCGAAGTCCTCTCCGATCTCATGCGTTTTCCTAAGTTTGCCGGGGGACCTTTTCTTCCGCCGGAAAGGACCCCGGAAGCGTTGCCAGGATCCCCGGAAGGGCCGTAGGAATAGAGATGTATTGGGGCCGGCCGCCTCCGCCGGGGCAGGCTCTCGAGCGGGCGGCGGACGGCCGGGAGTTTTTCGATCAAAGGGAGATTGTATGAAACTCGCGACTGTCGTGTTGATGGGAATCGCGCGGATGGGATCTCTCGTTCCTTGGAACGCCAACGGCCCGGCCGGCCCTGGGAAGGTGGCCATAGCCTTTACGGGTGGGTCAGTTTGGAACCCAGATGGTGTCAGCGGCACTTGCAAGTGGTACCTCCCCATGGTTGGGTGGCTTGGCGTGGCCACGCCCAATGGTGGTGCGGCCAGCATCACCCTAGCCTTATTCAACGCCCCGGCCAACCCCTATAACACCACTGCTTACCTGGTCTGGGTGTCGGATTTCAAAATCGTCACGCTGTCCAATGGGCGGTGGCCGCTCTTTCTGGGGGCCACCGGAAACGTCGCCGCGCGGCCCCGTCGCCGGGATGCCGACGCGCG
>JBEKPZ010000412.1:0-6033 GCA_049520215.1 Bryobacteraceae bacterium | reverse complement strand
CTGTTGCATGGGCGTTCTCCTGTGTCGATGGAATTGGTCTTTCAACGACACGATACACCAAACGAGGACGCCCCTACCACCCCATCAGTCATTTGCGGCGAAGCCGCGCTGTGCCACCAACTCAGACAAATTACGGCTTCTGGCCGAACGCGGCATGCACGGTGTTGGATTGCCCCGGCCCCACGGTTATGCCCTGCGGCAAATCGCGATACCCGACGGCTGAGAATACGGCTTGGTAGGTGCCGGGCGCCAGCTTGGTGGTGAAAGGCGTCCGGCCAACGGGCGTGCCGTACATAGTGACCAGCGCGCCTGGAGGATTCGAAGTAAACCCGATATCCACCAGGAATCGGGCGGGATCGAGTTTGAAGTCACCGTCGATGTAGACGGAGATACCGGTACCTGAGGGGAACACCTCGTCCTTGCCGTACGAGAACAGCAACGCGGGTGCAGCCGGCTTGACCATGTCCGCGGCCGCAGCCGCGCCGCCGGTTGCCTCCGTGCTTCCGCGTGCCGGGACCTGCTGCGCCGCGCGAATGGCCACCGTGACGCCATTCAACAGGGGGATGCTGTCGAGGTTCACGCCCAGCTTTCCACCTCGTCCCATGCGCGTTTTCGGTTCGGTCTCGGTGATGGTTGCGTTTACTCTGACACCGTGCGCGATCACCAGCAGGCCGTCGATTCTGAGATCGTCGAGGATTTCAAAATCCGCCAACTCGCCGGGCTTGATGTTGGTGAAGGTGAGATCGCGCGCCAGGCGCAGCCGGATGGGGGTGCCATCGTGCAATGCCAGCGCCACGGGAGCGGTGGATGGGCTTGCGGCCGCATTGCGCACGATCATGGCAGCCAGGATCTTGTCGGAAACGCCGGCCCTCTTGAGCGCGATCATGTCGTCGGATGAGAGCGCGTACCGTCCCGGCTGCTGGTTGATTGCCGCCACGATGGTTGACTCGGCGACGCCGTCCTTAACGAGCTTTCCGATGGTGGCGTTGTCCAGCGGCGCCTGACCATAGGCGGCGAAAGAAGCGAAGATGAGCAAAGCGGCGAGTTGGCGTAGGGGCATAAAAGTCCTTCCAGGTCTCCTGGCCCAAGTGCGGGCTGGGCCACCCATCATTCTGAGCCTAATCAGGTTGGGCAGCAAGGTTAACCATAGATAACCTTTGCAGGCATGAAAAGCGGGCGGCCTGAGAGGCCGCCGCAGGCCGAGGGCCTGCCCCACATTAAAAAACAGGTGTAGATTTTTACGACAAAGAGGCCTTATAATAAGATTTAAGCAACTGCCATCCGCAATCCAGGAAGAGGGGGAAGTTTTGACCAGTCCATCCAGCATAACGCGACCGAAGGTGACTATCGACGGCAACGAAGCCGCGGCTTACGTCGCCCACCAGATCAACGAAGTCATCGCCATCTATCCGATTACGCCATCGTCGCCCATGGGCGAATGGGCGGACCAGTGGTCCGCCGAGCTGAAGCCGAACATCTGGGGCACGGTGCCCACGGTGGTCGAGATGCAGAGCGAAGGCGGGGCGGCCGGCGCGCTGCATGGCGCGCTGCAGACGGGGTCGCTGACGACCACCTTCACCGCGTCGCAAGGCCTGCTGCTGATGATCCCCAACATGTTCAAGATCGCCGGCGAACTGACCGCCACGGTCTTCCACATCGCGGCGCGCACGCTGGCCTCGCAGGCGCTCTCCATCTTCGGCGACCACAGCGACGTGATGGCGGCACGCGCCACCGGCTTCGGCATGCTGGCCTCCAACTCCGTGCAGGAGGTTATGGATTTCGCGCTCATCGCGCAGGCCGCCAGCCTGGAAGCGCGCATTCCGTTCCTGCACTTCTTCGATGGTTTCCGCACTTCGCACGAGGTAGCCAAGGTCGAACAGCTTACGCCCGACGACATGCGCGCGATGATCGAAGACGACTTGGTCCGCGCGCACCGCGCCCGCGCGCTCTCGCCCGATCATCCGGTGATCCGCGGCACGGCGCAGAATCCGGATGTGTTCTTCCAGGCGCGCGAGGCCTCCAATCCGTTCTATGCGGCCTGTCCTGCGATCATGCAGAAGGCGATGGACAAATTCGCCCAGGTGGTTGGCAGGCAATATCACCTATTCGATTACTTTGGCGCTCCGGATGCGGATCGCGTGGTGCTGCTGATGGGATCCGGCGCGGAAGTGGCCGAGGAAGCCATCGCGCACCTCAACGCCGCGGGCGAGAAGGTCGGCATGGTGAAAGTGCGCCTCTACCGGCCCTTCTCGATCGAGCACTTCATCGCCTCGCTGCCGGCATCGGTGAAGACCATCGCGGTGCTTGACCGCACCAAGGAACCGGGCAGCTCCGGCGAGCCGCTTTATCTGGATGTGGTCACCGCGCTGAGCGAGGCAATGGTAACGGGCAAGCGCGTGATCGGCGGGCGCTACGGCCTCTCGTCGAAGGAATTCACGCCCGCCATGGTGAAGGGCATCTTCGACGAAATGTCGAAACCGAAGCCCAAGAATCATTTCACGATCGGCATTCTGGACGATGTGGGCCACACCAGCCTGGATTACGATCCCGCTTATTCGAGCGAGGTGCCAGGCACCGTGCGCGCGCTGTTCTACGGGCTGGGCGCGGATGGCACGGTGGGCGCGAACAAGAACTCCATCAAGATTATCGGCGAAGAAACCGAGAACTACGCACAGGGTTACTTCGTTTACGATTCGAAGAAATCCGGCGCCATCACGGTTTCGCACCTGCGCTTCGGACCGCAACCGCTGCACTCCAGCTACCTGATCACTAATGCGAATTTCGTGGCCTGCCACCAGTTTTCGTTCCTGGAACGGCTGGACATGCTGAAGTGGGCCGAGCCGGGCGCGACTTTCCTGTTGAACAGCCCCTTCGGGCCCGACGAAGTTTGGGACCAGCTTCCACGCACCGTGCAGCGGCAGATCATCGCCAAGAAACTGCACTTCTACGTGATCGACGGCTACGAAGTGGCGAAGAAGACTGGCATGGGCGGGCGCGTGAACACCATCATGCAGACCTGCTTCTTCGCTATCAGCGGTGTGCTGCCGCGCGAGGAAGCCATCTCCGCCATTAAGCACGCCATCGAGAAAACTTACGGCAAGCGGGGCGAGGCCGTGGTGCAGAAGAACTTCGCCGCCGTGGACGCTACGCTGAGCCACCTGAGCGAAGTCAAGGTCCCGGCGGAGGCCAATTCCAGCTCCGATATGCGCCCGGTGGTGCCGGCCGGCGCGCCCGACTTCGTGCAGAAATTCACAGCGCGCATCATTGCCGGCGAGGGCGACGATCTGCCGGTCAGCGCCATGCCTCTGGACGGCACTTTCCCCACCGGCACGACGCAGTGGGAAAAGCGCAACATCGCGCTGGAGATTCCGGTTTGGGACGAGGAACTGTGCATCCAGTGCGGCAAGTGCGTGCTGGTGTGTCCGCACGCCGTGATCCGCGCGAAGGTCTTCGAGCCAGCGCACGCCGAGGGTGCGCCGGCCACCTACAAGCACGTGCCCGCGCGCTGGAAGGATTTCAAGAGCATGCAGTACACGCTGCAGGTGGCGCCCGAGGATTGCACCGGGTGCGCGTTGTGCGTGGCGGTGTGCCCGGCCAAGAGCAAGAGCGAAGTGAAGCACAAGGCCATCAACATGGCGCCGCAAGCTCCGCTGCGCGAGCCGGAAGCCGCCAATTGGGAATTCTTCCTGAAGATCCCGGAGACCGACCGCCGACTGCTGAGCCAGGGACTGGTGAAGGACAACCAGTTGCTGCAGCCGCTATTCGAGTTTTCCGGCGCTTGCGCGGGATGCGGCGAGACGCCCTACATCAAGCTGATGAGCCAGCTCTTCGGCGACCGCGCCATCATCGGCAATGCCACTGGCTGCTCGTCGATTTACGGCGGCAATCTGCCCACCACGCCCTACTCGGTGAATAGCGCGGGACTGGGGCCGGCGTGGTCCAATTCGTTGTTTGAAGACAACGCGGAGTTCGGGCTGGGCATGCGCCTGGCGATCGACAAGCAGAACGAATACGCGCGCGAGCTGGTGGCGCGGCTGGGCGGGGCGATTGGCGACGAGTTGGCGCAGGCGCTGCTCCACGCCAATCAGACTGCCGAGGCGGGCATCTTCGAGCAGCGCGCCCGCGTGAAGCTGCTGAAGGAAAAGCTGGCGGGCGCGAACACGCGCGAGGCGCGCGACCTGCTGAGCCTGGCCGATGCGCTGGTGCAGAAGAGCGTGTGGATCATCGGCGGCGACGGCTGGGCCTATGACATCGGCTACGGCGGGCTGGATCACGTGCTGGCGTCCAACCGCAACGTGAATATCCTGGTGCTCGATACGGAAGTCTACTCCAACACGGGCGGCCAGATGTCCAAATCCACGCCGCGCGGCGCGGTGGCCAAGTTCGCGGCCGGTGGCAAGTCCGCCGCCAAAAAAGACCTGGCCATGATGGCCATGAATTACGGCACGGCTTACGTGGCGAAGGTGGCCATGGGCGGCAACGACAGTCACAC
Organism: Bryobacteraceae bacterium; assembly: GCA_049520215.1. Taxonomy (GTDB): domain Bacteria; phylum Acidobacteriota; class Terriglobia; order Bryobacterales; family Bryobacteraceae; genus Bog-159. The sequence continues at coordinate 1,541 of JBEKPZ010000412.1, read as the reverse complement.
CATCAAGGCGTTCATGGAGGCCGAGTCGTACAACGGGCCGTCGATTATCATTGCCTATAGTCACTGCATCGCGCACGGTTACGACATGGTACACGGATTGGATCAGCAGAAGGCCGCGGTGCAATCGGGTTACTGGCCGCTGTTCCGGTACGACCCGCGCGTGGCGGCCGAGGGGAAGAATCCGTTCCAGCTCGATTCGCGCGCGCCCAGCATCAAGCTGAAGGATTACGTCTACAACGAGACGCGCTACATTATGCTGGCCAAGAGCAATCCGGACCAGGCCAGTCACCTGTTGGAACTGGCGCAGCAGGATGTGCTGGACCGCTGGAGGATATACGAAAACATGGTTCACATGCCAATGAATGGCACGCCTGGGGCGCCCGGCGCGCCTGCTGCAAAGCCCGCACAGGAGGTAAAGCAATGATCGACCTATCCAAGACCATCGATTTATCCACCACTTATCTGGGATTGAAACTGAGAAATCCGCTGGTGGCCTCCTCCTCGCCCATGTGCGCGGACATCGGCAACATTCGCCGCATGGAAGATGCGGGCGCGTCGGCCGTGGTTCTGCAGTCGCTGTTCGAAGAACAGATCGAACTGGAGAGCTTCGAACTGGACCGCTTCATCTCGGCGGGTGAAGATGTCGGTGCGGAAGGCATCAGCCACTTTCCCGACATGCTCGGCTACAACCGCGGACCCGAGAGCTACCTGAAGCACATCCGCAAGGTGAAGGAGGCGGTGCGCATTCCGGTGATCGCCAGCCTGAACGGGACCTCGGTGGGCGGCTGGCTCAAGTACGCCATCGAGATGCAGCAGGCCGGCGCCGACGCGCTGGAGTTGAACATCTACTACATTCCGGTGGACCCCGAATTCACCGGCGACCAGGTGGAGCAGAAATACTGCGACCTGGTGCGCGAGGTGAAGGCCGCCGTACACATTCCGGTGGCGGTGAAGCTGGGGCCGTATTTCAGCGCGCTGGCGAACATGGCCAAGCGGCTGGAGGCGGCGGGCGCGGACGGACTGGTACTGTTCAACCGCTTCTATCAGCCCGACTTCGACCTGGAAGCGCTGGAGGTGGTGCCTAACCTTATTCTGAGCAACCAGTACGAGCTGCTGTTGCGGCTGCACTGGATCGCGGTGCTGTACGGCCAGATCAAGCCGGACATGGCGCTGACCGGCGGAGTTCACACCGCGACCGACGTGGTGAAGGCCATGATGGCCGGCGCGAAAGTCGCCATGATGACTTCCGCGCTGCTGAAGAAGGGCATCAGTTATTTGGATACCATGCTGACCGAGTTACTGATCTGGCTGGGCGACCACGAGTACGATTCAATCAAGCAGATGCAGGGGAGTATGAGCCGCAATGCGGTGCCGCAGCCGCAGGCGTTTGAGCGGGCGAATTATATGAAGGTGCTGAGCTCTTACGCCATGCAGTAGGGGGTGGGGCAGGCCCTCGGCCTGCGCGGGGCTCTCAGCCCCGCTCTCTCAGGCCGAGGCGGATGGCTTCCTTGAGCACGGTCTGGTAGCCCACGCCGACCGCC
>JBEKPZ010000411.1:0-6078 GCA_049520215.1 Bryobacteraceae bacterium | reverse complement strand
TTCTTTCTTGGAAAATGCCCACTTCGAGCGATCCAGGCTAACCTGGAGTCAATGCGACTGCTAACCGGCCCAGCCGGGTCGGGCAAGACCTCCCGCATCCTGGAACGCTTCCGCGACGCCTTACGGCGGCGGGATTCCGGCGTGCGCCTGCTCACTCCCACGGCCACCATGGCGCAGCACCTGCAAAACCAAGTGTCGCGCGAGGGGTTTGTTTTCCGGCCCGCATTGATCCAAACGTTGTCGCGCTTCGTGGATGCGTTTGCCGCGGACATGCCGCAGGTTTCCGAACCGCTACTCTATCTGATTGTCGAAGAGGCCGCCAGCCGCGTGGACCGGCCGGAGTTTGCGCGCGTGGTCCGGCTGCCTGGATTTTGTGCGGCCCTGGCGCGCACCATGGAAGAATTCTCGTCGGCCGGGTGCGATGCGGAACGGCTCGCCGGTAGCATGGCGCGCAAAGGCAATTCGGCGCCGCTGGGCGAGGCTTTTCTGGAGGTCTATCGCGAGGTGGATCGCGAACTCAGCCGCCGCGGACTGGCGACGCGCTCCCAGCGTCTGGCACACGCCGCCGAACGGATCGCGCGCGAGGGCATTCCCGCGATCCACACCGTCTGGCTGGATGGATTCTACGCGCTGCCCGATCCGGAGTTGGCCGTCATCGGCGCCACGTGCCGCCATGCGGACGTCACGCTGACGCTGCCCGTCACCGCGATCACCGGGCCCACGCGCGAACGGTTGCTCGCGATGGGATTCGTGGAGGAGGCGTGTACCTGGCAGCGGGCGCAACCACGCATCGAACTTTGCGCCACGCCCTCCATCGAGCGTGAGGCGGACGAAATCGCGCGCCGCATCCTGGAGCAAGCTGCCGCGGGCCGGCCATTCCGCGAGATGGGCGTGATCGTGCGCAGCCCGGAGATTTATGAGCCGGTCCTGCGCGCGACGCTGGATCGCTTCGGCATTCCGGCCCGGTTCTACTTTGACGCCGATCTGTCGAACCACCCGCTGGCGCGCTACCTGGCGGGAATCGTGGATGCGCTGCTCGGCGGATGGGATCACGCGGAAACGCTGGCGGCCATTAGGCTGGCGCCGGGAATCGCGTGCGACGAATTCGATTTCGCGGTGCGCGGGAGGATGCCGGACCACGGGTTGGCCGCGCTCCGGGAATTGGCCGCGGGCGCGCAATCCGAGGTCCGGGGATTGCTTCAATCGTTCGAGAAACTGGAAGCGTGGCGGGCCCTTTCCATCGCCCCGGATGAGTGGGCGGTGCGGCTGCAGAGCTTGCGAGAGTTGTTCGCGCCGCGGCAGCCGGAACCGGGGAGTCACGAAAACGCGGCTATTGCGCGCGGCCAAGCCGCGGTGCTGGAACTTTTCGATGGCGCCATGAAGGAGGCGGCGGCTGCGCTGGGCGGGCGTCCCGTGAAGCTCAGCGAGTTTTGGCGCGCGGCGAAATCGGTGTTGCGGCTCACGCCGCTGCGCGTCGAAGATGGCCGCCGCAACGTGGTGCATGTACTCGGCGCGCACGAGGCGCGGCAGTGGCAGTTGCCCGTCGTCTTCGTTTGCGGATTGGTCGAAAAGCAATTTCCGAAATTCCACACCCAGGATCCATTCTTTCCCGAAGCGGCGCGGGCGCAGTTGAAGCAGGCAGGCATCCGGCTCCGCACGGTGGCTGATTTCGAGGCCGAAGAGCGTTTCCTGTTCGATTGGGCCGTGACGCGCGCCACGGAATTGCTCACGCTCAGCTACCCGCGGTGCGATGCGCGGGGACAGCAGAATCTGCCATCGATATACCTCGACGGCGTGGTGGCGGCGCCGAGCGAGTGGAAGCCCGTGGCACCGCAGCCTCGACGACAGGGCGGAGCAACGCGGCCGCCGGCAGCGATCGCCAGCCCCGATCTTCTAGAGGCCCTGGGGCTGCGGCACCTGGCGTTCCGGCCCACGGCGCTTGAAACATATTTGCAGTGTGCGTTCCAGTTCTTTGGCCGGGACACATTGCGGCTGCGCGCGGCCCCGGTACGGCCCGAAAAGCGGCTCGACTTCCGGACGCAGGGCACCATCGTGCATGCCGTGCTGGCGAAGCTTCACCCGGATGCGGGCCGGTTGGAGCAAACCTTCGATAGCGTCTTCCGCGAGATTTGCGAAAGGGAGCGAGTGCCCGCGGGCTATCGCACGGAAGCGTGCCGGCAGCGCATGTTGGCCGACCTGCGCGCACTGGTGGAAGACCCGGCGTGGGCCACAGGGTACGACATCCGCACGGAACAGAAATTCCGCTACAAGCTGGGCGCCGACGTGGAAATCAGCGGGCGCATCGACCGCGTCGACGTTACCCCGAACCATGGCGCTTACGTGATCGACTACAAATACAGCGGTGCGCAGAATACCAAAAGCCTTGGGACCAATGAGAATCTGCTGCAGCCGCAACTCTACATGCTGGCGCTAGAGCGTTTTTTCGAACTGCATCCCGAAGGCATGTCGTTTTGGGGCTTCAAGCGCGGCATTCAACGCACGCCATGGGTGCCGTTCGATCCCGCGCAAACTATCGAGACTGCGCTGCGCATAGTGGGCGAGATCCGCGCGGGCCGCGTGGAGCCGCACCCCGAAGACCCGGAAAAATGCCGGCTCTGCGATTATCGCGATGTCTGCCGGTTCGTCATCGCGGCGCCGGCGCTCGCCGAAGGAGCCGCATCGTGGGATTGACGCCCCGGCAGTTGGAGGCCGTCGCCGTTGAGCAGACTCCCCGCGACACCTGCGTGGTGGCTGGCCCGGGCTCCGGGAAGACGACGGTTCTGGTGGCGCACTTCGAGCGTCTGGTCGAGAGCGGCGTGGACCCGCTGCGCATCCTGGCCATCACCTTCACCGACAAAGCCGCCAACAACATGCGCGACAAACTGGCGCACGCGTTTCGTGACCGCGCGGAGACCAGCGGCAAGTTGGAGCGCGCCTACGTTTCCACGGTGCACGGGTTCTGCGCCCGCCTGCTGAAGGAGAACGCGGTATTCGCCGGTCTCGATCCCGAGTTCCATGTAATGGACGAGCGCGAATCGGCGCGCGAGCAGCGCCGCGCCATCGACGAAACGCTGGACAGTATGTTCGCGGTCGAACCTGATCGCATGCGTGCGCTGATGCGCGCCCTTGCCGCCAACGACGCGGGCGGCGAAGTCCTGGACGCGTATGACGCGATCCGCGCGGCGGGCGTGAAGGTCGGCGATCTGGCCCGTTTCGCTGCGCCGCCCACGGTGGACATCGCCGCGGCGATCGGGGAAGTGCGAAACCTGCGCCCGCCGGGCTGGAAATTCGATCAACAGGCTCATCTGCAAGAGGCCCAGGATTGGGTGGCGCGCATCGCGGCGGCGCTGCCAAACGGGCCGGAGCCAACACTGCGGGCCATGCGCTCGTTCACTTGCAAATTGGCGAAGTTGCAGCGTGGCAACCGCGCCTACGATCTCCTCAAGTCGTTCAAGGATGACCTAATTCCCGACTTCGAATACTCGACTGTAACTGAGTATTACGCGGCCGAGCGCGCCACGATCATCGAGTTGTTCGCGCGCTTCGATGGCTTGTACCGCGAGCGCAAGCGGCATTTAAGCGCGCTCGATTACGACGACCTGGAGGAAAGCGCAGTGCGGCTGCTGGAGGATCACCCGGAGGTCCAGCGCCGCTTGCAAAATCAATTCGACCAGGTGCTGATGGACGAGTACCAGGATACCAATGGCCAGCAGGCCAAACTGCTGAACTTGCTGCGCCCGCCGGACCGCTTCTATGCGGTCGGCGACATCAACCAGTCGATCTACGGATTCCGCCATGCCGAACCGCGCGTGTTTCGGGAATATCGCGATGCCGTCGAGCAGGGCGGCAAGCGGTTGGTGCAATTGGTTGAGAACTTCCGCAGCCGTCCCGAGATTCTGCACGCGGTGGAAACGGTGGCCGCCGGCGCCGAAGGCATCGAGACGCGGCCTCTGATCGCGGGCCTGCAGTTTCCGGACAAGGCGGAGCCGTCGGTGGAGGTGCTGTCGGCGACTACCCCCGAGTTGGAGGCGCAATGGGTGGCCGCGCGCATTCTGGAGCTGAGATGCGAATTACGGGACGTCGCCCTCTTGGTGCGCAACTCCGAAGTGCTCCCCGAATTCACGCGCGCTTTCGACGAGTGCGGCATTCCCTACCTGGTCAATCGCGGGAAAGGCTTCTACGAGACGCGCGAAGTGGTGGACCTGATGCATCTGCTGCGCGCGTTGGCGAATCCGCGGGATGAGATCGGCATGGCGGCCGTGCTGCGATCGCCGTTCGTGGAAGCGTCCGACGAAGCGCTCCTGCGCCTGAAAGGTCTGGGGAACATCGGCAGCGCAGTGGAAGAACTGGCGCCGGATATGCTGGCGACCTTCGCGCCGGACGACGCGGACAAGCTCGCACGCTTTCGCGATCGATTGGCGCGATGGCGCGCGACCCGGGACTACACGGCAATCGACCAATTGCTGCTGCGAGCCATGGACGAGTGCGGCTATGAGTGCCCGGCAGGACCGCGCGGCGCTGCGAATATCGAGAAATTCCTGGCGCAGGCGCGCGCGGCAAGTGCGCGGCAAACGCTCGCGGAATTCGTGGAGGAAACGGAGATCCTGCGGGAATCCAAGCCGCGCGAGCCCGACGCGCCACCCGAAGATTCGGCCAACGCCGTGAAGATCATGACCGTACACGCCGCTAAAGGGCTGGAGTTTCCAGTGGTGTTTCTGGCGGCCATGCACAAGGGCATCGATGCCAATCCCGGAGCGATTTCGTTTTCGCCGCGCATCGGACTGGGCGCGCGCTGGCATCATCCGCTTTGTCGTGACGACAAAGACGACGCCTTCCAGCACGCCATCCGCCAGGAGCTTAAGCAGCGCGAAAAGGAAGAAGGCAACCGGCTGCTGTACGTAGCCATGACCCGCGCCGAAGAGCACCTGGTGCTGTCGTTCTCAACCAATGGAAAGAAGCCGCAGAACTGGGCGGCCATCGTCGCAGATCGCCTGCCGGTGCGAAGTGTCACCGCCCCGCCGGATCGACCGGCGCCGCGCGAAAGCGACGAAGCGCCCGTCCCGGCGCAGTATCTCCAGCGGCCCGTGCTAACCGGGCAGCACGACGCGCAAGCCAACGTCACCTCCATCGCCATGTTCGCCGATTGCCCCCGCCGCTACTACCTCTCCCGCTACCTGGGATTCAGTGGGGCAGGCTCTCAGCCTGCGGCGGCCTCTCAGGCCGCCACCCAGCCAGCCGACCGATTCGGTATCCAAGTACATGCCCTGCTGGCCGGAGCAACCGTGGAATCGCCCGATCCCGAAGCCACCAAGCTGGCGGATGTGTTTCGCAAAAGCCCGCTAGGCCGCCGAGCCGCCGCAGCCGCCACCATCGAGCGCGAATTCGATTTCCTGATGGAAATCGAAAACCTGGTATTGCGCGGCCAGATCGACCTCTGGTTTGAAGACCGCGGCAAAACCGTGCTGGTGGATTACAAAACCGATCGCGTCACCCCCGCGGAAGCGCCGGCCCGAGCGGAACAATATGCGCTGCAATTGCGCCTGTACGCCCTGGCGCTGGAACGGCTCACCGGCCACGCCCCCGATGAAGCGTACGTCTACTTCCTGCGCCCAAACGTCGCCGTGCCCGTGGACCTGCGGCCTTCCCTATTCGACGCCCCCGAAGCCGCCGTGCGCGAATTTCGCGAAGCGCAGGAACACCAACATTTTCCCGTAAACGAAGGCGACCACTGCCGCGCCTGCCCGCATTTCACGCGCCTGTGCCCGGCGCGGCTCACGCCTGACGCTCTCGCTTCTCCCATCCAGCCTTGAACAACGGCAGGTAGTTCTCCTGTTGGTACGGATGCTTCAGAATCTCCTCGATATTCAGATCGATGCCCAGCCCCGGCCGGTCCGGCACTTCGATGTAGCCATCCACCTGGTGCACGGGATGCGTCACGATCTCCCGCTCCCACGGCTCGTTGAACTCGTCGAACAATTCATGAATGAAGAAATTGGGAATGGAGGCGTTAAGCTGCACGCACGCCGCCGAGCAAACCGGCCCCTGCGCGCTGTGCGGAGCGATGACGCCGAAATGCGC
>JBEKPZ010000410.1:0-6078 GCA_049520215.1 Bryobacteraceae bacterium | reverse complement strand
TAGCGCAGCGCGCCCTTGGAGCCGAGCGCCAGCTTGTTCTCGGTGGGCTCGCCGTTGATCAGATAGCGCGCGCCTTTGGGCCGCGCCGCCGCGTGATAGGCGCCCGCGCTGTTGCGCTCCTCGCCGACCACGAACAACACTCCGAAATTGCGCACGCCGCTTTCGAGCAGTGCCTCGGCGGCTTTGAGCATAGCGGCTATGATGCCCTTGGTATCGCATGCGCCGCGTCCCCAGATATGGTCGCCGTCCTCGCGGGAGGAGATGAAGGGCGGCACGGTATCCATGTGGGTGGAGAGCGTGACGGTGGGCCGGTCGCCCCAGCAGGCGAAGACATTGGCGCGGCGCGGCTCGACTTCGGAACGCTCGGCGTGGCCGCCATAGCGGGCGGCGAGGGCGGAGACGTAGTCCAGCAACTGGAGGCCGACACGCTCCTCGTTGCCGGTGATGGACTCGGTATCGATCAACGCCCGCGTTAGCTCGAAAAGCTGCATAGTCGTATGCGCGCGGGCGGGAGGCGATGGCAGAAGAAAAGACGCGGGGAGATCCGGCGAGTCTTCGCTTCCGAATAGCGCTCCACCCGCTTCCAGAATCGGGTGACAGTGGGCAGGTGTTAGCCTTACCCCCCAACCGCCGCGGCCATGAGCCATCCGCGCCGGTTTCGGCGGAACTGCAATCGGCCCCTTTCGCCGGGCATCCGCAGCTCTGTCGGAAATGCCCGCCCGGCTAGTAATGGCCGCCGCGCCTCTATCGGGAAAGACTTAGGATAGCGGATGGGGTGGGGGGCGGTCAAATGAGCGGTTCATGGTTTCGGCGGTTCGGGATCACCTTTCAGCTTTTTGAGCAGACGAAACCAATTTCGCGGAAATGGTTTGTTTTGAGTGGCTTATGGCGGATATTCCGGCCGCCGATTCACGCCGATGAACGCCGATGGCTTCTGAGGAACTCCCCCGGGAAGTTATTGATAACAATCAATTGGCGAAAAATGAAAAGGACGCCAATTTGGCTGCAAACGCTGGCGGAGTTCCTCTCCCATATGGCCCCGCACCACACGGGCCCTTCGCTTTAAGGTGTTTGAGCCGCGGCGGGTGGAAATTGGCTTTCGTCTCGAGTTTTTGTTGAAAACAAAGGTCGAATTGGGTTCGCTTCGTAATCTGGTTTGGGATCGCCCACGCCTATCCGGGCACGGACGGATCAAGTATTCGGATTTCAAGGATCGAGGGCCGCGGGGTCGGGTTTGGTCGCGACGCTCTACCCGGTGTAAGCGTAGCATGCCGGCGACGGGAATTCGGCTGACGGATTGCCTGTGGGCGTTTGTTTTCAGTGTGGACCCGCGAGGACGAGATGAGTCACCGGCCATGGGGTTTGCGAGAGATCTTCTTTTCAGGGCTTCTCCGAGAGGAGTTCAAGCAACGCGAGATCATCCATGATCCGGATATCTTCCCGTCTGCAAAAGGCCACGACGGCCGGCTCGTAGAAGTGTCGGTCCCTGACGCACAAGATGTCGGCGCCGGCGGCAACGGCAGTGTACACGACTGGGTCGTCTTTGGGGTCGGAAAGGACGACGGGCAGTCCGCGTTGCGGCTCGACGATGCGGGCGATTGACCGCAGGAACTCCACGTTGGCGGTAGATTTCATCTCCTGTGAGCCTGTACAGGGCCTGCATGCGGGGATAGCTCAGGACCTTGCCGACCTCGCCAAGGATAAACGGAGACAGGGCGATCACGTGATCGGGATTCAGCGCCAATGCGTTGATGACTTTGCGCGCGGGGCCGTCCGATCGTTTCGTCGCGCGAACTAGGATGGACGTATCGAACGTGACAATCATTCGGCCCGGCGTCGAACGTGCTGTATGGCGTCGTCAATCGCCGCGTCGATTGCGGCTTCGGAAACGTTCTGCACGCGCCCGGCGAGAGTGTCGAGGTGATCCAGGTATGTGCGGAACAGTCGGGTGCGTTCCGCGCCGGATGGAGCGTCCTTCACGACTCGCGCCGGCCGTATCGTGAGGCTCTCCTCATCGTGCAGCGCCCGTCCCAAAAGGCCCTCGATAGCCAGCCGTTGGTCGGGGGACAGATCCTTGACGTTGTGGACCATAGTGAGAATCGCGATTGGATCGCTATCTGATACTAGAATACCGGAAAAGCTGGCTAGAGTGGCGGCGCCGCCCATCGCTCGACGGCTCGGATGCCGCTTCGCAAGCGTTCGCGGCTGTTGACTCAGTACGCCGCACGTAGTAGCTTTGACATGTTATGATTCGCTCGTTTCGATGCCAGGAAACCGAGGCGATTCACGAAGGATATGGCAGCCGGAGATTCCGTGGAATCGAGGAACAGGCGCGCAAGCGGCTGCGCTGGCTGCACGCAGCCACGAGCCTCACCGATTTGGCCGCGATCCGCGGGAACCGGTTGGAAGCGTTGAGCGGCGACGGCGTTGGCCAGCATAGCTTCGGATTAATGACCGCTGGCGCATCTGCTTTTCCTGGCGCGACGGGAGCGCACACGATGTCGAGATCGCGGATTATCGCTGAGGAAGGGGAAGATCATGGCACGGAGACGTAGGCTGCCGCCCATCCACCCGGGCGAACTACTCCGCGACGAGCTTAACGAGATTGGGGTCAGCCTGAACGAACTGGGGCGCGCGCTGCGGGTTCCGATGAACCGGATCAGCGCCATCGTCAACGGGAAGAGGGCGATCACGGTGGACACCGCGATGCGTCTGGCGCGGTACTTCGGCACGTCGCCGCAGTATTGGTTGAATCTCCAGAACGCTTATGATCTGGAGGTCGCCGAGCGGGAGGTTGGGCCGCGGATTGAGAGGGAGGTGCTGCCGCGGACGGCTGCGTGAGCTGGTTTGGTCGCGGGAGATTCCCCTGTGCTACGCCGCCCTGTTGGCAAGAGCCGGGGATTTCTGTCGCCTGGAACCTCGAGGATTTGAATCGTCAGTAGGCTTGGCCGCGGTTGTCAACTTCGGCCACCACCACGATACCGGCTGATCCAGGCTGAAGAAGGTGCGCCACTTGCCGACACGCAGGCGATACCGGCCTTTCAGCGCACCCTTCAGTGCCTTAACGTCGCCGCGGCCGGTTGCGGCAAATACACAGGCTAAAGCGTGTGCCACCGAAACGGCCAAACTCCAGGGCTGAGCGAACGCTCAGCGGCAGGCTGGTAAACCAGGAGGCGACTCACAGCCCCAGCCGGCGTTTCAATTCGTTGTGAGAGATGTTCTCGCCGGGCTCGGCTTCGGCGGCCAGGATGCGGGCGGCCGTCTCCTCATCGACTGCCGCTTCGGGCGCCTCCGCGAGACGCCGGGCGAACTCGTCGTCGTCAACGGACTGCGCTTTATCCAGGAGGGTCAAAAGAGCGTGGATCTGCCGCGGGGGCAAGGTGTCGATGATTTCATGCAGCCGGTCCTGGTCACTCACGATTCTAAGTATAGAACGAAAGCTACTTGCCGCCCAGAATCTCGCCGTGCGGCTTACCTTGTGTGATCTCCTCGTAGGCGTCCTTGGCTTGCGCGGACAGGCCGTCGCCGACCCAGTTCTTGACGCTGTCCGGCAGTTGCAGCTTGGCCAGATCCGCGGGCTTCTTTCCCTGGTCCACGGCGGACGTCACCGCCTTGCGCAACTCCACCATGAACTGCGCCTGTCCCGCCATGACTTCGGGGCCGCCCGGCACGCCGTGGCCCGGCAGCACCGTCTTCACCTTCAGCGTTTGAGCCGCGCGCACGACTTCCGGCCAGTTGCCGATGTTGCCGTCAGCCGTGTAGTTGTATGGCCCGTTCACCACCGCGTCGCCGGTGCAGAGGATCTGCTCTTTGGGCAGGTAGACGAAGCCATCGCCGCGGGTGTGCGCCCAGCCGAAGAAATGGAACTCCACCTTGCGCGCGCCATCGTCCAGGACGAACAGGTTGTCGTCGAAGGTCTGTTTGGGCGGCTCGACGGAGGGGCGGTTCATGGCGGCTACGTCCTTGCGCTGTTTGGCGGTCTGCTGCCAGCGCGCCGGCTCGTAGCGTTTCATCTCTTGGGCGACGCCCACATAGGCCAGCGTGGTGGCGCCCGCGTCCGTCCACACAGCGTTGCCGTAGGAATGGTCGCCGTGATGGTGAGTGTCGAAGACGTATTTCACCGGCTTGGATGAGACCCGCTTGACGTCCGCCATGGTGGCGCGCGCGCCGCTCGGGAAGTTGGCGTCCACCACGATGAGGTAATCTTTCATCTCGATGACGATGTTGTTGCAGTGGCCCAGGTTCTTCAGGTCGCCTTCGCGGAACCAGACGCCGGGCGCGATTTGCGCGATGGTTTCGGGGGTGGCGTCGGTGCGCGCGACGAAGAACGCCAGGCCAGCCAGCGCGACGAAGAACGAGAGGATCACGGAACGTTTGCGCATTTTCAACTCCTGTCGAACGACTCACCAGTTTACATCATGCGACAATAGGGCAATGGCCCCCACGCTCGTATCGGTCGACGAGTATCTGTGCACGAGCTATCCAGATGGCGATTGCGAATACGTTGACGGCGAAATCGTGGAGCGAAATGTGGGCGAAATCGATCATGCCAGTGTGCAGTCGCGCGTCGCGGTCTACCTGCTGACCCACTACCCTCAATTCTGGGCTGCCGTGGCGGTAAGAGTACAGGTGCAATCCAGTCGAATTCGGGTTCCCGATGTCACGCTCGTGGCAGGCCCTCGGCCGGCAGGCCGTATCGTCACCGCGCCTGCACAAGAAAAGATCGACGACTACCTGGCTTTCGGCATTCCGTACGTATGGGTGGTGAATCCGCGGACGGGGCGCGGCTACGTCCACACCACGGAGGCGGCCCGCGAAGCCAAAGATGGCATCCTGCGAACAGCGGATCCGGCGACGGAACTGCCGCTCTACGAACTGCTCGGCAAATGATGCCGGCTGAAAAGCCGCCCCAGAGCCGGACCGTGACCCTCGGGCTGCTCCTGGCGGCCGCCGCACTGGTGCTTTTCGCGTGGCTCGCGAAAGAGGTGATCGACGGACGCACGCAGCAGTTCGACAACCGCATTCGCATGCTGGTGCACGCGTACGCCAACCCGGCGTTGACCGCGGCGATGCGCAGCGTCAGCGAAATCGGCGAGCCCTGGTTTCTGATCGTCGTGGGTGTGCCGGCCGTCGCCTGGTTTGTGTGGAAGGGCTGGCGGCGCACGGTGTTTCTGTTCGCGATCACCGTGGCCGGCGCCGAAGTTCTCGACCAGATACTGAAGCTGGTGTTTCACCGGCCGCGGCCGGCCACGTTCTTTGCACTGACCGCACCCATGGGCTACAGTTTCCCGAGCGGCCATGCGCTGGTGTCGTGCGCGTTCTTCGGCGGATTGGCCGTCTTCGCGGCGGCGCGCACCGGAAGCCGGGCGCGGCGCTGCCTGTATTACATTGTTGCGGCGCTGCTAATCGCGGCGATTGGCTTCTCCCGCATCTATCTGGGGGTGCACTATCCGAGCGACGTGCTGGGCGGGTATGCCGCAGCGGTGGTCTGGTTGTTTAGCGTGGCGTGGGCGCGACGGTGACTGCGCCTTCGGAAGCCGACGCCACCAGCGCGACGTACTTCGCAAACACGCCCGAGGTATAGCGCGGCGCGGGCCGCGTCCAGGCCGCCAGCCTCTCGCTTATGACTTCCGGCGGCACGTCCAGGTTGATGGTTCCGGCATTCGCATCGATGGCGATGGCATCGCCTTCGCGCACCGCGGCGATGGGTCCGCCATTAAATGCTTCGGGCACCACGTGGGCCACCATGAAGCCGTGCGTCGCGCCGCTGAAGCGGCCGTCGGTGACCAGCGCAACACTCTCGGACAACCCTTCGCCGACGATGGCTCCGGTGACGCCCAACATCTCGCGCATGCCAGGACCTCCGCGCGGCCCTTCATAGCGGATGATCACCACGTCGCCTGGCTTGATGCGGCCGCCGGTGACGGCGCTCATGGCGTCCTCTTCGCGATCGAAGACGCGCGCCGGGCCGCGGTGTTGCATGCGCTCGTGGCCGGCGAGCTTGATGACGCAGCCATCCGGCGCCAGCGATCCGCGCAGAATGGCCATGCCTCCGCGCGGCTTGAGGGGCTTGGCCAA
>JBEKPZ010000409.1:0-10124 GCA_049520215.1 Bryobacteraceae bacterium | reverse complement strand
GAAAACGTGGCTGGCTTATTTTATGGCTGGGTGTGTCGCCCACGGAACGTCCTTCCTTGGGCGGAAGGTCAAGAAATGTCCAGTGCTTTATCTCGATGGCGAGAATCCGTTGTTTGTCGTCAAGCAAAGGCTAAACGATCTGAGCATCGCCTCGACGAGGGATCTGGCGGTATGGGGCGGGTGGAACGATTCGCCGCCGCCAGGCCCGGACAGTAGCGTCGTGGTCGACTTTGCCAAACAAGGAGACTGCCTGATCGTCTATGATTCGCTGGTTGAATTCCACAGTGGATCGGAGCAATCGGCTACTGAGACCCGAGTGTTCATGCGCCGCCTTCGCCGCTTGGCAAATCTGGGTGCCGCCGTTTTACTCTTGCATAACACCGGCAAGTCGGAGTCGTCAAAGGTGTACCGTGGGTCCTCTGACATCAAGGCCGCCGTCGACATGGCCTACCTGCTCGAGCGTACGTCGGGAGACGACGGAAAGCTCGGGGAATTGACTCTCAAGTGTTTCAAGGGACGCCTCGCGCCGGGGCCCAAAGAACAGATGGGATTCTCGCCAGGAGAGGGGTTTCGAGCATGCGCGCCTTCCTCTAAGGTTGGGCCGTTACCGGTCGACATCGTCCGTCAGATCCTAACCGCGGCGCCAGGGCGGAACCAAAAGCAGGTGGTGGAGGCCGCTCGGCCTTTCGGCCTCGCCAAACACCAGGTTGAAGACTGTCTCAAGAATGGATTGTGGCACACTGAAATCGGTCCGCACGGCGCTATCCTCTATAGCGTGGCCGAGGACTTGGCGGAGTTCGTGCTCTGAGCTTCCCAGTTTCCCGCGCCACTACTAACGCGGGAAGCTGGGAACCTGATGCTAACCTATTAACCCGTCGGCACTTAGGCTTCCCGCAGCCGGACGAGGCGATTGCATGTCTCGGGAAGCTAGGATGTTCATATGACCGTAGCGGACGCGCTCAGAATTCTACAGGCGGCTGGCTCAGTAAGCCTTGAAGGCGACAGGATCCGGGCTTCTCTACCAAGCCCGAAAGTGGAGTCGCTGCGCGTCGCAATTCACGTTGTCCAGCGGGGCCGGCAGAGCGCATTGCGCCTCCTCAGGCAGCAAGAACGGGACGCCGCGGCTGCGATTTTCGTGAGGCACGCTGGAGCCCGGTTGGTGGCGCCTTGTCGTGCCGGTCGTCTCGGTGCAGAGATTCTCAATGCTGTCTGCGTTCCCAAAGCCAACGATGATGCTCAGTTCCGGACTGCTCTTTGCAAGCTCGGGCTGGATGGGCTGCCGGTGCTTGCCAGGACTGATCCGCTGGATTCGTTTCAGCGACCCATCACATGCAGGCCAGAACCCGCGCAGCATCGTCACAGTGCAGAGTTCTAAAAGCGTCCACGACGCCCACGCAGTTTGTCGTCCAACTTGCGGGATTGTGGCTGCCGATGTCCGGTGAACGCGTCGGAACTATACGTCACATCAAGCACTTGCGACGAATCAGGCCTGTTTAGACGATCATCCCATCGATCCGTTCGAAACTGCCCGGTTGAAAGACCAGAGTTCGAAACGTGTCCACGACGGGGAGCCACACAGGGTTGAAATCCATGCCGAGGAACGCGCCGCTGGCCACTTCGTCCGGCAGCTTCGTTGAGAGTTGCTGAACACCACCTGGTAATTTCGAGCGGCCGCTATTGGTTGGTGTCTACGTTTCGGTGACCGTCTGTGCCGAACGAGCGCGTATTAATCACTCTCCGTCATGACGGGATGCTCTTTTTCCGGGCCGCAATCTGCTTTCTAGATAGAGCCGCGTCATGTCACGAAACTCATCGGGAACGCTAGATGTGGGGCCGAAAGATGCCTGGTGTGTTGCCACTGCTTTCACGTTAAGCAGAACGACGAGAGCGATGTCTCCAGCGGACTTCTTCGAAAGGTTCGGGGTATGGATTATTAGCGTCTCGGCGACGCTCCGCTGCAGCGCACTCTTGAATTCCTCCCGCTTAACTGACCACTCCTGACCCGCATCGAGAAGTTTCATAAAAGCGGGCCTCGTGAACAGCTCGAAGATCAGCGCCATGAGATCGTCAGCCAGAGCCCGGATGGATAGCGCATTGACGCCGGCATCAAATCTATCGAACACGGCGTCGAGGTTCTCGCGGGCGCTCACGACTATCGTGTCCGCAAGGCTCTCCTTGCTCGGAAAGAAGCGGTAAAGCGAGCCGATCTTGGTGCCGGAGCGGGTGGCGATTTCGGCCATAGTCGCGCCTTCGTACCCTTTCTCAGCAATGACGGCGGCCGCTGCCTCCAATATGGCGGCCACCCGCAATTTGCCGTTGGACCGTTGCGGTGCCTGAACAGCCCGGGGTTTTTTAGAGCTTGACTTATGCGAGTGAACGCTCAAATAATATCCTATGCGAGTCTATACTCAAATATTAGGTATTTGGGATGCCCGCGTCAACCCCTAGAGGAGCAATACACATGCAGGACAAACGAATCGCCCTGGTCACCGGGGCCAATCAAGGAGTCGGACTTCAGGTCGCAAAGGAACTCGTGGCGAACGGCCTCACTGTGCTGGTCGGGTCGCGCAATTTTGAGCGCGCCGAGGCTGCAGCCAAGGAGATCGGGCAAGGCGCCATCGCGCTCCAGCTCGACGTGACGGACCGAGTTTCGATTGCCGACGCGGCGGAGCGCATCCGCACGGAATTTGGCCGCCTCGACCTATTGGTTCAGAACGCTGCTATCTCGAACACCGGAAAGGGCAACTTGTCCCTTCAGGAATACGCCAAGGTAAGCCGCGCGAGCAACGCATCCCTCGATGAAGTACGCACCGTGTGGGAGACCAACGTCTTCGGTGTCCTTGCGGTTTACCAGGCGATGCTGCCGCTCCTCCGTGAATCGTCAGACGCCCGCATCGTCAATGTGTCGAGCGCCGTCGGCTCGCTGACGTCGAACGCGGACCCAGCCTACCCCTATCACCCGATGTTCGGCCCTGTCTACCCTGCGTCCAAGGCGGCTCTGAACGCAATCACGCTGGCCATGATGGTCGAACTGGAGTCAACCGGGATCAAGGTCAACTTAGTTTCCCCAGGCTTCACCAAGACAAACCTCAACGGATATGCCGGGACGCAGTCTGTCGAGGAGGGATCCCGCGAGGTAATGCGCGTTGCGCTGCTCGGTCCGGACGGCCCGACAGGTACGTTCACGCGCTGGGAAAACGCACCGATCCCATGGTGATCGGTAAATCCGAAAACATACCGGTCAGTGCCCTAAGCCGTCGTCCCTATCAGTCCGGTGTTTCTCAGCTCCGGAGCGCGTCTTGGCAGCCGGGAAGGCATCAGTCCGGCGGAGTTCGAAACAGAACGCTACGGAACACTGTGTCGATTAACTCATCCCCGTATTGCTCGGTCACCCTCGTGCGGCCGACGCCTTATGGCGTTACGCACGGACTGACCTGGATCGCGCAGGCCAAGCATTACAAGAGGACTCAAGTGACGACGGGGGACGTCCGCGAACTGGTGGGCTCCAAGGAACTGCTGGTGGCGAAGGCGTCTTCGAAGGTCGACGAACGATACAAGGAACTGCGCTTGCGGATGTACGCGCCGACGGCCGTAGCGCACATCAGCACCGGGATCGCTTTCGATTCCTTCCTGATCATCGCGCGCAGCGCCGCCAGGGTGTGTTTCTTCAAGGTCGCTCCCAGCAGATAAACGAGATCGGAAGCCGCATAGACGAAGACGCCGGCACCATCGGCCAGCCTGCGCACCGTCGTTGGGATTTCCTCGGTTGTGATGACTTAACTCGTGCTCAATCCTCCTGTAAGTTGGTCAACGGCCTTCCGTCCGCGATCTCCTTTGGCCCTGTCTGGCCTGCGTTCGACCGCTTCGTTGGTACTATGCCGCTGTGCGACTATCGGCTGCCGAAAGCCACAGGGTCACTCGGCTCTGGCGCGCCCAGAGGGCCCCCGGTTTCTATGCGTGCGTGGGGTCTACGACTCCGCAGGGCCGCATCGTGCTCGCGTGGTTTGCGCACGCTGCCCTGTTGCCTTCCGGTTGGCCTGACACCGTCGGCGCCCATGGTTTTGGCTATTTCGGAGCTCATCAACTTCAGGAATACCCAGCCCACATATGCTTCTCGCCAACGCTTCCAGTGCGTCGTTACCGCCGACCTCACATGGCTCTGGGCCAGGATGGTTCGCTACTCCTTTCCTGTATGACTCTTGCATTCACTACTTCACGCAGGTTTATTACAGTGACTTGATTTCAGAGACATGGACTGACATCCGCGATAGGTGGCCTAAGCCAGTCATTAAGAAGTAGAAATAATGCTTGTACTAGAGACACAGAGTAAGCTAGCAGGCACGATTCTGGCCGGTAGTTACGGCATCAGGCTCGAGGTGCCGCTGAGCGAGGCCTTACGGAACATTCATACGAGGGGATGCTTGCCGTCCTTATACAGGCTCCTCGACAGCGCCAATGCATTTGTGCGAGAGGAAGCGGTCGGCGGGTTCAGCCTGTTCCTGTTCGGCTCTGCTCCCCTGAACGACCTCATTGGGGGCATACCGAATTCGACAGGGCAGTGAACCCGGGCACTCGCAAACCGTTGACCGCCACAGGGGCGAGCGGCGAAGCCGAGGTGATCCAGTGGTGGAAGGGGTGGTACCGGCGGCTCAGCACTCGATGACATTCACCGCCAGCCCGCCGAGTGACGTCTCCTTGTAGTGCGAGCGCATGTCCAGACCGGTCTGGTACATCGTCCGAATCACCTGGTCGAGCGTGACCTTGTGGCCGCCTTCTTCGGTCATCGCCATGCGCGCGGCGTTCACCGCCTTCACCGCCCCAAACGCGTTGCGTTCGATGCAGGGGATCTGCACCAGGCCGCCGATCGGATCGCAGGTCATCCCGAGGTTGTGCTCCATGCCGATTTCCGCGGCGTGCTCGATGGCTTTATTCGAACCATTCAGCGCGGCTACCAGGCCACCGGCAGCCATGGAGCACGCCACCCCAACTTCGCCCTGGCATCCGACTTCGGCGCCTGAGATTGAGGCGTTTTCCTTGTAGAGAATCCCGATGGCCCCCGCCGCCAGGAAGTAGCGGAAGATCCCTTCGTCGCTGGGCGATGGAGCGAAGTGCCGGTAGTAGTGCGCCACGGCCGGGATCACACCCGCCGCTCCGTTGGTGGGTGCAGTCACCACGCGGCCGCCTGCGCCGTTCTCCTCGTTCACCGCGATGGCATGCAGGTTGATCCAGTCGATCGTGCGCAGCGGATCGTTGTCCGACGCCGCCAGCAGCCTGCGATGCATCTCAGGAGCGCGCCGCCGCACATTCAGGCCGCCCGGAAGCAATCCGTCAGTGGTGAGGCCGCGAAGCGTGCATTCCTGCATCACGGTCCAGATGCGTGCCACGCGCTCGCGGATCTCGGCCTCGCTACGTAGCGCCTTCTCGTTCTCAAGCATCATGGCCCAGATCGGCAGGCCAGCCGCGTCGCCTTGCGCCAGCATCTCCGCGGCGCTTGAAAAGGGATACGGCAGCTTCACGGCGTCGGTCGCGGCAGCGCGCCCATGGCCTTCGCACTCGATGAAACCGCCGCCCACCGAGTAGTACACTTCCTGCCGCAAGATCGCGCCCGCGCTGTCGAAGGCAGTAAAGCGCATGCCGTTGGGATGTCCTGGCAGCACGATCTCGCCGCGAAAGAGCAAGTCGCGGGTTTCATCAAACGGGGCCGCCGTGCCGCCCATGACGGCGATGCTTTTGCCCTCCCGGACACCGCACACCAGGCCCTCTATGCGAGCCGGATCGACTTGATCCGGCTCCTCTCCCAGCAATCCCAGGACAACTGCGCGATCGGTGCCGTGTCCGCGGCCGGTAAGTCCAAGGGATCCGTAAAGTTCGACTTGGATTCTGCCCGATTCCGATCTTGAATAACTCGAAGATGCTGGTGTTCATTGGATCGTTGGTGGGGCGGGCAATCATGCCCTGGGGTCCCCTCGGGGGACGGCTTTCAGCCGGCTCTGGCCGCCTAAAAGGCGGCTGCGGCCAAGATTGGCCGCCCCACGATTTGCGTAGGGTCGATCGAGATGCGGTCAAGCGGCACGATCCGGTCCCTCCCTCTTCAAGCTTGCTGCCCGCAGCATCGCCTCCACCAAGCCGTCCACAGTGAACACCGATGCCTCGACCGTCACTTCAATGCCTAACTCGCGCGCGGTCGCGGAGGTGACTGGGCCGATGGATGCCACCTTCACGCCTGCGATAGCGTCCGCACCAGCCATGGCGACGAAGTTCCGGACGGTTGAAGAACTGGTGAAGGTGATCCAGTCCGGCTTATCCGAGAGGTCGAATGCGCCCGCCGGAGCCACCGTGCGGTAGGCTTCCACCACGTCTACCACCGCGCCGCGCCGCGCCAGTTCGACCGGCACCAGATCGCGGGCCACGGCGGCGCGTGGCAGTAGGATGCGCTGGCCCGCCAGGTTGTGCGGAGCGAAAACAGCGAGCATCCCTTCGGCCACATAATCTGTGCCCATCAAATCGACCTTCAGGTGCAAAGCTTCGATAGCGGCGCGCGTCGCGGGACCGATGGCACAGATGCGCGCGTGCAACGCCCGCAGGTCCACGGCCGAGCGGTCCAGGCGCTCCAGGAAGAATCGCACGCCGTTGGCGCTGGTGAAGATCAGCCAGTCGTAAGAGCCGAGGTTGGCGATGGCCTGGTCGAGCGGCGCGTAATCGAGGGCTGGCTGAATCTCGATCGCCGGCAGTTCGATCGCCTCCGCGCCCAGCGCGCGCAGCCGGGAAGAAAGCGCCTCGGCCTGGCCGCGGGCGCGCGTCACCACGATGCGCTGCCCGAACAGCGGCAGGCGCTCGAACCAGTTGAGCTTGTCGCGCAGCGCCACGACTTCGCCGATGATAATGGTCGCGGGCGGCTTGAGGTCGTGCTTGTGGATCAACGCGGGCAGCGTGGCCAGCGTTCCCACCAGCGTATGCTGATCCGGCCGCGTACCCCAGCGCACGGCCATGGCGGGCGTATCGGCGGCGCGGCCGTGCGCGATCAGCGCGCGCGCGATTTCATCGAAGGCGAAGATGCCCATGAAGATAACCAGCGTCTCCGTCCCGCCGACCTTGCTCCAATCGATGCCCTCGGCGTCGTGGCCCGTCACGAACGTGACCATCTTGGTATGCTCGCGATGCGTGAGCGGCACCCCGGTGTACGCCGCAATGCCCAGCGGCGAGGTGACCCCCGGCACGATTTCGAAAGCCACCTCCGCGGCGGCCAGCGCTTCGGCTTCTTCGCCGCCGCGGCCGAAAATAAACGGATCGCCGCCCTTCAGCCGTACCACGTTCAACCCGCGCCGCGCGCGCTCGATCAGCATGGCGCAGATCTCTTCCTGGGTGAAGGCGTGTACGGATTTCTTCTTGCCGACGTAGATGCGCTCGGCCTGCGCGGGCGCCAGATCCAGCAGCGCCGGGTTGGCGAGGTAGTCGTACAGGACGGAGTCCGCGCGCTCCAGCAGGCGGCGGCCCTTCAAGGTGATCAGCTCGGGATCGCCGGGTCCGGCACCTACCAGGTAGACCTTGCTCATCCGTAGACGCTTTCCAGGATGCTGTCCGCGCCCGCGGCCAGCAAGGCTTCCCCTAACTCGCGGCCGATGCGCTCGGCGTCCGCGGCGGGACCTTCGGAGCGATCGCGCACCAGTTGGACGCCGTCCGGCGAGACCACCACGGCCTGGAGCGAGAGTCGGTCGCCGGCCACGGTGGCGTAGGCTCCTATGGGGACTTGGCAGCCTCCGCCCAGAGCGGCTAGGAGCGCGCGCTCCGCGGTGACGGCCCATTGAGTAGGAGCGTGATTCAGTTTTTGACAGGCCGCCAGGCCGGTCGCCCCAGTCTCAATCGCCAGCGCACCCTGGCCTACCGCGGGACAAACGATCTCGGGCGACAGAATCTGCGCGATGCGGTCCTCCCAACCCAGGCGCTTGAGACCGGCCGCCGCCAGCACGATGGCGTCATATTGACCTTCATCCAGCTTGCGGAGCCGTGTGTCGAGATTGCCGCGCACCGGCTCGATCCGCAGATCGGGCCGCACCTTGCGCAACTGCGCCGCGCGCCGCAGCGAACTGGTGCCCAGCTTCGCGCCCGCGGGCAAGTCCGCCAGCCGCCTGCCCACTAGGGCATCGCGCGGATCTTCGCGCGCGGGAGTCGCGGCCAGCACCAGCCCCGCGGGCAACTCGGTGGGCAGGTCTTTCAAGCTGTGTACTGCCAGGTCCGCGCGGCCCTCCAGCAGGGCTTCCTCGATCTCCTTGGTGAACAGGCCTTTCCCGCCGACTTGAGCCAGCGGCACGTCGGTGATCTTGTCGCCGGTGGTCTTGACGATTTCGATGCGGCTCGGGTATCCCAGGTTTGCCAGCTCCCGCTGGACCCAGTGTGCCTGCCACAGAGCCAGTTGCGATCCGCGCGATGCGATGATGAGCATGGTTTATGACCGCTCCCTCACGGTCGCGGCTCGGTAAGATGAAACACCTTGCGGATGGCGGCGATCACGTGCGCGCCGTCCGGGCGCCCCGCCTGCAACCGCAGCTCCGAGATTGGCCCGTGCGCCACTTTATTTATGATGCCGCGCGTCAGCATCTCCCAGGCTTCTTCCTGCTCGCGCGTCACCGGACCGAACTTGCGCCGCACCTTGTCGATCTCCGCCTGGCGTATGCGCTCCAATTCCTCCTGCAGGCTGACGATAGTGGGTGTGATCTCCTGCACCTTGAGGCGGGCCATCATGCGCTCCACCTCCTGCTTCACAATCTCCTCGGCGCGCTCGGCCTCCTTAAGCCGCTCGCGCAGGTTGGCGTTGACCACCTCCTGCAGGTCGTCGATGTCATAGAGGAAGACGTTGTCCAGATCGTTAACCGACGGCTCGATGTTCCGCGGCACCGCAATATCGATCAGGAACATGGGCTTGTTGCGCCGCGCGCCGATCACCCGCTGCATTTCGTCCTTGTGCAGGATGTAGTGCGGCGCGCCGCTGGAGGCGATCAGGATGTCCACCTCCGGCAGCATGGCCACGAAGCGGTTGTATTCGACGGGTGTGCCTTGGAACAGCTTCGCCATTTCGATGGCGCGCTCGTAGGTGCGATTGGTGACGAAAACGTGAGTGGCGCCGGAGCGCCGCAAGTGCCGGGCGGCCAGCTCCGACATCTTGCCCGCGCCCGCGATCATGACCGTGCGGTTGTTCAGCGAGCCGAAAATCTTACGCGCCAGCTCCACCGCCGCATAGCTGACCGACACCGCCATCTGCCCGATACCGGTTTCCGAACGCACCCGCTTGGCCACGCTGAACGAGCGCTCCAGCAGGCCCTCCAGCCATCCGCAGAGCACGCCCTCGGTCTTCGCGATACCAAAGGCGGTCTTGAGCTGCCCCAGGATCTGCGGCTCGCCCACTACCATCGAATCCAGGCTGGAGGCCACGCGGAACAGGTGGTGGATGGCATTCTGGCCTTCATGCCGGTAAAGGTATGGCTCGATCGACGCGGGCGCCACCATGCGCGATTCCCGCAGAAACTCGTCCACCAGCGCCTGCGGGTCCACCGGATCGTCCGTGGTGACGGTGATCTCGACGCGGTTGCAGGTGGACAGGATGCAGGCTTCCGAGACACCCGCACGCGACTTCAGCGAGTGCAAGGCTTCGGGCAGCGCCGGCTCCGGGAAGGCCAGGCATTCCCGCACCTCGACCGGCGCAGTCTTATGGCTGACCCCTGTGACCAGCAGTTTCATGGCTTCAGCAGCCAACTTCCCAGCCGCGCATGCGCCACCCAGGTGACGGCCGACAAACCCACTACGACGATCACCATGATGGCGGCCTTCCGGCCTCGCCATCCGGCCGTGATCCGCAGAAACACCATGGCCAGATAGCAGCCCCAGGTGATGAACGAGATGCCGATGGCCGGCTGGCTGATCCAATCTCTCTTGTGCTCGATGAACGCCCAGGTGGTGGCGGCGATCACCGCCAGCGTCATCAGCACGAATCCCAGCGCCATGGATCGGGAGATCAATTCATCCAGCGTGCCCAGCGGCGGCAGCCGGTAATACAGCTTGCGCGGCTTCTTGCGCTTGAGCTCACGCTCCTGGAACAGATACAGCAGCGAGGCTCCTGCGGTGAACGCCAG
>JBEKPZ010000408.1:0-6089 GCA_049520215.1 Bryobacteraceae bacterium | reverse complement strand
ACCGCGCGCGAGGTGTTCGCCATCGATGCGGACGTGCCGGCGAGCGATCTGGATTGGGCCGCGCGGGTGGCGGTGGGACTCGACCGGCTGGTGGCGGATTTCGCGCTGGACGGCCTCACTTATTACTACCGGGGCCTCGATGGCAACGAATTCGAGCGCCTGGGCGCGGGGCTGATCCTGGGCAATACGCTGCTCACCGCGCGCGGCATCCCGGCCAGCGGCGAAGGCGACTTGAAGACGTGCCTGGCGATGCTGATGATGGATCGATTCGGGGCGGGCGGCTCGTTCACCGAATTCTATGCGATGGACTTTCGGGACGGTTTCGTGCTGATGGGGCACGACGGTCCGGGGCACATCGCCATCAGCGACGCGCGTCCGGTGCTGCGCGGGCTGGGATTGTATCACGGCAAGCGCGGCGCGGGTGTCTCGGTCGAATTCAAAGTGAGGACCGGGCCGGTGACGATCCTGGGGCTGACGCAAACCGCCGACGGCAAGCTGAAACTGGTCGGCGCGGAGGGCGAATCGCTGCCGGGGCCGATTCTGCGCATCGGTAATACCAATTCGCGGCTGCGGTTTGGGCTGGGGCCGGCGGAGTTTATCAACCGCTGGTCGATGGAAGGGCCGACGCACCATTGCGCGCTGGGCGTGGGGCACAACCTGGCGCGGATTGGCAAGCTGGCGTCGCTGTTGAAGATCCCGCTGGTGGAGGTGAAGTGATCGAACGAGTTTGCTTTTTGCTGAAGGTGCGGCCGGAGCGGCTGGCGGAGTATAAGGAGCGCCACAAGGCGGTGTGGCCGGAGATGCTGGCGGCGCTGCGCGAGACCGGGTGGCAGAATTACTCGCTGTTTCTACGCGACGACGGGTTGCTGGTGGGGTATCTGGAGACGGCCGATTTTGCGGCGGCGCTGCGCGGCATGGCGGGGCGCGAGATCAATGCGCGATGGCAGCGCGAGATGGCGCCATTCTTCGAGGCGTTGGATGGGAGGCGGCCGGATGAAGGCATGCTGGCGCTCGAAGAGGTGTTCCATCTGGAGTGACTTGGGATTGGCGGCTCGACCCGGTCATAGTCCGACCCCACGCGACCGCCTCCTCTTAGAGCCAAAAATGCTGGAAGAATTGCACAAAGGCGGCGTTTAAAAACCTTCGTACACAGCCACCTTTACTTTGTTCATGCGAGATCCGTCGGTCGCGGAGGGGCAATGGCATTAGACGACACGAGAAGGGCCTCCGCTCCACGACTAAACATGTTATTGTCCAATTCTACCCAACTTCCCTCACTCGGCGGCGGATGGGCGCGCCCATTACCTTGGTTCCAAGCGCGGACCACCAGTCCGTGCGTGCCGCGAACTGAAGGTCGTCGCCGGCCCACACTCCCTCGCGTCAGCGGCTTGGCCGTGGTGGTGCACGATGGGTAAGGATAAACGCGCTTGCGTCTGGGAATGACCAGGACTTCTGGGCAGCCGCCCGATCCTTAATTAAGGGTAGAGGGACTCGGCAGATGGACGTCAGACACGAGATTGCGAAGCAGGTCGAAGCATTGCCTCCGGAGATGCAGGAGCGGGTGCTTCGGTTCGCGACTTCCCTGGCCGGTTCGGCGCCGAAGGGCGAGCGGGGCACGGCGTTGCGCCAGTTCTCATCCTCTCTCGACGCCGTATCGGCCCGGCAGATGACGCAAGCGATTGAGGAAGGGTGCGAGCGGGTCGATGCCGGCGAGTGGTAGGTTTTTGCTCGACACCAACATCGTCATCGCCTTGCTGTAGGGAGACGATACGGTGCTGTCCCATCTAGACCAGGCACCCGAGGTGTACATACCGGCGGTGCGGTCGGCGAGTTGTTCTTCGGCGCCGCGGAGTCGGGACGACCCTCCGAGAACACAGCGAAGGTGGAGCGGTTCGCGGCCGGCAGGTCCATTATCGCGTGCGATCTCGATGTCGCTCGGGAATACGGACGCCTGAAGCAACGCCTGAGGGAGAAGGTACGGCCGATTCCAGAGAACGATATCAGGATTGCCGCTACAGCGATACATCACGGCCTGGTCCTGGTAACTCGCGATCGCCACCTCCAGGAAGTCGAAGATTTGGACACAGAGGACTGGGGCGGTTGACCGTAATTGCCAACGAACCGGCCCGGATCGCCCTGGGCTTGACGCGGATCGAGGCTGAAGTCGCTGGTGCCGCCGCCCACGTCGCAGACCAGCACGCTCTGGCCATCGTACCCGAGCCTGTGCAGGTGGAGCGCGGCATCTCGCGGAACGCCTGGTCGAGGACGAGACGCATGGCTGAAGCGTTACTTTCCGTGGCGGTGTCCTCGAGATTGGCGGCGGCGAATTCCAGAGCCTGCCGGACGTCCTCGGGCTCAAGCTCCGGATAATCCCGGAAGAGGTCGTCCCGGTTCGGGTAGACCGCTATAGCCTCCAGTACCCGACGCACCGTCAGCCGCATGTCACGGATACAGGGCTGACCATTCATCTGGTTCGGATTCCACGTTATGCGATCAAAGTTCTGCATTCTTCCCATTCCGATACATTTTGGCGTGCGGGTGAGCGGCCCGACACGTTAGAGTGCATAGCTGCTGGGGGATTCTGGTTGACGCGGACACCTGCCGGCCTGCGGCCGGTGGACCGGCGAGGGCGCCGGTCCGCGGGCGAGGGCGCCCGCCCCACTGCTCCACGTGTCTTGATTACGTTTGGGGGCCCGCAGGGCCATGGGGCACTCCCTGACGGTCGCGGCTCGGTGAACCAGGCGGCAAATAATTGCCGAGGCGCGCTTTCCTCTTGACGTTCTAGGAGAACACTCCTAGAATGGCTAGAGGAGGCATAATGGGCAAACCAGTCGATATTCTGCAAGGCACCCTCGACATGCTGATCCTGAAGGCCGTGTCACTCGGCCCGCTGCACGGCTACGGGATTCTGCTGCGCATCCAGCAAGTCTCGAAGGACGCGCTACAGATCCCGCAGGGGTCGCTCTATCCGGCGCTGTACCGGCTGGAGCATCGCGGCTGGATCGCCGCGGAGTGGGGCGAAAGCGAGAACAAGCGCAAGGCCAAGTTCTACCGGCTGACGGGGGCGGGGCGCAAACAGTTGAAGTCCGAGAGGCATGAGTGGAAGCGGCTGGCGGCGGCCATCGGGGACGTGTTGGCCGCGGAGCCGGAGGAGGCCTGAAATGCTGGCGCAAGCGCGATCGTGGTGGCGGGCGTTGACGGGGCAGTCGCGCCTGGCGGACGAGGTGGCTTCCGAGATGGACAGCCACATGGAGAGCTACGCGGCGGACCTGGTGGCGGGCGGGGTGGAACCCGGCGAGGCGCGGCGGCGGGCGCGGATCGAATTCGGCAGCACGGCCGCGGCGGCCGAAGAATGCCGCGAGGCGGTGGGGCTGCGGTGGCCGGACGAATTGGCGCGCGACCTGCGCTACGCTACGCGCGTACTGCGCAAAAGCCCCACGTTCACGGCTGCGGCGGTGGCCACGCTGGCTCTGTGCATCGGCGCCAATACGGCCATCTTCAGCGTGGTGGACGCGGTGTTGCTGCGGCCGCTACCCTATCCGCAGCCGGAGCGGCTATTCACGGTGGCCCGGCATTTCCAAGGCAAAGGCTCCGAGGCCTACCAGACAAATCTGTGGGGCAGCGCTTGGGAGGCGGTGCGCGACAATGCCACATACGTGGACGCAGCCGTGTTCAGCGATGGTTCGATGGGCGTCAACTTTGCGGCGGAAGACCGGGTCGAGTATGTCAAGCAGCAGCGCGTGTCGGCGGGATTCTTTCGCGTGTTGGGCATCGCGCCTCTGATCGGACGGGAGTTTTCGACGGATGAAGACCGCAATGGCGGTCCTGCGGTCACCGTGCTGAGCTACGCGCTCTGGAAGCGCGCATTTCACGCCGACGCCTCGATTGTGGGTCAGACGGTCACCTTGCGGGGCGAGCCGCACACCGTCGTCGGCGTACTGCCTGCCCTCTTCCAGAGCATCGTTCCGGCCGACCTGTGGACGCCGCTGCGCCCGTCCCGATCGGGCGAAGGCGGGGGGTCCAACTATGCCGTGGTGGCCCGCTTGCATCCCGGCGCGACGTGGGCGCAGGCCAACGGACAGATGGAAGCGATCGGTGCGCCGCTCTTGCGCCAGTACGGGCAGGATCCTTCCACGCGCCTGCAATTGATATCGTTCCAGCGCGGCTTGACCGAGGATGTGCGTCAACCGCTGCTGATTCTTTGGGCGGCTGTGGGACTGGTACTGCTGATCGGCTGCGTGAACATCGCCGGACTGCTGCTGGCGCGGGCCGCCGGACGCACGCGGGAGTTGGCAACGCGCATGGCGTTGGGCAGCGGACGCGCAGCGTTGGTGCGGCAACTGCTGGCCGAGAGCCTGTTGCTGGGGCTCTGCGGCGGGGCTGCCGGGACTATCCTAGGATGGCTAGGAGTGAAAGCCCTCAAGGCCCTGATGCCACCTAGCTTGAACGTATGGCAAGCCGTGGAGATGGACTGGCGCGTGCTGGCCGCCACCGCTTGTGCGTCGATCGCCGCAGGCGTCCTGTTTGGCGTATACCCCGCGCTGGTGGCCAGCCGCCTGGAGATCCGCGCGGCGCTGGGCGAGGCGGGCCGCGCCGTGGCCGGCGGACGCAATCCGTGGCCCCGCCGCGTGCTGGTGGCGAGCGAGGTGGCGCTTGGCGTGGTGCTGCTGGTAGGCGCGGGTCTGCTCATCCGGACGTTTACCCACCTGCGCGGCCTCAATCCGGGGTTCGATGCGCGCAACGCGATCACGGCCGAACTCTCGCTGCAGGATGCGCGGTATGCGACCAGCCAGAGTATAAACCGGCTCTTCGAGCTAAGCCTGGCGCGGATGCGGGAATTGCCGGGCGTCGAGTCGGCGGCCGTGACGCTCAGCCTGCCTTACGAGCGGGCGCTGAATACGCAGTTGAAGCGGCTGGATGGCCGGCACGTGGACACGGAATGGCAGATCACCAACATGTTGTACATCACGCCCGAGTACTTCCGCGTGCTGCGTATTCCATTGCTGCGCGGGCGCGTCTTCACCAGTGCCGACAGCGGCAGGGCCACGCCGGCGGCGGTGGTCAGCGAAGCGTTCGTTAAAATGTACATGCCGGGCGACGAGGCGCTCGGCCGGCATCTGGATCTGGGCGGCGGAGATAAACGCGAGATCGTGGGCGTGGTGGGCGATGTCCAGCAAAAGAGCGGCTGGGGAGACGGCAGCCCGCTGGCGGCCATGCCCGACGTCTACATTCCGGCTGCGCAGGTCGAGGACCAATTCGTGCCACTAGTGCATACCTGGCTTTCGCCGAGCTGGATGGTGCGCACTTCGGGACCGGCGCAGGGAGCGATTGCGGGGATGCAACGCGCGATCCAGGAGGTGGATCCGCAGCTTCCGTTCGCGGGATTCCACAGCATGGAGGATGTCCGTTACCGGGCGCTGGCGCAGGAACGTTTTCAGGCGTTCTTGTTGGGGGCGCTGGCGGGGCTGGCGCTGTTGTTGGCCGCGGTGGGGATTTACGGACTGATCGCCAACTCGGTGGCCGAACGGACGCGGGAGTTGGGCATCCGGCTGGCGCTGGGCGCGACGGTGCCGCAGGCGATGCGCGCGGTGGCGCTGCCGGGCGTGGCGCTGGCGCTGGCGGGCGTCGTGGTGGGTTCCGTGCTGGCGGGGTTCGCATCGCAACTGCTTCGGCATTTAGTGTGGGGGGTGCGGCCGGGGGATCCGGTGACGTTTGTGGCGGTTGGGGTGGGGTTGTTGGGGGTGGCGGCGGGCGCGAGTTTTCTGCCCGCGCTGCGGGTGACGCAGTTGAATCCGGCGGAGACGCTGCGGCAGGAGTAGGGGAGCGGGGAAGGCGGCCTGAGAGGCCGCCGCAGGCTGAGAGCCTGCCCCACACGGAGCCTGGCAGAGTTGCAGGTCTGCTGCAACCGCTTCCTGACGGTCGCGGCTCGGTAACAGTTGCTATTTGACTACGGCTTTGTCGACCGCCTGGTTGTCGCAGTCGTCTTCGACGCGCACGGCCAGGGTGTGCTCGCCGGGCGCGATGTGGTCGAGCATCAGATCGTAGGCCAGTTCGTGGGAATCGGAAAGCCCGGTGAGCGGGGCGGCCAG
>JBEKPZ010000407.1:0-11262 GCA_049520215.1 Bryobacteraceae bacterium | reverse complement strand
AAATTGGCGAACGCAGCCGCGCCGGCCGTAGCCGCGGTGCGCAGAAAGAATTCCCGGCGGTTGATCATGGGTTGCTCCTCTGCTTTATTCAGAAAGTAACACAGACGGCGGAGAAGCGCCAGCGCCGGGCTCCTCATCGCCACCGCAAGCCCGCGCCAACTGCGCCGCGCCGATCGCCTGTCCCAGGTGCCGTTGCGTGTGCTCCGCGATGTGTACCAACAGTCCTATCACGGTCGTCGGCAAACGCTTTCGTCCCACCCAGCGTGGCTCGGCCAATGTGGCAGGATCGATCGCTCGGATGATCTCCGCGGCCCGCCGCAGCGATTGATCGACGGCCGCGAGCAGTTCATCGAGACTCGCGCCCGGCTCCATTTCCGCTGCCAGCGCCGCCATCTGCGCCGCATCCAAGTCCCGCCCTTCCAGATAGGTTGTCAGGCGATCCACGCTGCCGGCCATGTGCCGGAGATGAAAGCCCAGCGGTGGCAAGTCCATGCGGCGCGCCCACACCTGGCTGGCCGTGAGCCCCGCGGTGTGCCGCGCCAGATCCTCACGCGTCTGCTGAAACCCGTATAGCACGGGCGCGATCAGGGGATTGACTTGCGGCAAAGGCCCGCGCAGCCAGGGTTCCGGAAGATTGCCGATGTCGTGCCCGCTCAATCAGTTCTTCTTCTCGGTACTCTTGCGCTGCACGGTGAGCGGCAGGCTGCCCCCGCCCTGGCTCCACGTCCCCGTCATCGTGGAAGCGTCTTTGTTCAGTGTGCCTTCAAAGGAACCACCGACCGCTTTCACGTCCATCTTCACGGTATCTCCCGTGCGGGCAATGCTGGCCACAGGCAGGCCGTTGGCGCCTTGGTCTATGCTGTCGACCGTGGCAGCGATACTGCCGTCTGCGTTCTTGGTGAAGTTGAAACGCAAGTGAAGCTGCGTGCCGTTGGCGTCCAGCACGCCTTCCCAGACACCCTCCAGCACCTGCACATCGCCGGTGTTGGCGGGCGCCGCTTTTCCCACGGCCTTTGGCTCCGACTTCCATTTCAGGTCCAGCGGAATCTGCTGGCCCCCGGCGTTAAGATTGCCGGCGATACTTTTGCCGTCATCGGAAAGCTTGCCGTCATAATGCGGATCGCCTTGGCCGGGCATGGTGAAGCCGACCGCGGCGCCGTCCACTTTGACGTTAGCGAGCGGCAGTCCGGTGACGCCTTGCATCGGAACATCTATCTCCCCGGCCCATTTGTCGCCGTCTCGATGGAGGTTGAAGAGGACTCCCAAATCTCCATTGGGTGTCTTGATTGTGCCTTCCCATACTGCAGCGGCATTGGTGGCTGCCAGCACAGCGGCGGGCGCCAGCAACATTAGGCCGGTAAGTATCGCGAGGTACCGTTTCATGCATGAAACTCCTAGACGGATTGTAGCAACACGCACACTCGGTTCCATGGCCATAAAGGGCCGGTGCGCCGCGGCACAAGGGTACCCTGACTGCTCAACTTCCCGTGGAGGTTTTAACATCATGGACTGGAACGAAGTCGAAGGCAAATGGAATCAGATGAAAGGATCTGTTCGCGAGAAGTTTGGCAAGCTGACCGACGATGACATGCAGGTCATCGCCGGTAAAAAGGACCAGTTCCTTGGGAAGCTGCAGCAACGCTACGGCGTCTCCCGGCAGCAGGCCATGAAGGATCTGGACGCCTGGTTGCAAGGGCTTCACGCGACCGAAGCACCGCGCACGCACGCCAGCGTGGGGGGCCAGCACTAGCCGCCCCTCAAATCGCGATGCCGGCGGGTCCCAGGGATCCGCCGGCATCGCGACACTCGATTCCGGCTGTCCGGCTACTCCGCGAAAATGAGGGCGGGCGGGCACCTGCACTTCTGGGTGCACCAGCCTGCGCGTGGACGCCTTGCTAAACTGAAGAGGCATGGCGGCGAACCTCGCACCTATATCCAGCCTGGTCGGCGAAGCGGCCGATCTGCCGGGCATGCGCGAGTGCCTCCAATGGTTCACGCGCGAGAAACAGTGGATCAACGATATTCACCTGCAGCTTTGCCGCGTGCCCGCGCCCACTTTCCTCGAACAACAGCGCGCTGAGTGGATCGTGGCGCAATTCCGGAACCTGGGATGGGACGCCCAAATCGATCGCGCCGGCAACGTGGTCTCGACGCCCGATGCACATGCCGAAGGCCCCTACGTGGCGCTCACCGCGCACCTCGATACAGTGCTCGCCCCGCGCGTTAAGGAAGACATCGGCGTGGAGCCGGACGGACGTTTTCGCGGTCCGGGCATCTCCGACAACGGCGCCGGCCTGGCCGCCCTGCTGGCCATCGCACGCGCCCTGAAGGTCTGTCCGCCCGTCGAAGGCTGGCACGCGGACCTGCTGCTGGTCGCCAATGTGGGCGAGGAAGGCGAAGGCAATTTGAGCGGCATGCGCCACCTCTGCAAACAGTCGCCGCTGGGCAAGAAGATCGCGGCGTTTCTGGTACTGGATGGCGCCTCGACCGATCACATCACCAACCGCGCGCTGGGCAGCCGCCGCTTCGAAGTCACGTTCACCGGTCCGGGCGGACATAGCTGGAGCGATTACGGCGTGGGCAACCCGGTACACGCGCTGAGCCGCGCCATCTCCCAGTTCGCCGACGTGCGCCTGACCAGTCCCCCAAAATCCAGCTTCAATGTGGGCTTCATCGAGGGCGGCGCCAGCGTGAACGCCATCGCGCCGCTGGCGCGCGCCAAAGTGGATATCCGCTCGGAGAGCAACGAGAAGATGGACGATCTGGTGGACGCCCTTACCAGCGCCATCGAGCGCGCGCTGGAAATCGAGAATCAACGCGCCACCGGCGGCAAGGTGGCGGTGAAGATTCGCGAGATCGGCTCGCGGCCCGCTGCCATCCTGGCCGAGCGTTCTCCCATCCTCGCCTATCTCCGCGCGGTGGATAGCCACCTGGGCATCCGCTCCCACCTGGACTGCGCTTCCACCGACGCCAACATTCCCATGTCGCTGGGTATCCCCGCCATTTCCATCGGCGCCGGCGGCCACGGCGGCGGCGCGCACACCACGCAGGAATGGTTCAGGCCCGAGGGCCGCGATCTGGGCCGCGCAGTGAAGGCCCTGTGCCCCGCT
Source organism: Bryobacteraceae bacterium (assembly GCA_049520215.1). Lineage (GTDB taxonomy): Bacteria > Acidobacteriota > Terriglobia > Bryobacterales > Bryobacteraceae > Bog-159. The sequence goes on along the minus strand of JBEKPZ010000407.1, from coordinate 8,152 downwards.
CATAGGCCTTAAAGGGAGGCCGCCGCTGGAGGGCACCCTGACAGCGTTCATCCCAAGATTGCCCCGCTGGTCGGCTCTCGGGTCCCCGACGGTCCGCCCAGGTGGAAGGCCGATCCAGGACGCGAGCGCGTTCACCAGTACCGATCTTTCAGGGATCCGGACTTCACGAGGGTGATCTCCCAGATCGCAGTTTGTGACCAACGACGGGTTGTCGACGATCCCAGTTGCAGTCGAACCTGGCCGTCTCAGATACAATTGCGATTGACGGCAACACCATATCGGATTACTCCAGCTGCGTTGAAGCGAGGGATTACGGACGTTTGCTACGAGTACGCGAACCTCATCTCAGCGGCTCACCACGATATCCATGGTCAGGCACCCTGGCGCACCCATTGCGACGACGCGTTCCTGCTCGGCTACCGAAAAATGCGCGACTTCCTGCTACGGGATAGCCGCCCCGGCGCAAAGGCGCGGCGTTGCCCGACATCCTCGCCGGCGACTACCTACCAGCCGGATTCAGGCGAACATGGGACCTTCCTTCGTGGGAAAAGGAGTGGCAGTGTGAGATGGACAAGCAACTTGCCCACATCACCTTCGATCGTGAGAAGGAATGGGATCATACGAAATGGGTGCCGATGCTCGAAAACGAAATGAGAGCTGCCTGGGCTGAGTTTCTGAAAGCAGTCGTGGATCCGCACAAGGCGGAGTTTGCGACACAAATCGCTCGCTGCCGAGCCAAACCTGGCTTTGGCGCGTTGACCCTATAGCGATGCTCCGGGCCGTACTGGGCGCAACCTCCCTGATGCCCGTTCGGGGCCAACCTCAGCGTAGGTGACCACACGGCGAGGTGGCCCGGCCGCCAACTCCGTTGCCCATGCAGCGCGATGATAGAATCCACCTTGAGAAAGGAGAGTTACCGTGGCTGGACTCGATCTCAGGGAATATTACGCCAGGTTCGATGAGGCCCTCAACCAGCGCTATAAGCGCGAGTTCACCGGGTTCGGAGTTATTCGGAACCGTTTTGACGAGGTGCGGAAAGGCCGTCCACTGGTTGTAGACGACGTGCTTGCAATTGTTGATGATTCTCTGCCGTACGTAGAGGACTGGACCAAGCCCGACCGCGCCAATCTGGAGCAGAGAATGTCCCTGAAGGCCGATGGCCTAATTAGGGATATTCTCAAATCCCGGTTATGACAAGAAGGTTCTGAGTGGTCTTATCCATTGCTTCCGCGAACTGACCCTCACCGCACTCGTTCTTCAGCACGCATATCCGGAGAAGTACTGCAAGTGCAGCCACCACATCGCCAGCCTGTTATACATCACTGGACATCAGGAAGCCGGAACCGTCCCTGAATACTACCTTCAGTACTGCAGGGAAATTGAATGGTGGGGAAACCAGTTCCACCTTAGCGTCGCAGAAGCTGAATTCGCCTTCTGGGTGTGGTACCGAATGGCGTACCACGGTTCGAAAGACGAGCAGAGCGAGCATCGCCGTCGGTTCGAGCGCGACGCGCGCGTGAGGCGACGGCGTGCGATGAGAATCACCAGATCCCTGAAGGCAATTGATAAGCTCGGTTTTGCGAGATTCTTCGTCGACTGCGACGACCCCACATTGGCAGCTATTATTGCCTGGCGAGAGTTCGAGATCAATGCACGATCCCTCCTCTACAACACCGGAGAGCGCAGCGCTTACACCCACGACTTGAAAATGGACGCCATTCTACGCCGCCTGCCCAAAGGGGAGAAAACCGATTACGAATTCATCTGGCGGGAAAGAAACTCCGTAATGCACCACGACAGGCAGATTGAGGATCGAGACCAGGCCAGAAAGATTGTGCAAGAATTTGCCAACTTTATCGAGAAGTACCAACGGCAGATTGGCTTATATTGAAAAACGCCTCGCCCATTCCACGAGATTTGCGAGGGTGGATTGCGGCTTCGCGATAGGAATTCACAGTGTGTCCACGGGGCCGTGTAACGCCCTTCGTCGATTTGCCACCGATCTTGTCCCCAAGTCCTTTTATACCGGCCAATGTCCTGAGTGAGGGCTCCGGAAAGCAGTATTCTTTTTTTGTTTGAAACTGACTTTGCCGGAGGGTGAAGGCCCGGCCAGCAGATCGAAACTTTAGCAGGGAACGGTCGCGGTGGGCCTTCACGCCAACCGTGATTCTCTTTATCGCACTGCCAGAGGCGAAAAGCAACATCGACCCGGTGGTGATCCCCGTGGAACTCCTCCCGAGGCGATGTCCGGTTTGCCGAGACCACACGATCATCGGCCATGGACAGCGGCTCCGCCAGGCCCATGATGACCGCCACGAACGCATTTGGGTGCGACGCGGGATTTGTCGACCGTGCAATAAGACCTTTACGATCTTGCCCGATTGGCTGGTGCCTTCGGCGCCTTTTACTTTGCGTTGCCGGCAGCAGGCCTGCGAGAACATCGCCGCCGGTGCTTGCGTGGAGCAAGCGGCACCGTATTGCAAAGATCCGTCGCGCTCGCCCGATCCATCCACTCTGCGCCGATGGGCACACCGGCGCCTGCTCAGCGTATGCTGCTGGCTGAAGGCCGGAGTCATCATCGGCGAACACCTTTTATGGGCGCCCACCATCGTTGCCTGGGATTTCCGAGCGGTCTGCCGTATTCTACTGATCGAGGCAAGAAGTCCGTGAATCGCCAAGCTCTCGACGACTTGAAACAGCAGATTCCCCTGATGAGCTATCTGCAGGCGCATGATTGGCACCCGGCGCGGCCCCTCAGCCGTGGCCGATGGATGGGACTGTGCCCTTTGCATGAAGACCACAAACCAAGCTTCCTGGTGGATCCCCACAAAGATCTTTTCTACTGCTATGGCTGTGGCCGCGGCGGAGACGTGATTCGCTTCGCGGAGCTCTATCACCAGGTGAGGTTCTCGCAGGCCTTGGTGTTGCTGCGCCAATGGCGTGGTGCCGAGCCCCTATTGCAGGAAGTGACACGTTTCTATGGCCTTCAGTTACACCGCCATAGCGAGGCGGTTGCCTATCTGTACCAACGCGGAGTCCGTTCCCTGGAACTGATCGAGTACATGCGGATTGGTTACGCACCGGGTGGTTGTCTGCGGGGTTGGCTGATGCAGTTGGGCCACTCTTTGGCGACTCTGCGTCAGGCCGGCCTGGTGGCCGGTGTGGATTACGACGCGTATGTACATCGAATCGTCTTTCCGTTGGAAGGCAATCTTTATGGCCGCAGTCTTTCGGATGCGGCGCCGCCTCACCGATTCTTGCCGGGGAGCAAGGGCGGCCTGTACGCATGGGACCAAGTCCGGCAATGCCCGGAAGTGATTCTCGTCGAGGGGCTGTTCGACTATGCCGTGTTGTGGCAGGCCGGTTTTCGCAACGTCACCTGCGCGCTGGGAAACCGTCTCAATGCACACCAGTTCCGGCAACTGTGCGACGGCCGCGCGCGAACCGTTTATGTCACCTTTGATGCCGATAGCAACGGCAGCGGCCAGCAGGCGGCGCACTGGCTGGCAGGCCGGCTCCGGGAAGAAGGCTTAAACGCTTGCCGGGTCTCCTTACCCGATGGACACGATCCAAATAGCTTCTTCGTCGCGGGCGGCGGTGCCCAAGAGTTTCAACATCTCTTGGAAGGGGCTTGCCTGTGAAATACCGTGTCACCCAACAGCACGAACTGAGCAACGCGCACAGTCCGTTTCGCGTGGTCGAGCAGACCGGCCGGGAAGTGGATTGGGTCAATCGATATCTGGACCAGGAGCGAGTCCGTGGCGTGGCCGATTCCACCTTGCGCAGTTATGCCCACGATCTACTCCATTTTCTCCGCTGGTGGGCGGGCGCGAATCAGACCTCTACGATCACCCAACAGGCCCTGATTGAGTCCACGTTCCTCGACTACATTCGCTTCCAGCTTAACCAGAATCCGCCCCCAGCCGCCGCCAGCATCAATCGTCGGGTAGGAACCACCGAGCGTGCCATGAGGTGTGAGTTTCCCGAAGCCGCGCCTCTGTTTGCGCCCGGCTTTCAGAACTGGTACTGGCGGCGATCACGGCTGGGCTATGGGCGGCCACGCCCGGCGCTGACTCAGTTGCGGGTCAAGACCCCCAAACGCGTCGTTGTACCGCTATCGGTGGAAGAGGTGGCTCGCTTCTGGTCCAGTTTCCGCACGTCGCGCGACTTGGCTATTGTCGGCCTGATGTTATTGCATGGCTTGCGGTCCTGCGAAGTCTTAGCGCTCAACCGCGAGGATGTCCAGTTCCCCGACTCGCAGATCCGGGTCCCGGGCAAGGGCAAAAGGATTCGCGTGCTGCCGCTGGCGCGTGAAACCATGGAACTGCTCGATCACTACCTGAGTCTGGAACGGCCTCCCCTTTGTGGCCAGGCTCTGTTCGTTTGCCTCAAAGGGCCCGCCCGCGGTAGCCGGATGACACCAGCCGGGCTGCGTTCGTTGTTCCGTCATCACCGGCAAACCACGAGCGTGACCCAGGCGAACCCGCACCGGTTTCGGCACACATTCGCTTCCGACATGATCCGTGCAGGGATTAGCCTCCCAGCGCTGATGCAACTCATGGGGCATGCACAGATTCAAACCACGCTGGTCTATATTCAACTCACTCCGAAAGACGTGTGGGAGCAATACGCACGCGCGGTTGCCCAGCACATCCGGCCCGTTCCACTGTTGCAGCCATGAAACGAAAACGTCTTCCGCTCCCCACGCATCCTCTGACGAAGTTCTTCCGGCCAGCGACGGAATCGGTGACGACGTCCATGGGGGATTCCTCCGTCACCGCCTATCGCGGGACCGTCCGGCTTTTTCTGACTTATCTCGGCGCTCGGTATCCTGCGGTCCGGTCGCTCGATCAACTGCGCCGCGACCCTCATATCCTCGGTTGGCTGGCGTTCCTGCGGTCGCACAACCCACCACTGGCCACCATCACACGCGCGAACCGTGTGATCTACCTGCGCCGTATGCTGGAAGAACTCGCCTGGACCCAGCAACTCCCGGCCCTTGCCCATCTGCTCGGTCGTGACGATGTTCCCCGCAAGGAGCGCCATCTGCCGCGCCCGCTGACTCCGGAGCAGGATCAACTGATCCAGCAGGAATTACTGCGCCGCAATGACCTTCTCAGTAATGCCCTGTTACTTCTCCGTCATACTGGCATGCGCATCGGCGAGTGTGTCGATCTCTCCGTGGATTGTTTGCACCCTCTCGGACCCAATCAGTGGGCCATCCATGTGCCCCTGGGCAAACTCAAAACGGAACGCTGGGTTCCGGTGGACTCCATGGTCTGTCAACTGGTCGAACGGATCCGTTCTCTGCGCCCGCCGGATGCCCCCAAGACCGGCCGCTTGCTATTGTTCCGGCCGCGCGGCAGCAAGATGTTGGTTCGTAGAATCCGCGCCGCACTGCAGGATGTCGTAGCCGCGGTCGGAATTCCCGCGCACATTGTCCCACACCAATTTCGACACACCTATGGAACTGAGATGCTACGAGCGGGCGTCAACTTTGCCGCCGTTATGACACTGCTCGGTCATAAGAGCCCGGACATGACCTTAGAGTATCTCGAAGTTACCCAACAGGATCTCCAGCGCGAGTTCCACTTGGCCCTCTCTCACCCCAGACACTTGCCACCCTCTCGGACCGTCTCCTCCGCTTCCCCACCTCGTGCGGATCTGGCTGGCCTGATCGACTCGATCAAGACCGCCCAGCACGTTCTGGAGATGTTTCGCCGCAGCCTCGCCGACGACTCCCCACGCCGCCTTCTCGCTCGCGTCGCCCGCCGTCTCGTCAAAATACTCGCCGACACCACGAAACTCAGCCCCCTCAAAAATAGGCGAAGATTGGCCAGTTAAGTCCGCTTCTGGGAGTTCCACCAACGGCGTGGCGTTCACCGTCGCCACTGGGTGGATCGTCAGCCACTCGTAGATTGGGTGCGCTTAGGCGACGACGTCCCTTCCCAACCCCACCTCCACGGTTTCCGAAGTTTCCCAAGTTTGTCAAGTATTGATATTTTCCGACTTTTCGTCTACAATGCACAGTATGCCCGCGAAGAGAACGGCCGCCAAGACTCGCCCCGCCGCGCCGCAAGCATCCGCTACTGAAGAGCCGCGGGAAACGCCGGAATGGATAGCCCGGCTCCGGCTGCGCATCCAGGAGGATGCTCCCACGAAACGGGAATGGGCGGAAAAGGCCGTAAACCTCATCCTGGAGCTGATGGATCTCTCCGAAACCGCCCTATCCAAGGCCGCTGAAGCTCCCGACAATTGGCACGCAATGTTCCGCGCCATGCGAAACGCGGAAGTACTGAAGCAAATTCAGAAGTCCGATCCGCTCGCTCGCGCCTTTCTCGATGGCTTGGACGCCAAGGCCCGCCTCATCGAACAAAACGGAGGAGTCTTCAAGACGGAGGAGGTCGCCGAATACCTGGGCATCACCCCGCAGGCAGTAAACAAACGGCGCACGCTCCGGCAGTTGGCCGGACTTACATTTCGCAAACGCGGGTATGTTTTTCCGGCCTGGCAATTCACGGACCGCGGAACCGTCCCGGGCCTGGAACAGGTACTGCTGGCCCTTGCCGACCACGATGAATGGATGCAAAATGTCTTTTTCGTCAACCCGAACACCCGGTTGGGCGGGCGGCGGCCGCTTGACCTCCTCCGCGAAGGAGAGAAACAGGAAGTGCTCGACGCGGCCAGGGAGTTCGGACAGCACGGGGCCGCATGAATCCCGACCCGGGCCCACACCCGGAAGCGCCATCGGATTTTCACGGACGGACGCTTCCGATCACTACGCACAGTGCGAGTCTTTTTCGCACCCACCTGCACAGCGTCGCCCCTTTGTATTTCGGGCGTACGGGGCGGAGTCGCTTCGACGACCCATTGGGTAGATATGGCGTTTTGTATGCCGCGCGAGGTCCATTTGGCGCGTTTATTGAGACATTCGGGCAGGAAACGGGGAATCGGACCGTCGGCGTCGGCGAACTTAGGCTGCGCTGCCTCACGGAGTTTTATCCGGTCACGCCCCTTTCGCTGGTTGACCTGTCCGGCCAGGGCGGCCTCGCTCGAATTGGGGCGGATAGCCGTTTGTTCGCCGGGAGCCGGGCCATCGCCCGCCGCTGGTCGCGCGCCATCTATGAGCATCCGGACCGCCTAAGAGTGCATGGCATTCTCTATCCAGCGCGGCACAATCACACGCGTTCGGCTGTTGCCCTCTTCGACCGTGATGGTCTCCCGCGGATGGAGGTAAACCGCACTGTCTCGTGGTACTCGCCCGAGGGCGATATGCGCACCACGCTGGCCGCAATTCTCAACCTGTACGGATTCAGTATCGTGGAAACGGAGATGCGCCCGGAGAAAAAACATCCCGGAAGAGCTGGCGAATCCTCCCAGTTTAATCTGTTCGACGAGTAGTGACTGCCGCGGCTGCCCGAATCCGTGCGCGGACTTCTATCGCTATTCGTGCGGTGATCGCGGAAGAGGGGCGCTTTGGGCGCGATAGACTGTGGGTATGACACGCCAAATTCTCATCGGCTTCTGGAGCATCGCGACGGTGGCCTCGGCGACTGCCGGCGCCCAGATCGCGCCACCGCAGGTTCCCGAAAACTTGAAGGTACCAGCGACGGAGGTCGTTCTGCTGAAGGCCCTGGGAAAGGGAAAACAGATCTACGTTTGCAGCGCGAAGCCCGGGGACGAGGGCCAGTTCGCGTGGGTGCTCGACAGGCCGCAGGCGGAGCTGATCGGCGAAAACGGTGCGGTCATTGGGAAGCATTACAAAGGTCCGGATTGGGAAGCCGCCGACGGCAGCAAGGTCGGCGGGCAGGTCCAGCGACGGGCGAACGCGCCGAACGCGAACGCGGTTCCGTGGCTGTTACTGAAGGCAGCGTCTCATGACGGGGCCGGGACTTTCGCGCGGGTGACCTATGTTCAGCGCGTGGACACAGAGGGTGGCGTGGCTCCGGCAGCGGGCTGCGACAAATCGCATGCGGGCGCGGAGGCGTCGGCGGATTATCAGGCCACCTACTTCTTTTATGTCCCGCGGCCGTGACCGGAATGCTCGGGAGTGGGTCAATTTGCCTGCGCGGCATGCGGGGCTAAAGCCCCGCGCGGGATAAATCCCGCCCCCCACCGGATGCTCTGAGTGTTACTCTCATTGCTTCGGTGA
>JBEKPZ010000406.1:0-6118 GCA_049520215.1 Bryobacteraceae bacterium | reverse complement strand
CATCGCGTGGGCCACGGATTGGGGATGGACGGCCATGAATGGCCGTACCTGGTAAGGGGCGATACTCTGCCGCTGGCGGCCAATATGACCTTCAGCGATGAGCCTGGGATTTACATTAGAGGGCAGTTTGGCGTGCGGCTGGAAGACGATATGCACATCACGGAATCGGGCGCGGAGTTGCTGACGCCGCAGAGTCCGTCGTTGGAGCAGCCGTTCGGGTAGGCCGGCTAAAAGAAACACATAAATGGCCGCAGATGAACGCAGATAAACGCCGATAAAACAAAACTTCTTATCCGCGTTTATCGGCGTTCATCGGCGGCCATAAATCTCAGACCCCAGCGGGCACGGCGGCGTGGCGGACCGTCCGAGCCGTGAATATCGCCAGGGCGCGGAACATCTCTTCAGCGCCCGCTTCACGTTCCGTCTGCGGCAGGGCCAGATGCTCGTCCACCCGGCGGCGCATCTCCGCGAGATCGATGGGATCGGCGGCCTCGCGCAGTTGCTCGAACAGGAGCCGATGCGCGCCTTTGCGCTCCATCACCTCCAGACCATCCAGAATCTGGCGGTGGCAAGTGCCCTCCCAAATGGTCAGCACCATAGCCTCGCGGAACCAGCGCTCCACCGGAAACTCCGCCAGGATGCCCAGCGCGCCGTGCACTTCCATGGCCCAGCGCGCGATCTGCGGCGCGACGTCGGAGGTCCAGTATTTCGCCAAGTGGGCGACCAGGCGGAACAGGTGATAGCGGTCCGAGTAAGGCGGCTTTTCGCGCCACACCTCGTTCAGGCGCAGGATGCTTTCCCAGCCCAAAGCGAAGCCATCCTGCAGGGTTTCGATGCGTTCGTCGAACTGCTTGCGCATCAGTGGATGGTCGAAGACCGGCTTGCCGAAGGCGATGCGCTGCCCGGCGAAGTCCGCGGATTCGGCCAGGGCGCGCTGCGCGATGGCCATGCTGCCGAGCGCATTGGTGGCGCGCGAGAGGTTCAGCACCTCCAGAATCAGATGCACGCCGCGGTCCTCGGAACCCAGCAGCCATGCTTCGCTCGATCGCAATTCGATTTCGCCGGTGGGCACGGAGCGGGTGGCCACTTTGTCCTTCAGGCGCCGGATGGTGTAGTTCAGTTGGCCATCTTCGCGGCGCTTCGGCAGCAGGAACAGTGCCAGGCCGCGAACACCGTTTGGCGCGCCTTCGGGCCGCGCGGCCACTACCGCCAGGTCCGCGCCGGCATTGCTGGCGAAATACTTGTCCCCGGTGAGCAGCCAGCGGTCGCCGGCCGGGCGCGCGGCGGTCTCGACGTTGGCGCCCAGATCGGAGCCGCCCTTGATCTCGGTCATCCAGGTGGCGCCCTGCCAGACCGTGTCGTCGCGGCGCAGGAGCGGCGGCAGGAAGCGCGCCTTCAGCGCCTCGCTGCCATGCTGATCGAGCGCCACGGCGGTAGCCAGCGATATGACATAGGGGCAGGTCAAGCCCGGATCGTAGAAGCAGGTGATGTAGTCGAGCAGAGCGCTTGCCGAAAGCGACTGGTCCGCAAAGGCGCGCCACACCACGCCGGCTTTGTATCCCTGGCGCAGGCCGCGCCAGTATTCGGGCGCGAACAGGATCTCGTCCACGCGCCGGCCGCCGCGATCGAACATGCGCAGCCAAGGTGTTCCGGCGCGGTCGGTCGCGTCGGAAATGTGTTTGCCTTCGGTTTCCCACCAGGATTCGTATTCACGAAGCGCGCGCTCGTGGGGCAACGCCCCGAGCATGTGTTGCAGGAAGTTGACTGGGGAACGGAGAGTTTCAAGTTCCATAACTAGACTCACTATGGCACAGGCGAGCGGGCGAGGGGGCGATTGGGCGAGGGGGCGATCCGAATTGCTATCCTGCGGTGTTGGCCGATAACATCAAGCTCCTGTTGCGCGTATACTGGCAGCCGGCGGCGGCAATGAGCGCGATCCTGGATCAGGGCAGCCTGCTTTTCGCCAGCGTGGCGGTGCTGGCCGTTTCGTTGTTCTACAAATCCGGGCTGGCCATCAGCTTTTACATGCCGCTGCTGGTGCTGGCGGTAGCCTACGTTCCGGGGGTGCTGCTGCTCAGCGGATTGCTCGCGCGTCTGGGTGGCGGCCTCGGTAGCGTCTTCCAGCGCGACTACGCACCGCTGCTCACCTCGACGGCGATGGCGTGGGCCGCGGCAAACCTTCCCCTGGCGTTGGCAGGCTGGATGCTTCCGTTGCCCGTGTTCCTGATTCTTGCCGCCGCGGCGCAACTCTATTTCCTGGTCCTGATGTTCTTCGTGGTCCGCACCGTTTTCGGGACCGGCAACGGCACCGCGGTGGCCGTGGTGTGCCTGTCCTGGATTCCTGTGGTGGCGGCTTCCTTCCTGTGGGGACCGCTCCACTTCCTGTTGGGGTGGCTGGCGTCGCCATTCTTCCTGTTCTTCGCGTATTACTATCTCGGGAGCGAGATCGGCAATTTGGGCGCGGGTTTGCGGCGCGGCCAGAACTTCCGCCGGATGCTGAACGCGGCGGCGCTGAACCCGCACGATGGCGAGGCGCAATATCAACTCGGATTGATCTACCAGCAGCGGCGCCATTACACCGAGGCCATCGCGCGATTCCGGAAGGCAGTGGCGATCGATGCGGGCGAGACCGACGCCCACTTCCAATTAGGGCGCATCGCGCGCGAGCAGGGCCGCCTCGCCGACGCCCTGGCGCACTTCCAGACGGTGATGGACCAGAACGACAAACACAGCCAGAACGAGATCCTGCGGGAACTGGGGGCGGTGTATCTGGCCGCGCGGCAATACGAAGATGCGCGGCGGTTTCTGGCGGAATACATCGACCGCCGGCCGTACGACCCGGAGGGTCTCTATTATTTGGGACAGGCGTTGGAGGGACTCGGCAGGGCGGGAGAGGCGCGCGAGGCGTATGCGCGGACGGCGGAAGCCGTCAGCACGGCGCCGCGCTTCCGCAGGCGAGCCATCGCCAAGTGGAGCCGGCTGGCGCAAAGACAGATCCGGAAACTGTAGTTGTGGGGCGGACGTCCGGTGAGCAACCGGCCCCAAACGGGCGACGCAAGGTCGCGGGGCAGCATAGCCGCAACCAAAGGGGCGGTCTGCGAGGCCGCGGGTCGCGGTAGGGATGCCGGTTGCTCGCACCCGCACAGATCCGTGCTGGCGCTCCTAACGCACACGGTTCTTACCTCGGATGTGTGTCCGCAAAGCGAACGTTAGGATACGGATGCAGAGCCGCGACTTCCGGTAGCAGGTGCGCGAGGTTCTCCCAAAAAGCTTTCCACGTCCAGCGGGTTCTTTGACTCCGCCGGCGAAGCTGCCACCACCACAGGCGCAGCACTTCGTGCCGGAACGCTTTCAGTCGCTCCTCGTTGCGCAGTACGGCGTGATATTGGAAATAACCGCGAACCACCGCTTGCAGCCACTCCACCGTGTCCTGGATCTTCTCGTGCAAGCGCTCTCGGAGCTGCTGCCGAATCTTCTTCAGCTTGGCCGCCATGCGCTTGCCGATCGTCTTCGGTACACCATGAAGTACCCCGTCGTGTGATTCTTCCCACAGGTGTGAGTGAAACCCAAAAAGTTGAAGGTTTCCGGCTTCCCTTCCCCACGCTTCCCCCGCCGTTCAGCGGCATATCGCCGTAGTAGCTGCTCCGGAGCAGGTCGATATTGACGTGGTGCAGCAGGGCGGTGAACCGCATCTGCTTGTCCTTCTGCGCTGCTTGACGTACACGGTCCAGCCCGCTTGGCCCGCTGTCCCGGCTTTGCATCCGGAACGGGTTAGGCTCTGCCGCGTTCTCCTTGGTCAACGGCATTCCCTCCGCGATCTCCTTCGGCCCTCCCGGGCCTGCGTTCGACCGCTTCGCTGGTACTATGCCGCTGTGCGACTCCCTGTCGCCGTACGCGTGGGTCTTATAGCTCATCGCCTTCTCCCACCGTTCCGCCCCCTACCGGCTGCGGAAAGCCCCAGGGCCTCTCGGTTCTCGCGTGCCCAGAGGACCCCCAGTTTCTATGCGTGCGTGGGGTCTACGACCCCGCAGGTCCGCATCGTGCTCGCGTTGTTTGCGCACGCTGCCGTGTTGCCCTCCGGTTGGCCTGACACCGTCGGCGCCCATGGTTTTGGCGATTTCGGAGCTCATCAACTTCAGGGATACCCAGCCCACATATGCCCCTCGCCAACGCTTCCAGTGCGTCGTTACCGCCGCCCTCACATGGCTCGGGGTCAGGATGGATCGCTGCTCCTTTCCTGTATGACTCTTGCATTCACTACTTCACGCCGGTTTATCCCGACGCTATCCGGGCCGGGGGCCTGCCCCACGAAATCTGTTCGTACAGGGGCTCGGCGCGCGAACTTGGATAGAATAGAAGTTCCGGAGATATTGATATGGAACTCCTCACCAGCAGCCTTCTGGAGCTGATCACCCAGACATCCACGAATCTGCCGCCCGACGTGCGCGCGGCCATGTCCCTGTCCGCGGGCACCGAAACGCCCCACACTCAATCCTCGCAGGCGCTCAACATCATTCTGTCGAACATCGACATGGCGAAGGACGACGAAGGGCCGATCTGCCAGGACACCGGCATGCCCACATTTGTGGTGCACACGCCTGTGGGTGTGAATCAGATGGAGATCCAGCGCGCCATCCGGGCGGCCATAGCCGAAGCGACCCGCTTGGGCAAGCTCCGCCCGAACTCCGTGGACCCGCTCACCGGCAAAAACAGCGGCGACAACCTGGGGGCCGAGACGCCGGTGATGCACTTCGATCAGTGGGAGCGCGACGACATCGAGGTGAAGCTGATCCTGAAGGGCGGCGGCTGCGAGAACAAGAATATCCAATATTCACTGCCCTGCGAACTGGACCATCTGGGCCGCGCCGACCGCAACCTGGAGGGCGTGCGCAAGTGCCTGCTGCACGCCGTGTGGCAGGCGCAAGGCCAGGGCTGCGCTCCGGGCGCGCTGGGCGTTTGTATCGGCAGCGATCGCGCGCATGGCTACGAACTGGCCAAGGGCCAACTGTTTCGCACGCTCGACGATGTGAATCCGAACCCGGCGCTGGCGAAGCTGGAGGGCGAGATCATGGAGGAAGCCAACCGGCTGGGCGTGGGCGCGATGGGATTCGGTGGCAAGGCGTCCTTGATCGGCTGCAAGATCACGGCGGCCAACCGGCTGCCGGCCAGCTTCTTCGTTTCGGTGGCGTACGATTGTTGGGCGTTCCGCCGCCTGGGTGTGCGGCTCGATGCAAGCGACGGCGCCATCACCGAGTGGCTGTATCGCGACCCCAACCGTCCGGTGGAGCGCATGGCCAAAGCAGAAGGATTCCCGCTGACGGGACGCGAAGTGGTGCTTACCGCGCCGCTGAGCGAGGCCATTGTGCGCGCGCTCAAGGTAGGCGACGTGGTGCTGATCAACGGTGAGATGTTCACCGGGCGCGACAACGTACACGCCTACCTGATGAAGAACGCGCCGCCGGTGGATTTGCACGGCGCGGTGTTGTATCACTGCGGCCCGGTGATGCTGAAGCAGGGCGAGCGCTGGGTGGTGAAGGCGGCCGGTCCCACGACGAGCAGCCGCGAAGAGCCGTACCAGGCGGAGGTCATCAAGCGCTACGGCGTGCGCGCGGTGATCGGCAAGGGCGGCATGGGTGCAAAGACGCTGGCGGCGCTGCAGGAGTACGGCGCGGTGTATTTGAATGCTATCGGCGGGGCGGCGCAGTATTACGCGCGCACGGTTGAGGACGTGCCCGCCGTCTACCTGATGGAATTCGGCATTCCGGAAGCCATGTGGCGCCTGAAGGTGAAGGGATTTGCGGCCATCGTCACCATGGACGCGCACGGCAACAGCCTGCACGCCGATGTGGAGAAGGCCACGGGCGAGGAACTCGCCGCGCTCGCAACGCGGTAGCAGGGCGGGCCGCGGCATGGGTCTGTTACAATAGCCGATTGGCGGCCAGGTAGCTCAGTCGGTAGAGCGCAGCCCTGAAAAGGCTGGCGTCGGCGGTTCGATTCCGTCCCTGGCCACCATGGTTTCAATAATTTACAGACATTCCAGAAACCAGTTTCATTCCGTTTCATTCCAAAAACTTTGGTCTGCTGAGATTCGCATCTCGGGCGGAACTGGGCATCAGGA
>JBEKPZ010000405.1:0-6133 GCA_049520215.1 Bryobacteraceae bacterium | reverse complement strand
TAGTCTTGAGCCTGGGCCAAGTGGGGCAGGCTCTCAGCCTGCGGCGGCCTCTCAGGCCGCCCCGCACTGGACCAAACATACGCCTCAGCCCGTGCAACCAAGCCCGCAGCCACAGGATTGTACTCGATATACCGTTGTATCCGCCGAAATTCCTCTCCATCGCGAACCAGGCGATCGTAGCTTTCATCCTGCCAAAACGGCTGGCCAGTCCGTGCCAGCAGCAGGTTCGCTCGTTTGGCAGTTGCGGCTTTCAATGAGCCGAGCAGTCTCGAGACGTTGATATGGGGCGTGATCAGCAGATGAACATGGTTCGACATGATCGCGAATGCGTGCAGGTCATAATGGCTGATCTCGGTACCGTAGTCAATGGAGGCCAAGACCAGTCGAGCGATTTCCGGCTGCCTGAGAAACATCGGTCCGCTGCGGGCTTGGTCGAGCAGACGGTCCATAGCGACGAAGGCCTCGCCGGAACTCAGGTCCTCCGACGGAAAGGCGCGATTAGCAGGCAGACTGCCATGCAGCCGGAAAGTGACGAACAACGGCTGGCCAATCACATAGAGATGCGGAAGTCGGCGCTCATTGAGAATCATATTTCTGTAGTGCGTCCGCCGCATCAGAATTCTCAAGCATGGCGGCCTGAGAGGCCGCCGCAGGCCAAGGGCCTGCCCCACTTTTGCACCGCACTACTCCTTGCGGGCATGGCATTCCTCGGAACCCTGCAGGCCGCTACGGTGCACTATCCCTCCCCCATCGAACTTACCCTCTCACCGGATGGCGCGCGTCTGCTTGTCCTCTGCGAAGGTACCGATGAACTCACTGTCATCGACGCCCACACAGGCAAAATCGAGGGACGCGTGCCTGTAGGCCGCGTGCCGAAGGGCCTGTGGCTCAGCGGACGCTACGCATACGTGGCCAACTCCTGGAGTGACACCGTGTCAGTAGTCGATACCGAGACCCTCCAGGTCACGCGCACCCTCAAGACCGGCTTTGAACCCAACGCGGTGTTCGCGGACCGAGCCACTGCCACAATCTACACCGCCAATCGCATCGGCAACGATATCTCGGTAATCGACCTGGCCAGCGGCGTCGAGACCCGGCGGCTCGCGGCCGGACGAGGCGCCAGCTATCTGACACCTTCGCCCGACGGCCGCTCGCTCTATTGCACTCATATCTACCCCAACATCGGCCTTCACCGGACCCCCACGGAATCCGAAATCACCATCATCGATGCCGAACACCAGATCGTCCGCGACCGCCAGCCGCTCCACAACGTGGCCGGCGTTTTCCACGTGGCATTTTCGAGCGACGGCCGCCTGGGGCTAGCCTGCCAGTTGCGCCCCAAGAACCTCATCCCCCTGGCGCACGTCGAGCATGGCTCGGTGTTCGGCGATTCCCTGACTTTGTTCGGCGAGGACGTGGGCGAGCCCGTGCAAGTCTTGATCGACGAACTCGAGCGCTATTACACCATGCCATTCGGCGTGGTCATCGCACCGGACAAAAGCGCAGCGTACATCTCCACCACCGGCGCCAACAGCGTAACCGTCCTCGACATTAAGCGCCTGCTGGAGTTCGTGCGTGCCGCCTCGCCCCGCGAACGGCGCGCGCTGGCTAACGACTTGTCCGCTTCGGCCCACTTCGTCACTGCGCGCATCCCGGTGGGCCGCGCCCCTAAGGGCATCGCCCTCTCGCCGGACGCCTCTCTGCTCTACGTGGCCAATCGCCTGGACGACACCGTTTCGGTAATCGACACGGCCGCACGCAAAGTCGTGCGCACCATTGAACTCGGCGGTCCTGCCGAGCTCACGCCGCAACGCCGCGGCGAGCAACTGTTCTTCGATGCTCGCTTCGCTTTCCATAACGGATTCAGTTGCGCCAACTGTCACCTGGAATCCACTTTCGACGGCCTGCAATGGGACCTGGAACCGGATGGCTTCGGCGTGGACATCGTGGACAACCGGCTGCTCGAAGACGTGGACGGCACCGAGCCATTCAAGTGGAATGGCGGCAATCCGGACCTGGAAACCGAATGCGGGCCGCGCACCGAAAAATACTTCTACCGCTCGCAAAGCTACTCGCGCGAGGAGTTGGGCGACCTGGTCAGCTATATCAAGTCGATGCCCCTGCGTCCCAACCGCTTCCGCCTGCCCAACGGCGAGCTGACCGCCGCGCAGGAGCGCGGCAAAGACATTTTCGAGCGCACCCGCAAAAAAGATCGCACGGCGATTCCGGAATCGAATCAGTGCGGATTCTGCCATTCCGGGCGCCACTATACCAACCAGAAGCAGGTCGATGTGGGCAGTGGCAAGTGGTCCGACCGCTCGCCCATAATCGATGTTCCGCAACTGACTAACGTAGCCCTGACTGCGCCCTATCTTCATGACGGATCGGCTCGCAGTCTGGAAGAGATCTGGACCATATTCAACCCCAAGGATACCCACGGGGTAACTAACGACCTGAACAAAGACGAACTCAACGATCTGATTGAGTATTTGAAGACGTTATGACGCATAAGATCTGGCTTCTACTCCTATCGCTCCTGCCGCTAGCGGCTTCGGCTCAGCCTATGCCTCGCTACCGCTGGCAGAATTTTACTACCGTGGACGGCCTGCCCGACAATCGCGTCTTCAGCGTGGCGGTGGATGGCGCGCGTATCTGGGCCGGCACCGAAAACGGTCTGGGCTTATACGAGAACGGCAAGTGGAAGGTCTTCCGCCCGGCGGACGGCCTGGCCCATCGCGCCGTCACCTACGTGGCCGTCGACAAGCGGACGCACGACGTCTGGGCCGCCACCATGGGCGGGCTGAGCCGCTATTCCGCCGGCCGCTTCGACAACTTCACCCAGGTTAACAGCGGCCTCAGCAACGATGTCGTCTATGGGGTCGCCGTGCAGGGCGATTACGTCTGGGTGGCCACCGCCGCCGGTGCCAGCCGCCTGAACACGCGCACCGGCGAATGGAGCCTTTACAACGAACGCAACACGCCCATGCACGAGATCTGGACTTACGCCGTCAGCCCCGGAACCAGCAAGGTGTACTACGCTGTGTGGGGCGGCGGCGTGCTCGAATACGATATCAAGACCGAGCGCTGGAAAGACTACCACGATCCCGATGGCGAGACCGAGATGGTGCTCTACAAGGATCAAGGGCTCATTCACGAAATCACTACCTCGGTCAGTTGGATGGAGCAGGACAAGATCCTGTGGGTGACCACTTACTTCGGCGCCAGCCGCTACGATGGACGCAACTGGCATAACTTCATGGAGAAGGACAGCGGCCTGCCCAGTAACTTCATGAACCAGGTGAAGGGCGTGGATGGCAACCGGGCCTGGTTCTCCACAGACAAGGGATTGGCCTATTACGACGGCGAGAACTGGGCGGTCTATCGCCCTTCGCTTCAGACCGGCAAACCGGAGATGCTGGTGCGCGACGCCGCCGGCAAAGTGAAGCAGGTCGAGACCGACACGGCTCCCGCTCACAACTACGTTTTTGGAGTTGACTTTCAGGGGAACGACATCTGGGTGGCGACAGCCAAAGGCCTCAGCCACGGAATACGAATTGAACAGGAGATTACACAGAATGTTACTCGAAGAAATGATCGATGAAGTCGGCGGCGCGGCCGTCCAGAAGCGGGCCATTACCGACCTGCGTGTGCTCAACGAGGCCTTTGATTATGAGAGGCCAAGTTCCTTTTCACGCGGCATGCGCATCGACCTGAACGGTTTGGTGGTGCTTTTGATCTCCGGGACGGCCAGCATCGACGAGAACGGTGAAACCGTGCATGTGGGCGATTTCCGCGCCCAGTGCCGGCGCACGTTCTATAACATCACCGGGCTGTTGGAAGCGGAAGGCGCCACCTGGCACGACATCGTGCGCACCACCTTCTACCTGCGCGATATCGACCGCGACTATCGCGAGTTCAACGAAGAGCGCACCGCGTTCTATAAGGAGCAGGGTCTCGACCCCCTGCCGGCCTCTACGGGCATTCAGGCCAAACTGTGCCGCCCGGAACTGCTGGTGGAAGCCGAAGCCATCGTCATGTTCCGCAGCCGGTAAGACATTGTGGGGCAGGCTCTCAGCCTGCGGCGGCCTCTCCGGCCGCCCGAAGGGAGTACTCTATGCGAACTGTTCTATCTCTATTCTTGTTTGCCGCATCCGCCATGGCGCAACCGCCCGGCCCATGCTCCTGCGGCGCCAATCCGCCTGGCCGGCCGGAGATCCGCACGCTGGCGCCTTACGCCAACGCGCCCGACGATCTGCGTCCGTACTCGCGCTTCACTAAGCCATACTACGAGCACTACACCAAGACCGTGGAATACAACGGCCCCGCGCGCGACGTGCCCGTCCCCGATCTGAAGGACCTCACCGAAGTGCGCATCGGATTCCTGGGTCCCATTCAGGATCACCGCGACCAAGCCCTCGGCCGCATGATGCTCAACGGCGCCACCATGGCCATCGACGAGGCCAACGCCGCGGGCGGCTATGGCGGCAAACCTTTCAAGCTGATGGTGCACAACGATGCCGCCCTTTGGGGCGCCTCCAGCAACGAGATCGTCAAGATGATCTATGACGAAAATGTGTGGGGTATGCTGGGATCGATCGACCCCAACACCACCCACATCGCCCTGCGGGTTTCGTTGAAATCGGAACTGCCCATCGTCAGTACTGCCTCCACCGATCCCACGCTTCCCGAAACCACCATTCCCTGGTTGCTGACCGCTCTTCAGGACGACCGCGTGCAAGGCTATACGCTGGCGCGGCGCATTTTCAGCGAACTTGGACTCAGCCGCGTCGCGCTGCTGCGCGTGAACGAACCCTATGGCCGTTTCGGGAATGGAAAATTCAAGGATGCCACCCGCCGCCTCGGGCATCCCTTGGTCCTCGAGCAGAAGTACATGCCCGGCGACACCGATTTTCACCATCAACTCAGTGTGATCCAGGATTCCAATGTGGACGCCATTGTCCTCTGGACCGATCAGATACCCGCCGGCAACATCCTGAAACAGATGCGCGAGATGGGCATGAAGCAGCGCGTTTTTGGCGCCTATCGGGTGTATGGGGATGAGATGCTGCGCATCGCCGGACCGGCCGCCGAAGGCCTGGAATTTGTTTTCCCCTACGATCCGACCCGCGACGACCCGCTGTGGATCGACTTCAACTCGCGCTTTCGGAAGCGCTTCGAAAAGGCGCCGGACTCGTTTGCGTCGCTGGGCTATGACGGCATGCGTATCATGCTGGACTCAATCTGCCGTGCGGGCCTGAACCGCGCCCGCATCCGCGACGTGTTCTATGGCATGGAGCGCTATCGCGGCGTGACCGGCGAGATGATCTTCGACCCCAACGCCAAGAACATCGCGCCGCTATTCCTGGGCACGATTCACAACGGGAAAGCACAGTTCCGCCGCGAGCCCATGCAGAAAGCCTACGCCAGCATCGATGAAGAGCACGTCGCCTACTCCGGGCCGCCGCTCGCGGACAATCCCGCGGGCGAAGTGCGCATCGGCATCTTCGGCCCGCAAGCCGATAAGCTCGCCGCCGACCCGGTCCTGCAGCGCGCCGCCGGCCCCAACTACACTCTGGTTGGCATCGCGTCGGAAGGCGCGTGGGGCAAGTCATCCACGGCACTGGTCGAGCTAATCGGACAGGACCGGCTGATCGGCCTGATCTCCACCGACCGGAACTCCAGCCACCTGGCCGAGCAGCTCGCCGTGAAGATGTTCGTGCCGCTGATCGCGCTTTCCGCCGACCGCTCGCTGACTGCGCTGAACATCCCCTGGATCTTCCGCATGCCGCCGGATGCCTCCATCGAACAGGCCGTGCGCACCCTGGTGGACGCTACCGAAAAGAGCGGCGCCAACCGCGGCCGCGTGCGCCAAGTGCTGGCCTCTGGCGCCACCTTCAACGCCCGTGGCGAAATGCGTTAAGCAAAGTGGGGCAGGCCCTCGGCCTGCGGCGGCCTCTCAGGCCGCCTGCTGCTCTGTGGGGCAGATGATCGTATTGTGTCGTCTGCCTCGGCTCCAAACTTTGATAACTTCCTTAGCGCTGTCTTACGGCTTCCTTACCCAACCCCGGATAACATGGGCTCATGATAGTCATGAAATTCGGCGGCTCCTCGTTAGAGTCCGCCAGTGCCATTG
>JBEKPZ010000404.1:0-6173 GCA_049520215.1 Bryobacteraceae bacterium | reverse complement strand
TCTCGCTCACGGCTTGTACTCTGGCAGGCTGTGGAGTCATACCTCCTCAGGATACGCCCGATTCGGAGGGGGCAATCTTGCGTTCCGTCTGCGTCCGTATCTTTATGACCCAGTAGTACTAGCTAGACTAGACTAGGCGAACAGTTCCTGCGCGCGCATCAGGCGCTCGGGGACGTGGACGCCGTTGGGGCATCGTACCTGGCAGGAGGCACAGTCTTTGCAGCGCACGGCACGCGCGTCTTCCGGCAGCGCCAGGAAGTGTTCCCGGCCAAGAGCGAACTGCCCATAGAAATCCGCGTACGACAGATAGCGGAGGGTCTCCGGAATCTGCGCGCCCTGGGGGCACTGGCCGCTGCACTGGTTGCACATGCGGCAGTAAAGCGGGCGGATGTCCTGATCAAGCCGGGCCAACAGTTTCTCGTCTGCCGCGCCGAACGGCTCCGACATGGCACGCACATTCAGCTCCAATTGCTCCATGTCGGTCATGCTGGGAATCGCGGTGGTAAAGCGCGTGTCGCGCAAGACCCACTTCAGCGCCGCCAGCGGACCATCCGGTTTCCGCGCTCGGGCGGCTGGCGCCATTACCTTCATCGCCACCAGGCCGATGCCGGCGGCGGTCAGTTTCTCATAGGCGGGGTCGTTCGCCGTGCCAATCGCGAAGCTGTAAGTGCTCAGCATGACCTCGAACTTCCCCACCGCCAGCACGCGGTCCACAATGGCGTTGGGTTTGTGCGTGCTGATGCCGATATGGCGGATCTTCCCCTGTTGCCGGGCGTTCTCCCAGACCGCGACCAGTTCATCGGGAATGGCTGCAACGGTATCCCGTGAGTGCATGTACCAGATGTCCAGGTGGTCCGTGCCCAGTTCCTTAAGGCTGGTGTCGAGCTCCGCCACCGCATCCGGGGCGGTTTTCGCTTCGGATTTGCTCGACAGTACGATCTTGTCGCGCGACCCCTTCAGGGCAGCCCCCACCATGCGCTCGTTGTTACCCTTCTGGTACCCGCGCGCGGTGTCGAAATAGGTGATGCCCAGGTCGACGGCTCGGGAAATCACGCTCGCATCGGACGTAATCATGCACCCGTAACCGACCGTCGAGACCTTGAGTCCGGTCCGGCCCAGCGTGCGGTAGCGGACCACCGCGGGCCCCGGCGATGCGGGTCTGGGGGCCTGCGCGGGAGACGACTGCGACGCGGGAGTGTTTGCCAGCCCGGCAACTGGCAGGCTCAGTCCGGCCACCAGGAAGTTTCTGCGCGAGGAATCGATTTTCATGGTTGTTCTCCGAAGCCGGAATTCTTATTTCGGATAACCGGCTCTTCTTTCATAGTCTACCGCAAGAGGCCTGCCAACGCTCCCAGAAGGCGGCAGACCACAAAGTGCGATGGTCTGCCCCACCAAAATGGCCCGCTTGCGCCGCCTCCCTGGAAACATGCATCATTAGATTTATGCGCACCAGACTCGTTACGCGATTCGCTTGTTCCCTGATTCCCATCCTTCTCTTCGCCCAGGCGCCGAAGAAGAAGATCACCCGTGCGGCCGACGTCCCGGTATTCCAATACTCCATCAGCGGGAAGGTCGAGGACCTGGTCCGCTCCGAACAGGACTTCCGCCCATTTGCCGTCCAAGTCAGGAAAAATGTGGAATCCGTGCTGCGCGACTACGAGATCGACGACGCCGCCACCAAACGCGGCCTGCTGGCTACGCTGATGGCACTCGATATCCTCGAAGGTCACGACGACGCGGCCCGCGGGCGGCTGGACGAGATCAAAGCCCTCGAAGAAAAGCCCGCGGCTAAGGCCCTGAGCGGTTTGATCACACGCGCCATCCTCGACGCGCGGCGCGAATCCGGCGACCGTAATTCGCCCGCCTACCGCAAAGCCGTCTACGCCGCGGTGGTGCGCGCTCTTGCCGGCTTGCCCTTCGATATCGTACAGAACGATCTGAAGTCCACCAAGGCCAATATCGAGATCGTCTCGGAATCGCTCCTGGTTGGCCAGATCCAGGCGAGCTTCGACCCCGTGGTGGAAAAGACCGGCGGGCTCAGTTCCGACCTGGCGCACGTTCTGCCCGGCATGCGCATGGTCCTGGTGGATAGAATCCCGCTGAAGGACACGCTGAACGAGGCGCTGGGCGCCTACCTCTCCGCGCACGCCAAGGAGAAGAAAGACATATGGGCTGCGCGCGAAGTCACTTTGGAGCCTGGGCAGAAATACCAACCCGTCAACGTGGCCGTATGGGACAGCGGCGTGGACCTCGCCATCTTCAAGGACCGCGTACTGAAAGACTCCGCAGGCCAACCGGCGGTTCTGGCTTACGATATCGAGAGCCGTAAGACCACTGGCAGTCTGTACCCGCTCAACGCCGCACAGGCGGGCCGCTTTGCGGAAGCCAAGAAGGAATTGAAGGGCCTCTCCGACCTGCAAGCCAACGTGGAAAGCCCCGAATCCACCGCGTTGAAGCAGTCCCTGTCCAAGCTCAAGCCGGACCAGGTGAAACCCTTCATCGAAGAAATATCCTTATTCGGCGTATACTCGCACGGCACGCACGTGGCAGGCATCCTCACAGCCGGCAACCCCTATGCGCGCCTGGTAGCCGGCCGCATTACATTCGACTGGAAGATGATTCCCGACCCGTGCCCGTCGCGCGCACAAACAGATCGCGACGCCGCGGCCGCACAAGACTACGTGGACTTCTTCAAGAGGAACAATGTAAGGGTTGTGAACATGAGCTGGGGCGGTTCGGTCAAGGAATACGAAGATGGCATGGAGAAGTGCGCCATCGGCAAAGACCTTGAGGAACGGAAAAAGACCGCCCGCGACTGGTTCGAAGTGGAGAAAGGCGCGCTGGAAAAGGCGATGCTCTCCGCGCCGGAGATTCTCTTCGTGGCTGCCGCCGGCAACAGCAACGCCGATTCGAGCTTTGAGGAAGCCATCCCGGCCGCTTTGAAGGTCCCGAATCTGCTCACCGTGGGAGCGGTTGACAAGGCCGGCGACGAGGCCTCGTTCACCAGCTATGGTCCAACCGTGGTAGTGGACGCCAACGGCTACGAAGTGGAGAGCTACATCCCCGGCGGCGACCGCCTGAAGATGTCGGGCACCTCCATGGCCTCTCCCAATGTGGCCAATCTTGCGGCCAAGATCCTGGTGGTGAACCCGAAGCTTAACCCACCGCAGGTAATCGACATCATTCGCAAGACCGCCGAGAAAACGGCTGACGGCCGCCGCAACCTGATCGATCCGAAGAAAGCCATCGCCGCGGCCCAAACGCTATGATCCAAAGAAAAAGCTCCACCGCACAAGCTGTGCGGTGGAGCTTTGTCCGGAGCGGTTGCCGGTTAGCGCGCGCTCAGAGCAGGAACGATCACGGCAGCCAGCGGTTGGCCGCCACCCTCGGCCGCGAGCTCACGCTCCAGCTTGGACGGGGAAACGTGGCCTTGTACCGCGTCGGTCTTGACCTCGGCCAGGAAGTAGCGGTCGCCGATGCGGTGGAACAGGACGACGTTCTTCTCCGGGGCTCCCTTGTATTCGCTCGTGCCGCTGGGCGCGAGCACCATGACGGCCTTGCGAGTTTCGGTATTCTGGATCAACATCAGTTGGTGGGATGGCGAAGCCGGGGACATGGTGTAATCACCGGCGGGCAGAGTGGTGTTCTGCACGGTGAATTCGAACGGGATCGTGGCGGCTGCCTTGGATTGTGCGTAGAGGCCGCTGGCTCCCAACAGTGCCACCGCGCCAACGCTCAGAAGTAGGGTCTTCAACGTTTTCATTTTCTTGTCTCCTCTGTTCTCCTCCAATTGCTTCTGGTGGATCACGTCGCATGGAGAAGCACACGCTCTGCCAAACCCGGAACGGTCGCGCGGGCTTGCGCAAGCCGCTGATAATCCAGCCGATTGCGGAGCGGAGGTAGAGGGCGCGGGGGCTCGATCCGGCTGCCGGAGTGAACCTCCAGGTGAATCCGGTAACCAAAAGGTGAACGATAGAGGCGTGGCCTGGCATGGCTTAAGATTGAAGGGATAGGCAGACATCTCATGATTCGAAGACTGGTCCCCTGCGCGCTAGCCGTGGTTCTGTGCGCCGACGTTTACGCGGCCAAGCGCGCATTCACCATCGCAGATCTTTACCGGCTTCGCCAGGTGAGCGACCTGACGCTCTCGCCCGACGGCGCGACGATCGCCTTTACGGTGACCACCAGGGATCTGCCCAAGGCCCAAAGCGCCAGTCACATCTGGATGATGAGCGCCGGCGGCGGCGCACCCCGCCAATTGACTTTGCACGAAAAAGGCGAGTCTGCGCCGGCTTTTTCCCCCGATGGAAAACAGTTGGCGTTTATCGCCTCGCGCGATGGTACGGCAAATGTCTACGTGCTGCCGCTCGATGGCGGCGAGGCGCGCAAGCTCACCAACATCTCCACGGGCGCGGCCGATCCGCTCTGGTCGCCCGACGGTAAGTGGATCGCCTTTTCGAGCGATGTCTATCCCGAGTGCGGCGCCGACGACGCGTGCAACAAGAAGGTGGCGGAACGATGGAGCAAGGGCAAGCTGCAAGCCCACATGGCCGACGCGTTGCTCTACCGCCACTGGACCGACTGGAAAGACGGCAAACGAACGCACGTGCTGCTGGCCGATGGGGCCACCGGCGGAGTCCGCGACCTGACCCCCGGCGATTTCGATGCGCCGCCGTTTCAATTGGGCGGTCAACTGCAATATGACTTCTCG
Organism: Bryobacteraceae bacterium; assembly: GCA_049520215.1. GTDB lineage: Bacteria > Acidobacteriota > Terriglobia > Bryobacterales > Bryobacteraceae > Bog-159. The sequence continues at coordinate 1,462 of JBEKPZ010000404.1, read as the reverse complement.
CCGGACAGTGCCGAGCTGGTTTTCGTTTCCAACCACGACTCGCAGCCCGCATCGTCGACCAACAACGACCTATGGCTCGTGCCGGTCTCAGGCTCCGGCCAGCCGAAGAACCTCACGGCGTCGAATCCGGCCTACGACGGCAATCCGCAATACTCGCCGGATGGCCGCTATATCGCCTATCGCCTCCAGAAACAGCCCGGCTACGAGTCCGACCTTTTCCGGCTGGCCGTATACGACCGCGCCACCGGATCGTCGCGCGTTTTGACGGAGAGCTTCCGCAACTGGGTGGAGGAGTTCCATTGGGCCGGCGATTCCAAGTCGATCTACTTTTCCGCACCGGTGGAAGGCGACCAGCCGGTCTTTCAGCTCTCCCTGGATACGGGGATTGTGCGCCGCGCTTTGACCGATAAAGCGATTGCCGAATACGCGGTCTCGAAAGACGGACGGCGTATCGTCTACGTGCGCAGCTCGGTTTCCGAGCCCGAAGAAGTTTTCACCGCCAGTCTCGACGGAGGCGTCCCGCGCCGGATTTCGCACTTCAACGACGCCGTGGTCGACGAGGTAGACCTGCCCCCCGCCGAGCGCATGTGGTTCACTGGCGCGGGAGGCGCGAAGATCGAGACCTTCGTGGTGAAGCCGCACGACTTCACTCCGGGCAAGAAGTATCCGCTGATCTTGAACGTTCACGGAGGGCCGCAATTCCAATGGGCGGACTCGTTCCGCGGCGACTGGCAGGTCTACCCCGGCGCCGGTTACGTGGTGGCCTTCCCCAACCCCCACGGCTCGACCGGTTACGGGCAGGATTTCACCGCCGAGATCTCGGGCGATTTCGGCGGCCAGGTCTTCGAAGACCTGATGAAGGTTACCGACGAACTGGCCAAGCTGCCTTACGTGGACAGCAGCCACATGGGCGCGATGGGCTGGTCGTATGGCGGGTACATGATGGACTGGTTCGAGGGCCACACGGATCGCTTCAAGGCGATCGCCTCGATGATGGGCCTGTTCGACCTGCCCGCGATGTACGGCGCCACCGAAGAGTTATGGTTCCCCGAATGGGACCTTAAGGGGCAGCCGTGGAACTCGGCGCATTACGAAAAGTTCTCCCCATCCAAGTACGTGGAGAACTTCAAGACGCCGTGCCTGGTCATCACCGGGGAGGGCGATTACCGCGTGCCTTACACACAGTCGCTGGAGTTCTTCACGGCGCTGCAGAAGAAGAATGTGCCGTCGCGCCTGATCGTGTACTCCAAGGCGGGCCACTGGCCGGACTGGTACGAAATGGCGCTCTACTACACCGCGCACTTGGAGTGGTTCCACAAGTATCTGGAAGGCGGCGAGCCGCCCTGGACCACGGAGCAGTTTCTGCGGAACGCGGTATTCGACAACACTACCGGCGCGCGGATCCAGTAGCGGCTTCCAGTTTGTGGGGCGGGTCCCCCGACCCGCGCCGATCCCCCTGGCT
>JBEKPZ010000403.1:0-6219 GCA_049520215.1 Bryobacteraceae bacterium | reverse complement strand
CAGAGCAGCCGGGATCATGCCCATTGCGCGCATGGCAGAGGTGGACCAGGCGTTGAAGTTGGTCTTGAATCTGGGGTGATGCGCACAGAGGGCCTCAATGTGGGGCGGGCGTCCACGCCTGCAAGCGGGTCTACAGACCCGCCCCCTTTTTCGACCTTGTACAATACACTCTTATGATTGCTCTGCTGCGCGGCGTACTGCTTGAAAAGCATCCGAACCAGGCGGTGGTGGATGTGGGCGGCGTGGGCTACGATGTGACCATCCCGGTGTCGACCTATGCGCACCTGCCCGAGGCGGGCGCGGAAGTGCGCCTCCGCATCCACACCCACGTGCGCGAGGACGCCCTGGCGCTCTTCGGTTTTCTCACCCAGGACGAGAAGGCGCTATTCGAAAAGCTGATCTCGGTCTCCGGCATCGGCCCGAAAATGGCGATGGCGGTGCTCTCCGGCATCCCCGCGCTGGACCTGATCGCCAACATCCGGCGCGGCGAAGTCGACCGGCTGGTGCGTATTCCGGGCGTGGGCAAGAAAACCGCAGAGCGCATGATCCTGGAACTGCGCGACAAGATGCCCGCGCCATCCGGCGAGGAAGCCACCTCCTCGCCGGGCGCGCCCAGCGGGGCGTTGACCGCAATCGAGCAGGACGTTCTTTCTGCGCTGCTCAACCTGGGCTGCGCGCGCCCCGCCGCCGAAGCCGCCGTACGTAAGGCGCGCATCGCCGGTGCGCCTCCTCCGCCGAGCACCGAATTCGAGCCGCAGTTCCGGCGCGCCCTGGAACTGGTACGGTAAGCTGAAACGTAATGCCCGATCGGGAACTTGTTTCCGGCGCGCGGCAGCCCGAGGATGCGCAGTTCGAAGCTGGACTCCGGCCGCGCTCGCTCGCCGACTTCGCCGGCCAGAAGAAGCTGAAGGAGAACCTTTCCATCGCCATCGAGGCCGCCCGCCTGCGCGGCGAGGCCATGGATCACGTGCTGCTCTACGGTCCGCCGGGCTTGGGCAAGACCACGCTCGCCTGCATCATCGCCGAAGAACTGCAAGTGCCCATCACCGTTACGTCCGGGCCGGTGCTGCAAAAGAAGCTGGACCTCACCGGCATCCTGAGCAACATTCGCGCGCGGCAGGTCTTCTTCATCGACGAGATCCACCGCCTGATGCCCGACGTGGAGGAGATGCTGTATTCGGCGCTGGAGGATTTCCGGGTGGACATCCTGGTGGGCGCCGGTCCGGGCGCGCGCACGCACTCGCTGCCCATGCCGCGCTTCACCGCGATCGGCGCCACCACGCGGCAGGGACTCATCAGCGCGCCGTTGCGGGGCCGCTTCGGGCTGGTGCTGCGGCTCGATCCGTATGCGGTGGACGAGTTGACCGTCATCGTGCAGCGCTCGGCGCGGCTGCTCGCCGTGGGCATCGACGACGAGGCAGCCGAAGAACTCGCGCGCCGCTGCCGCGGAACGCCGCGCATCGCCAATCGCCTGCTGCGCCGCGTGCGGGACTACGCGCAGGTGCGTGCCGGCGGCCGGATCACGCAAGCCGTGGCGCAGACCGCGCTGAACCTGCTGGAGGTGGACCGCTACGGCCTCGATGAAATCGATCAGAAAATCATGCTCACGATCCTCGAAAAATACCGTGGCGGCCCGGTGGGACTGAACACCATTGCGGCGTCTATTTCCGAGGAGGCCGATACCATCGAAGAAGTCTACGAGCCGTATTTGATTCAGCTCGGCTTCCTGAACCGCACGCCGCGCGGGCGGGTGGCCACGGAGGCGGCGTACGAATACTTCCATATTGAGAGGCGTTTTCACGGGGATCGGCCCGCTCTGTTTTGAAGCGCAGCAGGGCGGCCTGAGAGGCCGCCGCAGGCCGAGGGCCTGCTCCACTTATGAAGACAGTCTACCTAAGCTTGGGCTCGAACCTGGGCGACCGCGAGGCGATGTTGCAGGCGGCCGTGCGCGCGCTGGAATCGCCGCGGCTGCGCGTCCTCCGCGTGTCGCCGGTTTACGAAACCGAGCCGGTTGACGTATCCGGCCAGCATTGGTTTCTGAACCAGGTTGCGGAGGCCGAGACGGACCTGTTCCCGTTGCAGTTGCTGCACCGCACCGCCAAAGTCGAAGCGCAGCTCGGCCGCCGCCGGCTGGCGCCCCAGGGGCCCCGCACCATCGACATCGATATCCTGCTGTATGGGAACTCCATAGTCACGACGCCGGCGCTCGAAATTCCGCATCCGCGTTTTCGCGCCCGCCGCTTCGTGCTGGCGCCGCTGGCGGACCTGGCTCCGCGACTGCGCGATCCGGTTACCCGGAAGACCGTGCGCGAATTGCTGGGGGAATTGCGGGGGCAGGCGGTACGCAGAATTACTACATGAGTTAGAATCGAACCACTGCTATGGCAAAGTTGTTCCAGCAGATACGCGTGGGTACCGTCACCGACGATGCCGTGAAGGCCAGCACGGGCAAGACGTGGGACGAATGGTGCAAGATCCTGGACAAGGCCGGCGCCCGCATGATGGACCACAAAGAGATCGCCCTCCTGCTTCAAAAACAGCATGGCCTGACGCACTGGTGGAGCCAGATGGTGGCCGTGGGCTACGAGAATGAGCGCGGGATTCGCCAGAACGAGCGCGGCGCCCCTTGCGGCAGCCGCCATGATGTGACCGTCAGCAAAGACGTGATGGCTTCCCGGGCGGCGGTGTGGGCGGCGTGGCAGGACCCCACCGCGTTGGCGCGCTGGCTGCCGGACGCGAAATTCGATGTCTCGAAAACCGTGCCGCAGAAGATTCTGCATCTCGACTGGCCCGGCGAGACGCGCGTGGCGGTCCGGCTTTACGAGCGGCGCGGCAAGACCAGAGTGGTGGTGTCGCACGCGAAAGTGCCGGAAAGCGACGCCGATCGCCTGCAGGAATATTGGTCGGCGGCCCTCGACCGGTTGAAGGCCATGGTGGCGAGGTGAACCGGCGGCGTTGCTGGCTTCCCAAACGCGCGCGCTAGCGACTACACTCTTCGGTGAGGAGTTGCATGATCGATGAGACACCTTTTTCCGCCTAGCCTGGCCGCGCTGGCCTTTGCCGCGTTTCCGGGCGCCGTCTACGGACAACTCAACCAAGTGCGGGGCAACGCCCCCGGCAATGTGCCGCAAGTCAACTATTCCATCCATCGGCTGAGCGCCGATCACGCCGAGGGTATCACCACCATGGACATGAACGGCGACGGCAAGCCGGATATCCTGAGCGGGGCGTATTGGTACGAAAATCCCGGGCCGGGGGGCGGCGAATGGAAGCGCCACCAATACCGCACCGTCGATATCGTCGGAGAATTTGTGTCCGATTGCGGCGAGTGGGTAGTGGACGTGAATCACGACGGTGCGCCGGACGTGGTGACAGTCGGCTGGATGACGGATGGACTGTTTTGGTACGAGAATCCGAAAAAGCCGGGAGTCATGTGGCAGCGCCATTTGATCGCCCACTCCATCGAGACCGAGGGCGGCTGGATGGCGGACCTCAATGGCGACGGTCAGCCGGACTTGGCGCTGGCGCATTATGGCCGCTCGGGAATCATTTGGGTGGACTTCGCCGGCCCCGAGCCGAAAGTCCACCACGTGGGAGGCCACGACGAGGATGGCCATGGCATCGGGATGGCGGATATCGATGGCGACGGCAAAATGGACCTTCTGACGCCGCATGGCTGGTTCAAGAATATCGACGCCGACCACGACCAGTGGGAGTGGCACGGCGATTGGGATCTGGAGGAAGCCGGGTTCCCGATCATCGGCTACGACGTGAATGGCGACGGCAAGATGGACATTATCTACGGCCGCGGACACAGCTACGGCCTGTACTGGCTGGAGCAGCAGGGCGACGCCGCGAACCGCCGCTGGGTCAGGCATACCATCGACGAATCGTTCTCCCAGGTGCATACGCTGAAGCTGGCGGACCTATTCGGCGACGGGCAACTGGAGCTGTTGGCCGGGAAGCGCTATCGGGGACACGACGGCGGCGATCCCGGCTCCTACGATCCGCTGGTCATCTACTACTACACGATCGATCGCAAGACCGGCCAATTTACGAGATATCCGATCTCGTTGAATGGCACGGCCGGCGCCGGGACGCAGTTCGTGGTGGCGGACCTGGACGGCGACGGCGACATCGACATCGCCACGGCGGGCAAGACGGGCGTGCATTTCTTCGAGAACCTGAAGATCGACCTGGTGCCGCGCACCGAGCGAGAGAAGGAATTGCTGCTGGACAAGAACTGGCCATTTCCGGGCGAGGGATCCGAGACGAAGTGGCAGCACTGAAGTGCTGTGGGGCAGGTTGCCAACCTGCAGGCCGATTGTCAATCGGCCTTTCTGTCTCCACTGATTCGCAATATTGATCGCCCCAGGAACGCCCGGCTCCTCCGTTGGCGGCGCCACACTTCTCTCCCGCGGGAAAAGATTCGGAGCGGCTGCGAGAGTCACTGTGCCATTGCCCGTGCCGCTAACGCCCGACGTTACCGTGAGCCATAGCGGAAGTTCCGGAAACCGGGGCAGCCTCTGCTCTGGATAGCACGCAGTATGAGACCGACACTACGAAGGTAATGGCAACAATCGGGTATTGGTGTCGCACTCCGGGTATTAAGGTGTGAAAACCTGAAACGTCAAACCGCTTCGCGTACTGTACTGGTGGCCGTGGCACGCGGCGTGCATTGCCTTAAGTCATGAAGGAAGAGATGGCATTCCTCAAATATCGCCGTGAAGTCGTCCGGGCTTGGCCGGAATCGCCGCGTAAAACGGTGTTCATGACCGGCATTGAGACCCGTATCGTCAGCATGCAACAGCAATTGCGGATGTTTGCCGCGACCGCGCTGCAGCTCGCGCCCGCCCACTGACCGGAGCGGGGCGTTCCAAATCGGAACGGGACCGGCCTGAATCAGTACAAACCCTTCACCAGTCCGCCGTCTACGGCAATCGACGCGCCGGTGATGTAGGTGGCTCGCTCGGAAGAGAGGAAAACCACGAGGTCCGCGAATTCCTCGGGCCGGCCCACCCGGCCGAGGGCAGTCTGCCGCGCCCAGCGATCCTCGATCTCCGCCGGATCGACGCCTTCCTTCCCGGCCAGCTTATGGCTGAGTTCCACCAGGCGCGCTGTGGCCGTGTAGCCGGGGCACACGTTGTTCACCAGCACGCCATAACGCCCGTATTCACTCGCCAGCGTCTTGATCAGCCCGCTGACCGCGGAGCGCACGGCATTAGAGAGAATCAGCCCTTCCACCGGCTGCTTCACCGCCACCGAGGTAATGGCGATGAACCGGCCCCACTGCTGCCGTTGCATCACCGGCAGCGCTTCCTTGGCGAAGTAGACCGTGCTCATCAGGTTCAGATCGGCCGCCGCGCGCCAGTCTTCAATGGTGGTTTCGGCGAAGCTCTTGGCCGGCGGACCGCCCGCATTGGCCACGCAAATATCCAGGCGGCCGAAGCGCTCCACCACAGCGGCCACAAACCGGCGCACCTCGTCATAGTCCGTGACATCCAGCGCGCGCGTCATCACTTCGGCGCCGGACTCGCGGCGGATCTCCTCGGCGGCGGCATCCAGGGGCGCGGAGGCGCGCGCACAGAGTGCAAGTTTGGCGCCTTCCCTCGCAAGCCCCCGCGCCGCGGCCTGGCCCAACCCACGGCTGGAGGCGGCCACCACGGCAACGCGATCTTTGATTCCCAAGTCCATGATCGTGAAACCAGGCGCTGGCGTCAGCCGCGCCGCAGATAATCGTCCTGGCCCGTCAGCCAATCCGTGCGTATGGGGCTGAAAATGTCCAGATCGAGTGTATCTTCCAGCGCCACCGCGCGATGCGGTACCTGCGATGGGATGCGCAACACCTGGCCCGCGGAGACCACCACCGTGCGGCCTTCGATTTCGAACTCCAGCGCGCCTTCCAGAATGTAAGTGATCTGCTCGCTCTCGTGGTGGTGTTCGGGAACCACCGCTCCCTTGGAGATGAAGACTTGCGCCACCATGGCTTTTTCGCCCGCGATTACCTTGCGCCACATGCGCGGATTCAGGACTTCCTTATCGAGTTTCTCCCAAGTGTAGTGTTCCATATGTTTCGGCCCGCCCCAGTCATTGTAGCTGGTGGCACAGCGCGGCTTCGCCGCAAATGACTGATGGGGTGGTAGGGGCGTCCTCGTTTGGTGTATCGTGTCGTTGAAAGACCAATTCCATCGACACAGGAGAACGCCCATGCAACAGTTT
>JBEKPZ010000402.1:0-11259 GCA_049520215.1 Bryobacteraceae bacterium | reverse complement strand
GATTCGACGCTGTTCCTCCCCAATGCCGCCGGCCTGACCTGGTTGGACGACCACCATCTGCTATTCTCGGAACGCAAAACCGGTGCGCACATGGGGATCGTAACGGCTACCGAGAATCGATCGGCGCACCGCGAAGTTTATTTCCCGGCGGACGAGCGCGGCATGGCGCACTATTCCTATGCCTCGCCGGACCGGAAGTGGGCGCTGGTGGTGGAGATGGATACCGATTGGCTGCCGTGCCGTTTGATTCCTCTAGCGGGCGGATCTCCTAGCAGGCGGGTGGGGCCTCCAGGCGCTTGCACCTCGGCCGGCTGGTCTCCGGACGGAAGCTGGATGTATTTTGGAGTTGCCATGGCAGGGAAGCGGCATTTGTGGCGCGAGCGTTTTCCCGACGGCCAACCGGAGCAAATTACTTCGGGTCCCCAGGAAGAGGACGGCGTGACCGTGGCGCCCGACGGCCGCTCGCTCATCACCTCGATTCTCACGCAGCAAAGCTCGGTCTGGCTTCATGATTCCACCGGAGACCACGCCGTTTCCACGGAAGGATACGCGGCCACTCCCGACGAATCCGGTCCCCCCCTGTCATTCTCCGCCGACGGGAAGCGTCTCTATTATCTACTGCGGCGCGACTCACCCGCCTCCCCCACCGAACTTTGGCGCGCCTATCTCGATTCCGGCCGGAGCGAAGCCGTCGTATCGGGGTTCTCGATTCGTGCATACGACATTTCGAGCGACGAAAAAGAGGCGGTCTTCTCGACGCAGCCTGCAGGGCAGGCCTCCCAGCTCTGGCTGGCGTCCCTGGACCGGAGTGCGCCTCCGCACAGGATTGCGGCAACCGGGGAGGACGCCCCCCATTTTGGTCCGAACGGACAGGTGCTGTTCCGGCTTACCGACGGCAAAACGCGCTATCTCGCTCAGATGGGGCGGGACGGCGCAAAACGAACCAAGGTTGTTCCATTTCCGATTATAAACACCGGGGCTATTTCTCCGGACCGCCGTTTTGTGATCCTCTTCGCCCGCGCGCTGGAGTCCAAGACCCCGAACGCGGTCGATACCATCGCCATCCCCATCGCGGGAGGTCCGGCACGGCGTGTCTGCCATGCTTGCGAGACCACATGGTCTCCCAACGGAAAGTATTTCTATGTAGGGATCGACTCGCCTTCACTCACGGATACCGCTGGCCGGCTGCTGGCCATTCCGGTGCCTGCGGGCGAAACCCTGCCGCCGTTGCCTGCGGCGGGAATCCGCACGGAGGCGGAAGCGCTTGCGATTCCAGGCGCCAGGACCATCGAGCAAGGCCAGATCGCCGCCGGTCCGGATCCTTCCACCTACGCCTACGTGAAATCCGCGGTGCACGCCAACCTGTTTCGCATCCCGCTCCAGTGATGCTTGTGGGGCGGGCTCTCAGCCTGCGGCGGCCTCTCAGGCCGCCTCTTTAGCTTAAACCTCGGAGCGGAAGTGAGGTCGGCGCGCCGACCTGCCATGCAGTAGACCTTCGACGCTGATATCCTCGTCAACGTCGGGCCAAGGCACCCCCTGTCCAGTCCCGAGCTTCCGATAAGCGCCATGACCAAGCCAGTGGAACGCTGATAACCCGTCCGTCGGCCAAATCGGCGGCGATCTCGTCTTTGGTCACGCACCCTTAGGATGCTGGGATCGCTATTCGCCACAGCATGCCTTCGGATGAGTCCGCGGATTGCGTTCAACTCTTGGGACTTGAACCCGCTGCTGTGCGCGAGTACCAGCGGCTCACCGCGTGTGCGTGAGGCGGTTCGGCGCCGTCGAAGCCCGTGAAACATACCTGACGCCCGCGTTGAGGATGCGGGCCACGCCACGCTACCATCGAATAGTGGACCAGTTCGCCTTCGACTTCGCCCCCGCCCGCCGCGTCTACTCCGTCAGCGAGCTGAACTCCGCCATCCGCGCCACCCTCGAGCGCGACTTCCCCGACGTCTGGGTCTCCGGCGAAATATCCGGCGTCAAGCTCGCCACCAGCGGCCACTACTACTTCACCTTGAAGGAGGCCCAGGCGCAGGTGCGCGTCGTTGCCTTCCGCTCCGCGCACCGCTATTGGAAATTCAAGCCCCAGGACGGCCTCGCCGTGCTGGCGCGCGGCCGCATCGACGTCTTCGAGGCGCGCGGCGAATACCAACTCATCGTCGAACTGCTGGAACCCCTGGGCCACGGCGCGCTCCAACTCGCCTTCGAGCAGCTCAAGAAGAAGCTGGCCGACGAAGGCCTCTTCGACCCGGCCCGCAAGCGCCCGCTCCCGCGCTACCCCCAACGCATCGGCATCGTCACCTCGCCGCGCGGCGCAGTCATCTCCGACATGATCCAGATCCTGTCCCGCCGCTTCCCCGGTCTCCACATCCGGCTCTTCCCCGCTCTGGTGCAGGGCGAAGCCGCGGTGGAGGAGGTCTGCCGTGGGATCGATTACTTCAGCCGCAACCCCTGGGCCGAACTGGTGATCGTGGCCCGCGGCGGCGGCTCGCTCGAAGACCTCTGGACCTTCAACGAGGAAGCCGTGGCCCGCGCCATCGCGCGCTGCGCCGTCCCGGTAGTCTCCGCCGTGGGCCATGAAACCGACGTGACCATCGCCGATTTCGTCGCCGATCTGCGCGCCCCCACGCCTTCCGCCGCCGCCGAGATGATCGTCTGCACGCGCCAGGAGCTACTGGACCGCATCGCCGGCCGCGAACAGAAACTGGTGCACGCCATGCGCTACCACTTGGCCATGCTCACGCGCCGCTGGCAGCAGCAAGCGATCGAGCGCCCGCTGGGACTGCTGCACCGCGCCATGGGCCGCCAGGCTCAGCGCATCGACGAACTCGAATTCCGCCTGCGCGATCTCCTGCGCACGCGGATCGAGCGCTACGCCCGCTCTCAACGCGCGCTCGCCGCCCGGCTTCATTATTTCGACCTCCGCCCCCGCTTCGCCGCCGACCGCCGCCGCCTCGACCAGGCCCATGCCGCCGCCGCGCAGTCCATTCGCTCGAAACTCGCCCGCCGCCGCGGCGCAGTCGAGCAACTCTCCGCCAAGCTCTCCCAACTCAGCCCCCTCCTCATCCTGGATCGCGGCTACGCCATCGTCACCAACCAATCCGGCGCCATCGTCAAGTCGCCCGCCGCCGCCCCGCCCGCCTCTACCATCCACGTCCGCCTCGCCCAGGGCCGGCTGTCTGCCACGGTCGCAGATAAGCACCAATAGAAAGCGCTTGCCCAGCCGCGACCGTCAGGAAGCGCTCCCCCCCAACCCGCCACGCCAAGGGCCGCCTTGATGCTACAGTATCTAACCTAGAATCAGGAGTTTCGAATAGTCCAGGAGGAAGTATGGCATCAATCGCCGAGAGGGTGAAGCAGATTATCGTCGAGCAACTGGGCGTGGACGAAGCCCAGGTGGAGGACAACGCGTCGTTCGTGGACGACCTGGGCGCCGATTCCCTCGACATCGTAGAGTTGGTCATGGCCTTCGAGGAAGCCTTTGAATTGGAGATTCCCGACGAGGACGCCGAAAAAATAGCCACCGTCAAAGACGCTGTCTCGTACATCGAAAACAAGTCGGCCAAGAAGTAGCGGCGACGCGTTTTTCCCAGGAGTATTTGCTTGTCACGCAGAGTCGTCGTAACCGGTGTGGGCTTGCTGTCCTCCGTAGGCATCGGGACCGAGGCAACCTGGCAAGGCGTTCTGGCGGGTTCCAGCGGCATCGGTCCTATCACAGCCTTCGACGCCCGCCTCTTCTCCTGCCGCATCGCCGGCGAGATCCAAGGTTTCGATCCGGCCCGCTACATCGAGAAAAAAGAAATCAAGAAGATGGGCCGGTTCATCCAGTTCGCCATCGCGGCGTCGGACTACGCCATCGGTTCGGCAGGTCTCCGCGTGGACCCCGACGAAGCCGAGAACGTGGGCGTCTACATCGGCAGCGGCATCGGCGGATTTGAAGTCATCGAGCGCGAACACCAGACCCTGCTCGAACACGGTCCCCGCCGCATCTCCCCGTTCTTCATCCCCGCGACCATCGTCAACCTGGCTTCCGGCTACGTCTCCATCCGCACCGGCGCGAAAGGCCCCAACTCGGCCACCGCCACCGCCTGCACCACCAGCGCGCATTCCATCGGGGATTCCTTCCGCCTCATCCAGCGCGGCGACGCCGATGTCATGATTTGCGGCGGCACCGAAGCCTGCATCACCCCCATGGGCATTGGCGGATTCGCGGCCATGCGCGCCCTCTCCACCCGCAATGACGAACCCCAGCGCGCTTCCCGTCCGTGGGACCTCAACCGCGACGGCTTCGTGGTCGGCGAAGGCTCCGGCATCCTGGTGCTGGAGGAACTCGAGCATGCCCGCCGGCGCGACGCACGCATCCTGGCCGAAACCATCGGATATGGCATGAGCGCCGACGCCTTTCACGTCACCGCGCCGCCGCCCGATGGCGATGGCGCATTTCGCGTCATGCGCAACGCCCTCCGCGATGCCGGCCTCCAGCCCCATCAAATCGATTACATCAACGCGCACGGCACGTCCACCGATGTCGGCGACCGCGCCGAAACCGCCGCCATCAAGCGCTGCTTCGGCGAACACGCCTATAAAGTCGCGGTCAGCTCCACCAAATCCATGACCGGACATTTGCTGGGCGGCGCAGGCGGCCTGGAAGCCGGTATTACCGTCCTCGCCATCCGCGACCAGGTGGCCCCGCCCACCATCAACTACGAAACGCCCGATCCCGAGTGCGATCTGGACTTCGTCCCCAACCACGCGCGCCCCATGCGCATCGACCACGCCCTGTCCAACTCCTTCGGCTTTGGAGGAACCAATGGCGCTCTCATCTTTAAACGATACGAGGAGTAAGAGAATACAGAAGACAGAAGTCAGAAGTCAGAATACCGGCACCGCCTTCTGTCTTCTGACTTCTGACTTCTGTCTTCTGACTTCTTTCTTATGAAAATCATCGTCTGCATCAAGCAAGTTCCGGCCCGCGATTCGCAACTGCGCGTCGCGCCATCGGGCGCCTGGATTCAGGAAGCCGATCTCAAACTCAAAGAAAAACACGGGGGTGAAGTGGTGGTGCTGTGCGCCGGACCCGCGCGCGCCGCGCAAACCATTCGCGAAGCCCTCGCCAAAGGCGCCGACCGCGCCATTCACATCGAAGAGGAAAACCTTGGCGCATTCGACCCGCTGGGTGCAGCACGCCTGCTCGCCGCGGCGCTAGCGCCCGAAAGCCCCGACCTGGTCCTTACCGGCCTGCAATCCGACGACCTGGGTTACGGCCAAACCGGAGTGATCCTCGCCGAACTGCTGGGCCTGCCCCACGCCACCATCATCATGCAGGTGGAAAAGCACGATGGCTCCATCCGCGTGAAGCGCGAGTTGGAAGATGGCTGGTTCCAGCACGTCGAAATGCCCCTGCCAGCCCTGCTCACCATTCAATCCGGCATCAACAAGCTGCGCTACGCCACCCTCATGGGCATCAAGAAAGCCAAGAATAAGGAGATCCGCAACGTGACCGCCGCCAGTTTGGGCGCCGGCTCCGCGGTCCCCTCCATCCAACTCAGCCGCGTGTATCTGCCGGGCCGCTCCAAGCAGACCCAGTTGTTCGACGGTCCGCCCAAAGAAGCCGCGGCGAAATTGGTCGAGAAGCTGAAATTCGAGGCGCGCGTCATATGAGCATTCTGGTGGTCATGGAACAACGCGCGGTCCAGGGCACTCCGGCCTGGAGCCGCATGTCGTGGGAGACGCTGGCCGCCGGCCAGCAGCTCGCGCGCGAATTGCAGCAGCCCGTCTCAGCCGCCGTGCTGGGACAGGGCATCGAAAGCCTCGCGTCGGAGCTTACGGATAAGAAGCTCGACCATATCTATGCCGTCGTCGACGACTTACTCAAAGACTATACGCCCGACACCTATACCGCTGCCGTGCGCCAGTTAGTCGAACACACACAGGCCGGCATCGTGATCTTCCCGCACACCTACCAGGTGCGCGATTTCCTGCCCAAGCTGGCCACCGCGCTCGGCCGCGTGGCCGTCAGTGACGTGGTCGCGCATCGCATCGAGGATGGCAAACTGGTCCTGGTGCGTCAGCTCTTTCAGGGCAAGCTCAACGTGGACGTGCGCTTCACCGGCGACCCGCCCTATTTCGCATCGTTGCAAGCCGGCGCCTATCGCGCCGACCATATCGAAGCCGGCGCGGCAGCCGTCGAGAAATTCACGCCGCAGCTTACCCCCAGCCGCATCAAGCCGCTGGAACTGTTCCGCGAAGCGCAGCGCGCCGTCGACTTGACCGCCGCCGAGATCATCGTCTCCGTCGGCCGCGGCATCAAGGAAGCCGATAACATCCCCATCGTCCAAAAGCTGGCCGACGCCCTCGGCGCGGAGCTGGCGGCTTCGCGGCCCATCTGCGATTCCGGCTGGCTCCCCATGGAGCGTCAGGTCGGCAGCTCCGGCCAAACCGTCGCCCCCAAGATGTACCTCGCCGTCGGCATCTCCGGCGCCATCCAGCACCTGGTCGGCATGAAAGGCTCCAAGACCATCGTCGCCATTAATAAGGACGCCAACGCGCCCATCTTCGAAGTGGCCGACTACGGCATCGTAGGCGACCTGTTCCAGGTAGTCCCGGCGCTCGTCGAGGAGATCAAAAAGGCCAAGGCCTGACTTCTTTGTGGGGCGGGCGTCCACGCCTGCAGCGGGTCTCCAGACCCGCTCTGGAGTTTGGCCATTTGCTGTGGGGCGGTCCCCCTGGTCCGCGGGCCGACGCCCTCGTCGGCCCTGTCGCGGTAGCCGAGAAACCGTACCTCAAACGCCTGCAAAATACTCCCAGGCCGCAGCCGCTCACGCCCCCCTTCGCCATACCCGTTGTAGCCGTTGGCCGGTTTTCGGTCACAAGCCGACATCCCCCTGCATCCCCATGAAAATAAACCAAACGACCTCCGAAATCCCCAGCCCCGCGCACAAGCCCATGCTATCCTCATCGTCGGAATGGGACACACCACCGACAACCCTCCCCTAACCAGCGTCCAGAAGTGCGTCGCCGACGCCCTGGCCGCCGGTTCTACCCTTACCGACACCGCCGAAACCTACAGGGTCCATCGCGTTACCATCTATCGCTGGATGAAAACCTCCAAGCCCTTCGCCGCCGCCCTCCACCGCGCCCGCGCCGAATTCGTCCTCGCCCGCCGCGACGACCTCTACCATCTCAGCAACCGCGCCCTGGAAACCCTCCTCGCAGTCCTCGACAATACCAGGTCGTCGCCCGCCGTCCAGCTCCGGGCCGCCATGTTCATTTTGCAACGTCCGCAACTGCCCAAAACCGGCTGGTCCATGCCCGAGCCGGCCCCCGATCCCGATGGCAAGAAACTCCTCGACTCGGCCATCATCGAACAGGACTACGATAGCCTGCCCGGCCTCTATGACATCGAAAGCGACGCTGAAACACAAGCCCCCGCTGAATCAACCACTTCCTAACCCCAACCGCCCCCGGAATCGCCGCTCCCGCCCCCCGCGGCTCCCGCCCGGTGCAACCAAATGCAACACGATTCCGAGATTTGCGATGCGGTAACATCCGCCGCCCCGCAGCCCCCACCCGTTACAATAGAAGCTTCATGCGCCGCCTCCGCCATGCCATCTGCAACGAGGTCTTCGAAAAATTCACCCTCCCCGATGCGTGCCGCGCCATCCGTAACGCCGGCTACACCGGCATCGAGATCGCCCCGTTCACCCTCGCGGAAGATCCGGCGACGCTCTCGCCCGCGCGTCGCCGTGAATGCCGCGACATCGTCGTCTCCGAGGGCTTGCAGTTCGTCGGCCTGCACTGGCTCATGGTCAGCCCCAAGGGACTGCACGTCACCACGCCCGATGCCGGCCTCCGCTGCCGAAGCTGGCAGCATATCCGCCATCTCATCGACCTCTGCGCCGATCTCGGTCCGGACGGCCTGCTGGTCTTCGGCTCACCGAAACAGCGCTGCACCACCGGCGGGATCGGCCGCGCGGAAGCTACCCGGCACTTCGTCGAAGGCTTGGCTGCCGTCGCGCCGCAAGCGGGCCTTCGCGGCGTCACCATCCTGATGGAAGCCCTCCCGCTCGGCCAGTGCGATGTGGTCACCTCGCTCGACGAAGCCGCCGCGCTCGTCCGCCAGATCGATCACCCCGCTATCCGCACCATGTTCGACTGTCACAATGCCGTTGACGAGACCGAGCCGCACGCCGCGCTCGTCGAACGTTACTACCATCTGATCCGCCACATACATGTCAACGAACTCGACGGCCGCCATCCTGGAACCGGCTCCTACGATTTCAAGCCGCTCTTCGATGTGTTGCGCCGCCACGAGTATGCCGGCTGGATCTCACTCGAAGCTTTCGATTTCACGCCGGGCGCCGAAACCATCGCCCGCGAGTCACTTGCATTTCTGGAAACCCAATGAACAAATACGTCGTTACCGGAGGCGCGGGCTTCATCGGCTCCGCCATAGTCCGCCGCCTCCTGCAGGAAGGCGCGCGCCAGGTCGTGGTGCTGGATAACTTCCTCACCGGCCACGAGCAGAACCTCGACGAAGTCCGCCCCGCCATCGACCTGCAACGCGCCGACGTTCGCAATTACGCGGAGATCGCCCCCATCGTAAGTGGCGCTGACGTGGTCTTTCACGAAGCCGCCATCCCGTCGGTGCCCCGCTCCATCGACGATCCCGTCCCGTCGCACGAAATCAACATCGATGGCACCTTCAACGTGCTGCGCGCCGCGGCGTCGGGCGGCGTCCGCCGCGTGGTCTATGCCGCCTCCTCCTCGGCGTATGGCGATACCGAAGTGCTCCCCAAGGTCGAGACCATGACGCCGCAGCCTAAGTCGCCCTATGCGCTGCAGAAGCTCGTCGGCGAATACTACTCCCACATATTCGCTTCCACTTTCGGCATCGAGACCGTGTCACTGCGCTACTTCAATGTCTTCGGCCCGCGCCAGGATCCCACCAGTCAGTATTCGGGCGTGCTGTCACTGTTCATCAAAGCTGTGGTGGAGCGGCGCGCTCCGACCATATTCGGCGATGGCGAACAGTCCCGCGATTTTACTTACGTCGAAGACGTCGTGGATCTCAATCTGAAGGCCGCCCGCGCGCCGGGAGTCTCCGGCAACCTGTACAATGGCGGCAATGGCGGCCGCATCACCCTGAATGAGGCGTGGCGCCTGGTGCAGCAAATCGAAGGCGTCGCGATTCCCGCGCATTACGGCCCCCCGCGTCCCGGCGACGTTCACGATTCGCAGGCGGACATTACCTCCGCGGTAGCCGATCTCGGTCACGCGCCGCGCTTCTCCTTTGAAGAGGGATTGCGGCTCACCCTGGCATGGTACAAAGCGCAGCAGCTCCGGTAGCCCTGACGCGCGAGCCGCTCTACCTGCGCGGCATCGAGCTATACCGCGCAGGCGAGTTCTTCGCGTGTCACGAGGTACTGGAAGAATTGTGGACGCCTATGCGCGGCCCGCACCGTCTCTTCTTGCAAGCCCTGATTCACTTCGCCGTGGCCTTCTATCATCAGCAGCGCCGCAATCCATTGGGCGCAGAGCGGCAGTTGCGCAAAGCCCTGCGCAAGCTCGAACGCTATCTGCCGATGTATGAAGGCGTGGATACCGCCACGCTTCACCGGGAAGGCCAGGCGTGCCTGCGACTGATCGCGGCGGGCGAGACACCCGAGCCGCCGCGCATGTTACTGCAAAGCTTTTTCGATAGCTGACGCCGCCACGGGCGCAACTAACTCATAGCCTTTCAAGTTAGGATGCAGCCCGTCATCCGAGTAACCTTCGCGTAACATGCCCTTGTCATCGACCGTCGCGGCGTAGTAATCCGCAAACGCTGCATGCGCTTTTGCCGTGTACTCTCGCAGCCAAGCGTTCAGTTTCAAGATATCCGCGGGCGGTCGCGACACGGTCTGCTTATTCTTCGTGTAGTCGCTGACCGGCATCACCGAACAGAGAATCACCTTGATGCCGTGCGCCTGGGCCAACTCGGTCATCGCCTGGAAGTTCTCTTCGATCATAGTGATGGTCTCGGGGCCGGTGTTGCGCGAAATATCGTTAGTGCCGGCCAATATAATCAGCGCGGCCGGCTTCAGGTCGATCACGTCCGGATACATGCGCACCAGCATTTGCGGAGTTGTCTGGCCGCCAATGCCGCGATTCACATACGACTTGTTCGGAAAAGATTGCGCAAGCCTCCAGCCGTCGGTGATGGAATCGCCGAGAAACACGACGCGGCGCGGTTCGGCGGGCATCGCCTTCAATCGCTCGTTGTCCTGATGATAGCGGCCGAGTTGATTCCAGTCCTGAAGCTGGTCGGCAAGACTGTGCGCAAAACCCGCCAGGCAGCAGTTGGCCTTGGGCGGATTGAATTCCTCCACCAACTGGCACCGGGCGGCGGCCGGCAACAGCAGCAGCGGGATCAGGAAGGTTGAGACGTTTCGGGACATGGGTTCTCCTTGGGCTTACGCAGCCAAGCATAACCCACTGCGCCTGGCAGCGACGGTGGAGGGCGGGATTTATCCCGCGCGGGGCTTTAGCCCCGCACTTCGCGGGATCAACAGGTTTGCGGGTGGGTTTCTAAAATAGCTCTAGAGAGCCAACGTAGCGCGGATCTTCTTAGGCAGTTTCTCCAGCACCAGATCGTACGACGCCCGCACCAGGCGCTTGGTCTCCTCTGCGCTCATCGCATCTTCCGTCTCCATCGCGACCCACAGGTTCCGCGCGAAGTACGGCGCCTGTATGATCCCCGGCCGCTCGACTAACTCGGCAAACTCCTCGCGCTGGCATTTGAAAATAAGCCAGACCTCGGCCGGCTCAAGCGCCAGTACAGCAAATACCTTGCCGCCAATCTTGAAGACCAGGTTGGCGCCCCACTGCACGGTTTCGGTGGCGTGGGGCAGCGAGATGCAGTAACGGCGCACCCATTCAATGTTCATATGGCGTTGGCTTGTCCATTATCACACGCATAACGCCCCGCGCATGACCCGTTCAATGATAGAGTTATAGCAGTGGCCCGCATACTCGACATGCACAAGAAATGGATGGACAAGCCCGCATACCGAAAGGCGTATGAAGCCCTTGAGGATGAGTTCGCGCTGGCTGCCGCGGTCGTCGATGCGCGGAACGCAAAGACACGGCCGGATAACGGTTCAAGGGAGCAGGGCCGATGACTCTAGCCACAGGCGCGCGTCTACCCGAAGCCGAGATCGGCGAGATCTGCCGCCGCTATCGTGTCAAGGAGTTGTCCGTATTCGGCTCCGCTGCGCG
>JBEKPZ010000401.1:0-6235 GCA_049520215.1 Bryobacteraceae bacterium | reverse complement strand
ATGCTCCTGCGCGCTGAAGATTTACGCCGCATCGGCGGCTTCGCGGCCATCGGCGATTACCTGGCGGACGACTACCAACTTGGACGCCGCATCCGCGGTCTGGGCCTGCGCGTGGTCTTCGCGCCGGCCATCGTCGAAACGCACCTGAGTGGCGCCACCTGGGGCGAAGTCTGGCGTCACCAACTGCGTTGGTCGCGCGGCATTCGCGTCTCGCGGCCGGGCGGCTACTACGGCTACCTGATCACTCACGCCACTTTCTGGGCCGTTGTCGCCATTGCCGCGGGCGCATGGCCGGCCGGCGTGACGGCGCTCGCCATCCGGATGCTCGCCGGAATCTCGGTGGGCTGGGGCGTCCTGCGCGATCCCTCCGCGCTCCGCCGTGCCTGTTGGATGCCCTTTCGCGACCTTTGGGGCTTTGCCATCTGGGTGTGCGGCCTCTTTGGAAACACGGTCGAGTGGAGGGGGGCGCGCATTCGTCTCTCGCCGGACGGTATAATATTAACGGACCTGTAAATCTGGTTGGTAGCACAGGCTTCAGCCTGTGAATCTGTGGTGGCACAGGCTTCAGCCTGAATCTGTGGTAGCACAGGCTTCAGCCTGTGAATCTGTTTTGGTGGCACAGGCTTCAGCCTGTGATCTACAGGGTCCAGGAGGCAAGCATGATCGTCCTGTTATTCGGACCGCCCGGCTGTGGCAAGGGCACTCAGGCAGCGTCGATTGCCCACCGTTTCCAAATTCCCGCGATTTCCACCGGTGAGATGTTCCGCGCCGAGTGCAGAGCCGGCACTGAACTGGGCCGCCTGGCATGCTCCATTTTGAAATCCGGAGGCCTGGTCGGCGACGCGATTGTGGACAAGATCGTGGCTGCCAGAATCCAGCAGCCGGACTGTGCCTCCGGCTTCCTGCTGGATGGCTACCCGCGCACCCAGGAACAGGCCACCTTCCTCGACACCTTGGTCCGGAAACTGGGCCTGCCCAAGCCCGTCGCCATCCTTCTGGACGTGCCCGCGCAGGTGCTGGTGTCGCGCATCACCGCGCGCCGCCAATGCGGCCAATGCGGGCGCATCTACAATATGCTCTCGCAGCCGCCCAAGACCGGCGAAATCTGCGACGACGACCAGCAGCCGCTAATTCGCCGCGAAGACGACACCGAGGAAGTGATTCTGGCGCGTCTGAAGGCCTATCACGACGCCACCGGTCCCGTGATCGCGTATTACCGCAACGGCGGATGCCATCGCGTGGATGCCACCGGCACGCCCGCCGCGATCGCGCGCGAGATCGAGCGGTTGCTCGCCGGACTGGGTGGGGCAAGCTCCCAGCCTGCGGCGGCCTCTCAGGCCGCCCCGCCGCTGAGCCTGGCTCTTTGACCTACAGCTTCATCTCTTGCCCAATGCGCTCGATGCCGATCCGCTCGGGCTCTTTCCCGGCCGCCCTGTAAAAGCGTTCGATCGGTTCGTGCCGCGGTTCGCGGCTGAGTGGAAAGGTCTGGTGATGCACCGGCAGGAAGATCTCCGCGCCCGCATCGTTGCCCATCTGCCAGGCTTGTTCCGGAGTGCAGTGGTACCGGATCCAGGGATTGTACGCTCCCACCGGCATAATGGCCAGATCGATGCGCCGCGAACTGCGCAGCGCGCGGAATGATGTGGTGGCCGCCGTATCGCCGCCGAACAGCACGCGGTAGCGGCCCGCCTCAATCAGATAGCCGTTGTATCCGCGATACGTATCGCCGTGCATGCGCGCGCCCCAGTGATTCACCTCGAACGCCCGTATCCCGATGGGTCCCACGCGCGTGCGCTCGCCCCATCCAAGCTCCTTCACGCCGGCGTAGCGGCGGGTCCGCAGCAGGTCGCTGGTCTTGGCGGCCGTCACCACGGTGGTCGAGCGGCTTTCGAGTGCTCGCAGCGTCGCCAGATCGAAATGGTCCATGTGCGCGTGCGAGAGCAGTAGCACATCGATCTTCGGCAGTTGGTGGACGCGTAGCGCGGGCGCCACCAGGCGCTTCAACCCCAGCGTCATCGGCCCCAAACTCACGCCCACGCGGTTGCCCAGCACCGGGTCGGTCAGAATGGTTACGCCATCCAATTTGAGCAACACGGTGCTGTGCCCCAGCCACGCCGCGTACAAACCGCGATCGCGCCACAGCTTCGGATTCGGACGTTCCGGTGAGGGTGTGATAGGATATCCCCTATCACATAGGATGCGGGTTGGCTCGCGCGCGTTGCGGGACATCCTGCGGCACTGAAAACAAGGGGAATACAATGCATCGATCAATGACGACTCTATTACTGGGCGCGGCTCTGGTTCTGCCGGCCCTGGCGCAAGACGCGGGCACCGTTCCGTCCGTGCTCGTGGACCATTGGAAGACCTCCAAGAAGTACATGCTGGCCTTGGCCGAACAGATGCCCGCCGAGGACTACTCCTTCAAGCCGAATCCCGCGGAAATGAGCTTCGGCGAGCAGATGGCGCACATCGCCGGCGCCAATTCGTTCTTCTTTGCCACGCTTTCCGGCCAGAAAGACCCGATCGCCAAGCCGACCAAGTTCGATAAGGCCTCCGTGCTGAAGACGCTCAACGATTCCTACGATTTCTGCATTACCGCCTTGACCACCCTCGACCACGAGCGCATGTTCCAAACCTTCGATTCACCCGCGGGCAAGATGACCGGCATGGAATTGCTGCTCCTGGCAACCGATCACACCGCGCACCACCGCGGCCAATGCATCGTGTATCTGAGGGCCAAGGGCATCAAGCCGGCGCAATATCAGTTCTGAAGTGGAGCAGGCGGCGCTATTCCAGAACCCCGAGGATCTCGTCCTCTTTCAGAATCAGGTACTCGTCTCCATCGAGCTTGACCTCGGCCCCCGAGTACTTGCCGAAAAGAATACGGTCGCCCGCCTTGACCTCGGGCGGCATGCGCTCGCCCGTCTCCAGTAACTTGCCGTTACCCACCGCGATCACCGATCCCTGCTGCGGCTTCTCTTTGGCGGTATCCGGGATAATAATGCCCCCGCGCTTGGTTTCGCCCTCTTCCAGGCGCTTGATCACGACGCGGTCGTGCAACGGACGCAGTTCCATATAACTCTCCTATCGTTGCGATTATACCCGAAGACCACGTGGGGCGGGCGTCCACGCCAGCGGCGGGTCTCCAGACCCGCCCTTTTTCCCCAATAGTTGTGGAGCCTGGCCCCTACTCGACCGCGATCACCGCGGTGCCCGGCGAAGCGGTGGATCCCACCAGCGCCACCACCGGCACATCTCCGCTGGCGGTAGAAGCCGGTACCGTGACGTTGATCTGGTACAAGCCGGCATCGATCAGACCGGCGAATGCGACCTGGCCGGCGTCGGTTCCGCCGATAGTGATGGCAGGCAGCGTCGCCAGGGTCAGCGGCGTCGTAATCAGTTTACCTTCTGGCGCCGCGGGATTCGTGACGCCGAACCCGGTGCCATAGAGCACAATGGTCTCGCCGGGCGCCGCCGGAGTGGCCCCGGTTGTGGTGCTGGTTGGTCCCACCAGCGAGCCATTCGCGTGCGTCGCCACAACGTGCTTCCCATCGCCTTGCAGGAAGAACGCCGGCGCCACGTCTTGCACCTGGACCGTCACCGTCGCGCTGGCGAGACCAAAGTTGTACGTCTCGACTTGCGCCTGTCCGGACGCCAGACCCACCGGGAGCAGAATGTTAAGCTGTCCGGGGCTGACATATTCCACATACGCGTAGGTCCCGTTCACCGTCACACTCACGCTGTCGATGTCGGTCGGGAGCGCCGAGTTCACGATGTCCTCGCTGTCCCACACCCGCGTGGTCCCCGAGAGATTGCCTCCCGTTATGGTCACCCATGTGTTCGGTGCGATAGCGGGCAGAAAGCTCGCGCCATTCACCACGTCCGTGGCGGTCAGGACAGGCGCTGCCTGGAGCCGGCCGAGCAGTCCGTGGTTTCCGTTGTCCGGACCCGGAATCCCAGCCGTGAAATAGATCGCATTGGCGTCTCCGCCGCTGCCGCCGTTGCCGGCCTGCAGTGCCCACAGATTGGGGATCACGATAGGAGTGCCATCGGAGTTGTTGAGCGTAATCACATACGCGCCCGTGGTGGGATTGAACACGTTGATGGTGCCGTCGCCGAAATTCCCCACCAGCAAATCGCTTGCGTAATCGCCGAAGTTGGTGGGCGCGATCGCCAGTCCCCAAGGCGCGTTCAGGTGTCCACCCGAGACCAGCCGACTCATCAAAGTTCCCGCCGTGCTGTAAACGTCCACGTATCCGTTGCCGGCGCCCGGCACCACGAAGGTCTTGCCGGTGTTCTGTAGCGCGTAGGCCACGTACAAGTTGCCTGCGAGATTCTGAATGTTGAATGGCGCGTAGCCTGCGGGCAGGTTGGCGTCCTGGAAAGCATTCGGCAAAGTAACCGCGTTATAATTCGAGTCGAAGACGTCAATGGTTCCTTTGCTAAGATTCGCAGCGAAGAGGTACGTGTTGGAACCGCTGGCGCCAATTGCCAGGCCCGTATAGCTCGCACCGGATGCTGAGTTGTCCACCATCACCTGCGCGGCGGCCGCGTTCACGGTGTGGTTCCAGCCGGATATGGTGCCGTCCAATGTGTCGAAAATGAACGATGCCGCTTCGCCGGTGGCGATGGCAAAACCCGTGGTGGCGTTGTTGACAGTCCCTGTCGGGGTGCCTGAACCTGAAACGCCAACCGCTTTGGAAGGCGGTATGGTGACCACCAGCGAAATCGGGCTGCCAGTGCTGCTATAAAGCGTGGACAACCCCGAGCCGGCATCCGAGATCCAGAACGGACTGCTGGCCGATTCCGAGATGCCCCACGCGCCCTTCAGGTGCGGATCGGTAAAATCGGCCAGGTCGGGGACATCCGATGCCAGGTTGCGAACTACGTAAGCGTTCGAGGCCCATAGTGAGCCGTGAAATGCAGTTACACACAAGGCGTATCCTGCCAGCGTGGCACACCTGCGAGAACCTTGCGTACCCATAGTGTTACTTACCCTCCTTCGTCGTGCAACGGTATGTTAAAAGCATCACACTTACTCACAGCAAATGATTGTGGCGTGACGTCAGTTAGGGTCAGTGTACACCCGCTCGGCCCAGGCCGGTTCTCTCCGTCGCGATTATTTACACTCATGAAGCGCGAAAGCCTTCCTCCGCGCGGATTTCCGCACGCCTCCCGGCTGCTTTTCAATCGCAATCCGCGGCGCCGTCCGCCATGCTACGCTGTTCCTTACCAAGCCCATGCCCCTTACTCGCGTCAAAGGCCAGCTCATGAGCGCATCGGAAATCGACCGCACCCTGGTGCGGCTGGCGCACGAAATCCTGGAGAAGAACTCCGATCTCGACCGTCTGGCGTTCATCGGTATTCGCCGCCGCGGCGTGCCCCTCGCCCAGCGCCTGGCCCGCAAAATCGAATCGCTGGAACAGCACGCCGTGCCGGTCGGGATTCTGGATATCAATCTCTACCGCGACGACCTCACCACCGTGGACATCAAGCCCGTGGTCAGCGCCACCGAGATTCCGTTTTCCGTGCAAGGCAAAGACATCATCCTGATGGACGACGTGCTCTATACCGGCCGCACCATTCGCGCCGCGCTGGACGCCCTCTTCGACCACGGCCGCCCGGCCCGCGTCCACCTGCTGGTCTTGATCGACCGCGGCCACCGCGAGTTGCCCATCGAAGCCCAGTTCGTCGGCCGCATCGTACAAACCGCGGACAACGAAATCATCGAAGTCAAATTCCAGGAGATCGACCAACAGGAGAAGGTGCTCATGGTCGAAAAGGTCGCCGAGACCGAAGCCGTTTAAGCCATGCCGGCAGGATTGCTGGGAATCGAAGAACTGGATCGCGCCGAGATCGAAGCCATCCTGGCGCGTGCCAAGCAGTTTCAACCTGTCCAGGACCAATCGCAGAAGAAACTGGACACGCTCCGCGGGAAGATGATTGTCAATCTCTTCTTCGAAGCGTCCACTCGCACCCGCACCAGCTTCGAAATCGCCGCCAAGCGCCTGGGCGCGGACGCCGTTTCCATCGCGGCCTCCGGCTCCAGCGTGTCCAAGGGCGAATCGCTGGTGGATACGCTCAACACCTTGGCGGCCATGCGGCCCAACGCAATTGTGATGCGGCATGCGGCGTCCGGCGCGCCGCATTTTCTGGCGCGCCACCTGGCCATGCCCATCATCAACGCCGGCGACGGCACCCACGAACACCCCACCCAGGCGCTGCTGGATGCGCG
>JBEKPZ010000400.1:0-11217 GCA_049520215.1 Bryobacteraceae bacterium | reverse complement strand
CTGCCGCTGCAAACCCTGATCGACCGCGATGGGGTCGAGAAGCCCGTCCTCCGCATCATCGTCGAAGAAGCCTTGCGCGCCGGTGTCGAAGAGATCGCCATCGTCGTTTCACCCGGCGACGAGGTACCCTACGCGCGCGTGGCGGGCGATCATGCCGGCCGCCTCCGTTTCGTCCCGCAGCCCGAACCACTAGGCTACGGGCACGCCGTGCTGTGCGCCCGCGACTTCGTTGGCCAGGACCCGTTCCTGCACCTGGTCGGCGATCATCTTTATATCAGCCGCACCGAAAAGGGCTGCGCCCAGCAATTGGTGGAAGTGGCCGGAGCCCAGGCGTGCGCCGTGTCGGCCGTGCAGGCCACCCGCGAAAACCTGTTGCCGCATTACGGCGCGACCGGCGGCCAGCGCGTGGCCGGCAGCCAGGATCTCTACCGCATCGACACGGTAATCGAAAAACCCACGCCCACCGAAGCTGAACAACGTCTGGTGGTCCCCGGGCTGCGCGCCGGACATTATCTTTGCTTCTTCGGCATGCACGTCCTCACGCCCACGGTGATGGACTTCCTCGGGCCCCGCATCAGCCTTTCCACCGCACTCGCCGAACTGGCCCGCCGCGAGCAATACCTGGCGCTCGAGCGCGCCAACCGCCGCTACGATATCGGCGTGCGCTACGGCCTGCTCACCGCGCAACTCGCGCTGGCGCTCAGCGGGCGAGATCGCGACGAAGTTCTGTCCCAATTAGTCGAGTTGCTGGCCATGCGCGAGCTGCCGGCGGCCGGGAGATAGCCGGCCATGAGCCAACTCACCGGCATCGTCACCGCGGCCGACCCCGCGCTCCGCAACCGCTCGCTCGACGCCTTTTGCCGCGCCGCCACTCTGGCGGACTTGCAGAGCCAATCCGCCGCCCTCGACCGCTTCCGCCGCTCGAGCGACAATCTCTACGAACGCGTCCGCGCGCTCTTCTTCCTCTACGCGATCCACCGCTTCCACCTGCCTTTCAAACCGGGCGTGCGCGCCCAGGCGCCGATTCCGTTCACCGGCTACGATCACCTCCTCAAACGCCGCTTTGAAGAAGCCATCGAAATCTTCCTCGCCGCGCAATCCGCGAACGGCCCCAGCGCGGCCATCTCCAGCGCGCTCGCCGCGGCTTATCATGGCCTCGGCTTCCAAACCCTCGCCGGACAGGTGCGCCGCAGCGTGCGAACCGTGCGCGGCAATCAGTGGATGTTCCGTACCGGCCACCCCGCCGATTATCCGCTGCGCATCCGTCCCGAACTCCTCCACCAGACCGGCGGCCTCTTCCCCATCCTGCGCGAGACCACGCCGGTCCGCATGGACCTGACCCACAGCGGCTGGAGCGATATCTTTTTCCTGGGAATGGACTTTCCCGAAGGCGCACGCGTGCTGAATGTTTCGATCGACCTCGCCGTGCGCGGCGCCGGCTCGCCCAAGCCGCCCGTGGAAGCCTGGCTGCGCGTGATCGACGAGCCGGTGCTCCGCCTGGCCAGCGTCGATCTGGGAGCCGCCGCCGAGATTACCACGCTGGCCGAGGCCTTCGATTTCGCGCGCGATTATCTCGGCCTGCTCAAGGCCGCGGTGATCGCTTCCGGCATCGTGCCGCCTGGAATGGAAGGGGCAGGCCAGCCCCTGGCCGATATCCTGGCGGTGCTTACCGGCCGGCCCGGTCACGGCATCGAAATCGTCAGCCGTGTGAACGATATCCCCAAAGGCTCGCGCCTCGCCGTCTCCACCAACCTGCTCGCCTCGTTAATCTCGGTGTGCATGCGCGCCACCGGCCAAGCCCACTCGCTCACAGGCGAGTTGGCAGAAACCGACCGCCGTCTGGTGGCCGCGCGCGCCATTCTCGGCGAATGGCTGGGCGGGTCCGGCGGCGGCTGGCAGGATTCCGGCGGATTGTGGCCGGCCATCAAGCTGATCGAGGGCGTCAAGGCCGCGGCGGGCGATTCGGAATTCGGCATCAGCCGCGGCTGCCTGCTGCCCCGCCATCGCATCCTCGGAGCGGACGAAGTCTCCGCGGCAACGCGGCAGAGTCTGCAATCTAGCCTGGTGCTGGTGCATGGCGGTATGGCGCAGGATGTCGGACCTATTCTCGAAATGGTCACCGAGAAATACCTGCTGCGCTCGGAAGCGGAATGGCAGGGCCGCCAGCAGGCCATCCGCACGCTCGACGAGATCCTGGGATATCTGCGCGCGGGCGACGTGGCGGCTATCGGCGGCGCCACCCAGCGCAACTTCGAAGGCCCCATTCAGACCATCATTCCGTGGGCCTCAAACTTCTACACGGAGACGCTGATTGACCGCGTGCGCGAGGAGATGGGCGCCGGTTTCTGGGGATTCTGGATGCTCGGCGGCATGTCCGGCGGCGGCATGGGTTTCATCTTCGACCCCGCCGTGAAGCCGCGCGCCGGAGAGCGCCTGGAAACCATCATGCGCGAGACGAAGCGCCGCCTCGATCGCGCCATGCCCTTCGCCATGGAGCCGGTGGTCTACGACTTTGCCATCAACGAGCGCGGCACCCACGCCGAGTTGGCCAGCGGACCCGCCGCGCTGATGCCGCCCGGCTATTATACTCTTGCGGTCCCATCTCTGCTGCGCACAGAGACGCGGCTACTCTCCCCAGCCCGCCGCGCCGAGCTGGATCGCTTCGCCGTTGCCTGCCGCACCGCACCCGAACTATCCGGCATGGTGCAGAACCTGTTCGATCACATGCTGCCGCGCGCCGCGCACGACGCTGGCGGGCCCTCCCAGAGTCTCGAATCGCTGCTCGATCGCCATGGGTTCGACCGCGTGCAGCACGAGCAGATCCAGGCCGATCTGCGCAGCGGCCGCATCGGTCTCGCGCAGAACCGTCTCCCTCCCAGCAGCCGTATCGAGGATGTCGCGCCCGACGACATAACGGATGCCACTGTGGGATTGCCCGCGCGCTATCGCGAAGCCGGCATGCAGGCGTTGGCCGAGGGCATGGTGGCCGTGGTCACGCTCGCGGGCGGGGCCGGCAGCCGCTGGACCAAGGGCGCCGGTGTGGTCAAAGCGCTGCACCCGTTTTCGAAACTCGCCGGCCGCCATCGCAACTTCATCGAGGCGCACCTGGCGAAAAGCCGCCACGCCAGCCGCATCGCCGGTACGCCGCTTCCGCACGTGATCACCACCAGCTACCTCACGCACGATGCCATAGCCGACTGGCTGGCCGCCGCGAACGACTACGACTATCCCGGCACGCTGCTGCTCTCGCCGGGGCGCAACATCGGCCTGCGCCTGGTCCCCATGGTACGCGACCTGCGCTTCGCCTGGGAGGAAATGCCGCAACAACTTCTCGACGAGCAGGCCCAGAAAGTGCGGGAAAGCCTGCATGCGAGCCTCATCGCGTGGGCGCACCAGGCCGGCGAGGCAGGCAATTACACCGACAACCTGCCCATGCAGTGCCTACATCCTGTCGGCCACTGGTACGAACTGCCCAACCTGTTCCGCAACGGCGTGCTGGCGCGCCTGCTGGATCAGCGTCCGCGCCTGCGCTATCTCATGTTGCACAACATCGACACTCTGGGCGCCGACGTCGCGCCGGACTTGCTGGGGTTGCACATCGAATCCGGCGCCGCGCTCACTACCGAGGTAATCGCCCGCCAGATCGACGACCGAGGCGGCGGCCTGGCCCGCGTGGACGGCCGCGTGCGCCTGGTGGAGGGCTTGGCGCTGCCGGACGAACGCATCGAATTCCAGCTCTCCTACTACAATTCGGCTACCTACTGGATCGACCTCGATCGCCTGCTGCCTGCTTTCTCGCTGACCCGCACCGATCTTGTGAACCCGCAAAGTGAAGGTAAAGTGGCCGCGGCTGTCCGCGCCCTTGCCGCGCGCATGCCGGCCTACATCACCCTGAAGGACGTAAAGAAGCGCTGGGGCAAGGGCCAGGAAGATATCTTCCCCGTCGCGCAATTCGAAAAGCTGTGGGGCGACATGACCGCGCTGCCCGAACTGGACTGCCGCTTCGTAGCCGTCCCCCGCAACCGCGGCCAGCAGCTCAAGGAGCCGGCGCAACTCGATGGCTGGTTGCGCGACGGATCGGCGGCGTATTTGGAGTCGTTGGGCGATTGGTAGGCCGGAACCACTCGGTTCGAAACTGTGTCAGACTGGTCTTATCAATGTCCGAGCACGATCTGGCGGTCCTCATCACCGACGTCAAGGAAAGCCTGGAGCGCGAAATTCAAGGCCTCGCGCGCGAGAGATGCGCGAGGCCTTCGCCCAGGTGAACACGCGATTCGACACGCAGGCCGTTCGTCTTGACCGTCACGCCGCGCTGGAAGCCAAGGACCGCGAGATCGCGGATCTGCGGGACCGGCTCAAGAAGCTGGAAGACTCAACAGGCCGCTGACTCCGATCCCCCGCGGCGGCCACGCGAAAAACGCTGCCAAACATTCGCAAATCATAGCCGCATTGTACGGGTCAGAATGGTAGCCATGGACGAGACATTAGAAAAGCGAGCCATCGACGCGTGGGCGCAGCCCGTCACCGGACGCACGCGCCAGGACCTGCCAGAGGTCGTCCGCCTGCTCGAAAAATCCGGCACCGCCCACTATCTCGACCGCCAACTCACGCCGGCTGAACTCGTCGCGGCTATGGATGCCGCCGGCATCCGGCAGCTCATGCTTTCCGCCTGGTGCCGGCCCGGCCGCTGGCTGATCTCGAACGACGAAGTGGCCGCCCACGTCGCGGCCTTCCCGGACCGCTTCGCCGGCGTGGCAGCAGTGGATCTGGCCAACCCCGTCGCCGCCGTGCGCGAACTCGACCGCTCCGTCCGCCAACTCGGTTTCAAAGCCCTGCGCGTCGTGCCATGGCTGTGGAAGCTGCCGCCGAATGACAAGCTCTACTACCCGCTCTACGTCAAGTGCATCGAACTGGACATCCCGTTCTGCACGCAAGTCGGGCACACCGGCCCGCTGATGCCATCCGAAACGGGCCGCCCGGTGCCGTACATCGATGAAGTCGCCCTCACCTTTCCGGAACTGCGCATCGTCTGCGGCCACATCGGCCACCCCTGGACCGATGAAATGATCGGCGTCGCCTGGAAACACGACAACGTCTACATCGATACCTCGGCGTATCTGCCGCGCTACTATCCGCCGCAACTCTTGCAATTCCTGCGCACCTATGGCCGGAATAAGGTGCTCTTCGGAACGAACTTTCCGCAATTGCCGCTCGACAAGTGCATGGCACAAGTCCGAGGCCTGAGCCTGCCGCCGGATATTGAAAGCAAGTTCCTGTTCGCCAATGCCCGCACGGTGTTCCGTCTTAGCGCGCTTCCCATCTCTCCCGCAGTCTCAGCCGCCTGACCGCCAGGGCCGCTACAACTGGGGCGGGTGAATGAGCGGAATGGCTTCACGGCGTCCCCGGCGGTAGATCCGAAAATCGGATACATCGGTGGTGATCACGGGAAACTTCGGATGCAATTCGCTCATCCGGATCAGGCATAAGTCCGCGAGGCCGCGGCGCCTATCCGCATAACGCGCGGCCAGTTCCTCGATTCGCTGGATGTGGTCGTCCAGACGGAACTTCGGACGGACTAGGCCCTCAGCGACAAAGGCCATAACCAGGCTCACGCTACCCAAGTGAAAAGCGGCCTCAGCCAGCACGGCTTCACCGGTCAGCAGTGGCTCGGTGACTCTTTGCAATCTCCAGCGCCCACCCGTGATGGGCGTCTCTCCGGTTCGCGAACGCAACCAGGAAACCGGTATCGGCTATTCCCTTCACTTTCGGGAGAAGCCCTTGCGGGCCGAGAGGTCCGCCGGCCCTTCTAATGCGCCTGCCAGGCGCAAGAACGGTTTTCTGGGCGACTTGCGGGCTCTCTCGAGTTCCATACGGATGATGGCGCCGCGAGACATCCCCGTCTTCTGAGCGGCCCCGTCAAGACTCCGCGAGATCTTGTGGCAGCCGGACTGTGAACGTGTCACCCATTTGCTTTAAAATGTAGCACAGGACTGGCAGTAGAGTTCCGTTCTGCTACCGCTGGCTCAGCCCCCCATCCACAGCTACAATCTGCCCTGTAATGAAATTACTCGCCCCTAAGAAAACCATTCTCGTAGCCTCCACGTCGAGTTCCCCGAACGGAATCACTCCCGGCGCCACCGAATTCACCGTGATCTCCGGGGCGAACGCCTTGGCCAGCGCGCGCGTCAGCATGATCACGCCGGCTTTCGACGCGCAATAGTGCGCGTGGTCCGCCCAGGGTCGCAGGCCGCCCAGCGAACTGATGTTCACGATGCGGCCGCCGCCCGTCTTGCGCATCAGGCGCGCGCCATTCTGGCAGCAGAAGAATACCGCCTTCAGGTTCACCGAGTGGATGAAGTCCCAGTCGGCTTCGGTGACTTCCAGCGGATCGCGGCGCGTGAAGCGCGCGGCATTGTTCACCAGGCCGTCCAGCCGACCGAGCGTGCTCTCGATCTCGCCGAACATGCGCTCGATCTCCGCCACGCTTTCCAGGTTTGCGCGAAATAGCGGAGCACCCCCGCATTCCGCCGCGGTCGCGCGGGCCTCGGCTTCCGAGTTCCCATAGTGAATCGCGACGCGCGCGCCTTCTCGCGCCAGGCGCAACGCGATGCCGCGCCCAATGCGCTTGGCCGCGCCGGTCACCAATACCACTTTGTCCTGCAAGCTAGATGGTGGGTTCGCCATGTACCTCCACGTCGTCCGGATCCACGCCCTCTTGCGCGGGCTCGGGCAGCCGCCCCGTCCAGTGCGCCCAACCCCAAAAGACCGCCGTCGTCGAGCTGAGCACACCCGCAATCGCGCCGATCAAGCGCGGGTCGTAGTACTGCGATGCGATTCCCGCGAGCATCATCGAAACCATCATGGTAGACCAGACCATCGACTCCATGGTGGCGAACACGCGTCCGCGGAATTCGTTGGCGACGTGCCGCAGAAGCTGCGAGTAATTCAGCACCGAGCTGACCCCCACGGCGGCGCGAGATAGCGCGATGAAGACCAACGCCGCATGGAAATTGCGCATCTGGCTAAACAGGACGTATGCGCCGCCGTGAATCACGTAGCACACTACTACGGCGCGCTTATAGCCGTCGAAGCTGAGCCGCTCGCCCAGCCGGTGTCCGACCAGGCCGCCAATCAGCAGCCCGATGCCCGCGCAGCCCCACACGATGCCGATGCCGGCCGGGCCGCGGTTGAATACGATCTCGCCGAAGATGCTGAACAGGATCTGCGCCGCTCCGCCGCCGGTAGCCCAGCCCACGCCAATCAGCGCGATGCCGAAGATCAACGGGTGCGTGCGCATGTAGCGCAGTCCTTCGGTGTATTCGTGCCAGGGCCGCACCACGTCGGCTTCGGTGAGCGACTCGCGCTTGGGCCGGAAACCGTCGCCGGGCAGAAACAACTGCCCGATGCAGATGGCGGACACCACGAAGGAAAGCGCGTTGCCCACAAAGGCCCACTGATAGCCGAACTGCGCCACGCTGGCGCCGGCGAGAAACGTGCCGATGGTCAGGGTCATCCAACCGGTGGTCTGCGTCAGCGAATTGGCCGTGTGCAGTTCGTCCCGCGTGGCGATGCTGGGCAGAATGGACGAGCGCCCGCTGGTGAAGAACGGCGAGGCGAACATCAGCAGGGCGCTGAAGAAGTACAGCAGCCAGGTGTCGTGACGGTGAATTGTCAGGATGAAGCCCGCCGCCAGCACCGCGCGGATGATGTCGCTGGCGATCATCACGCGCTTGCGGTCCATGCGGTCGAGCACCACGCCCGCGATGGGCCCCGCCAGCACCGCCGGTATTGCGCGCGCGAGCATCACGCCGCTGACCACCAGCCCGGAGCGCGTATTCGCCAAAGCCAGGCTGAACACGGCGATGTTGTTGAAGTGATCGCCGATTTCGCTAACCACCTGCCCGATCCAGGTGAAGCGGTAATTGCGGTTGCGGCGCAGTAATTCGACAAACGATGTCATCAGCCGCGCTCCGCCAGGTACACGCCCGCCAGGATCACTGCGCCGCCGGCGATCACCGGCGCGCCCAGGGTCTCTCCCAGAATGACGACTCCCATGATCGAGGCGAACACCGGTTGTAAATAGGAGAATGCCGACACCCGCGATGCGGCCATGTGGGCGAGGGCGTGGTAATAAATCAGGTACGCGATCACCGAGGGAAACAGCGCCATGTAGATAGCCGCCAGCCACGCCCCTGCGCTGACGTGCGCCAGCGGCTGATGTGTGGCCTCCCACACCGTCAGAGGCAGTAGCGCCATGGCGCCTCCCACGTAGGCGTAGGTGTTCATGGTGATGGTGCTGTACTCGCCGGTCACTTCTTTGCCGAACACGGTGAACAGCGCGAAGCACAGGCCGGTGAGCAGGATGAAGAAATCTCCGAGCCACGTAGCACCTGTGCCAGCCGCCGGTTCGAAGGCTTTCAGTAGGGCCACTCCGGCCAGCGCGATTGCCATCCCCACGGCCTTGCGCGCCGTGATTCGTTCCTGACCGCGCACCCCTGCGATGATCAGTACCTGTATCGGTGTCAGTCCAATAAGGATCGCCGCGTGCGCCACGCTGGTGCGGCTCAGGCCGACGATGAAGAAGAATTGATTCAGCGTCACGCCCAACAGGCCCAGTATCAGTAACTGAACAACGTGGGGCAGGCTCTCAGCCTGCGGCGGCCTCTTAGGTCGCCTCGCAGCGCGCTCCCACGCATATAGCGGCACCATCGTCACGCCCGCCAAACCTATCCGCAACCCCGCTAGAAACAGCGGCGAAAGTTCGCGCAGCGCGATTTTGCCCGCAATATAATTGCCCGACCAGAACGCCACCATCAGCAAGATGAGGGCGTAAAGTACCGCGGTGCCGTTCAACCGGCGGACTCCTCCCGGATGGTGACCGACCGGATATAATCGCGGTCGAGGTCGTAGCCAAAACCGGGTTCGTCGGAAACGCGGATGGTGCCCTGCGGCGTAGTCTCGACCGGCGGCACGATAATGTCGCGCGCCCAATAGCGCTTGCTGGCCGACACATCGCCCGGCAGAACGAAATTGGGCAGCGTGGA
This sequence comes from Bryobacteraceae bacterium, assembly GCA_049520215.1. Lineage (GTDB taxonomy): Bacteria > Acidobacteriota > Terriglobia > Bryobacterales > Bryobacteraceae > Bog-159. Next base: position 2,173 of record JBEKPZ010000400.1, on the reverse strand, counting down.
AAGCGCGATGTTGTGCGCGCGGCCCACGCCGGATTCGAGCATCCCGCCGCACCACACCGGCACGCCCGCCGCCTGCGCCACATCGTGCACGCGCCTGGCCTCGCGAAAGCCGCCCACGCGCCCCAGCTTGATATTGATGATGCCGCAGGCGTGCAGGCGGATGGCTTGCTCGGCATGATGCGCGGAGCGGATCGATTCGTCCAGGCAAATCGGCGTATCGAGTTTGGCTTGCAGGACGGCATGATCGATGATGTCGTCGTGCGCCAGCGGCTGCTCGATCATCATCAGGTAGAACTCGTCGAGTTGCTTCAAGCGCGCGGCATCATCCAGCGTGTAGGCCGAATTCGCATCGGCCATCAGCTTGATGGCGGGAAAGCGCGCGCGCACCTGCCGGATCACATCCACATCCCAGCCCGGCTTGATCTTCATCTTGATGCGCTGATAGCCCGAGGCGAGCTCGCGCTCGATCTTTTCCAGAAGCTGATCCACCGAGTTCTGAATGCCGATGGAAACGCCGCAGGGGATTTCGCGCCGCGCGCCGCCGCCGATCGCTTTCCACAGCGGCTGGCCCGCGAGCCGCGCCGCAAGGTCCCACACAGCCGCCTCCAGACCGCCGCGCGCCATCTTGTGGCCGCGGATATGCGCGGTGAGCGGCGCGACGTCTTCGGCGCTGGCCAGATCGCGGCCCAGCACGCGCGGAATGGCGTAGTCGCGCAGAATCAGCCAGGCGGAATCGGTCCACTCTTCGTTATAGAAAGGACTCTCGCCGGCAGTGACTTCGCCCCATCCCGATGCGCCTTCTCCCGCCACTTCCACCAGGATGATGTCGCGCTCCGTCGTGCGGCCGAAACTGGTTTCAAAGAAATGTACCAGGGGCATCCGAATGTGCCGGAGAATTACGCGTTCGATCCGCATTGCCACCTCCCGAGCAGATACGTGCCCACGCGATCGGACCGTTCAAACCCAATTACCGCCAGGCCGCGGTCGAAGCCGCTCGTCAGGCGCGCTCCCAGCGATTTCTGGATCTCGCGGGCGCGCCGGGGTTCTGCTCGCCGGATGATATCGATATCGGCGGGCACTTCGATGCGCTCTACAACGCCGCGCCCGGGCGGGCGCCCCGCCAGGACCGCTTCCGTGTGCGGGCTGGCCAGCCACCACTCGGCTACGCAGCGATCCGTCGGCAAGCCGCCATGCAGCGGACTGGTGGTCATGCCGTACTGATTCTCCACATAGCGCCGCACGATGGCGCCCAGGCGCTCCATGTTGAAGAAGGCGTTCTTCAGCTCCAGCGGATCGAAGGTCCACTCCACCAGGCCGATGCCGCGCTCGAGGGCGTCCTCGCGCTGCCGCAGTTTCAGCATGCGGCCGACGCCCCGATTCCGATATTCCGCCAGCACGCCCAGCATGTGGCTGTGCAGGTATGTCCCGCCGCCGGGCTTCAATCCCGGGATCGACAGCAGGAAGCCCACCATCCCGTTTCCGTCGTAGGCGCCGAACGCCTGGCCGCCGACCTTGGTGGCCACCACGAATAGCCGCACTGGCAGCAATTCGATGTCGTTGAATCCCCAGACCGTCTTCTGCAGCTCCACCGCTTCCTGATACTGGCGGCTTTCCGTCAACGCCCGGAGTTCGATCATCGCTTGGACTCCTCCCAGAGCGCGTCCATTTCGGCCAGCGTGGCTGCTTCCGGCGATTTGCCCTGTTCGCCCAGCCTGCGCTCGATATAACCGAAACGCCGGCGGAACTTGGCGTTGGTCTTGCGCAGGGCTTGCTCGGGATCGACCTTGACGAAACGCGCCAGGTTCACCAGCACGAAAAGCATATCGCCTAACTCGCCTTCCAGTTCCTCTTGAGAAGTACCGCGCCGCGCGGCATCGAATTCGGCCAGTTCTTCGTGCAACTTCTCCAGCACTTGTTCCGCATTGTGCCAATCGAAGCCCACGTGCGCGGCGCGGGAGGTGAGCTGCTGCGCTTCCACCAGCGCCGGCAGCGCGCGCGGGACCGATTCCAGCAGCCCTCCGGTGTGCTCGCCCTTCTGCTTTTTCTCCTCCGCTTTCACCTCGGCCCAGATGCGGCGCACGTCACCCGCGGTTTCGGCGGTCTGCTCGCCGAAGACGTGCGGGTGGCGGCGGATCAGCTTTTCGTTGATGGCGTCCAGCGCGTCCGCGATCGA
>JBEKPZ010000399.1:0-6287 GCA_049520215.1 Bryobacteraceae bacterium | reverse complement strand
GCGAGCACCTCCGCGCCTTGCCGCGTGCCCGCTTCCACCAGGAAGATGTGCCGCCGCGCATCCACCAGTTCGGTCAGTGCCAGGTCGAATCCAGCCTGGGCCGGCGGGCCGGTGTGCATGGAGGCGCAGAAACAGGTGGGCGCGGAAACGGTGCAATTCACCGCTACCAGAAAGACGCCATGGCGGCGCGCCTGGTAGACCTGTTCGCTGTAGTGCTCGCCGAGCAGCACCCGATCCTGGATAGCCATGGCGGCCAATTCGCAGGCCCGCATGCCCAGGAAGGCGTAGCGCGGCGACGGAGCGTCGTCGTTCAGAATGCGGAATCCATGGCCGTTGCGCTGGGCCGCGAAGACGCGCGCCTCGGCGGGATACAGGAACTTCTTCCAGCCATGTGCGCCGACGGCGTATCCGAAGAGCGCGCCGTCGTTGCGCCGCTTCAGCCGGTATTGTCCGGCTTCCTGCTCGGCGGTCCAGCCCGCCGGCAATTCATCAAAACTGTTCAGGACGTCGTAGACAATGGCGCTTCCGCGGACCGCCGGACCCACCACTTGGTATCCCCGGCGCTGCAGCGAAGGAAAAAGCTGCGCCAGTTCGGCGGCCTCCAAAACGAAGGGGGCGCCGATGGAAGGCAGGTTGGTAACCATTCAGGTTTCCCTCGTTTAATATAATGGCATATTTAGACCTTATTGTCTTGTTTCATGTGGGGCGGGCGTCCACGCCTGCGGCGGGTCTCCAGACCCGCCGGCTTTGTGGGGCAGTTTGCCAACCTGCAGGCCGATTGTCAATCGGCCTCCGCGAGCGAAGCTCGCGTTACGTGGGGCCTTAGCCCCCGTTAGCCCGTTAGCCGTCCAAGGTGGCCGGCAACACATACGATCTCGTATGATGGCTGTTCGAGCCAGGGGCCGCCCGTCACATGCGCGAAACGCGGCCGGGGCCACTCACGCGATGAGCGACATCTTTATCAGCTACGCAAGGGAAGATCGCCCGCGCGCCGAAGCGATTGCCAAGGCGCTGGAGGAGCATGGCTGGTCCGTGTGGTGGGACTGGAACATCCCGGCTGGAAAGACGTTTAGGCAGGTCATCCAAGAGCAGCTCGATAAAGCGCGTTGCGTGATCGTGCTCTGGTCGGCAACGTCGATCGCCAGTGAATGGGTCATCGAAGAAGCCTCCGAGGGGAATGATCGCGGCATCCTGGTTCCGGTCCTCATCGCGAACGTCAGGCCGCCACTAGGCTTTCGTTCCATGCACGCGGCGGATTTGACCGGTTGGGAGCGGGACGCCGGTGCGCCCGCATTCCGGAGACTGTGTTCGGACATTGAAGCGCTGATCGAAGCACCGGCAAAGGCGGCAGGGGCGACCATGCCGCCTGCCGCAGGCCTGGTTTCGGAGCCTGTGCCGGAAGAGGCGAAGCCTCTCCAGCCGCAACATCGCTTCGTCGCCGAGTGGATGCGGGCGCCAGCCCCGGTCTTCGGGCGGCGCTGGGTGTTGGCCGTCGTGCTGCTCGCCGCGCTCGTGTGCGCCGGGTACCTGGCCTCCAGGCTGCCGGTCGGCAACAAAACAGCGACCCCACCTTTAACAGCCTACGTTCGCATCGAACCCGGAGAATTCCAGATGGGCGCGACCCCCGAAGACGCCGAGGCCGGCGGGGACGAGAAGCCGCAACATCCCGTACGCATCACCGAGGGCTTCTGGCTCGGCGCGACCCCAGTAACCGTCGCGGCGTACAAGCGGTTCGTCGGCGAACGGCCGCAGTTCAAGATGCCGCCGGCGCCGAGCTTCAATCCCGATTGGAGCAAGTTGGACCATCCGATTGTTCGGGTCACCTGGGATGAGGCGAAAGCATACTGTGAATGGGCCGGCGGCAGGCTCCCGACCGAAGCCGAGTGGGAATTCGCCGCGCGTGGCGGCAAAGACGGGCTGAAGTATCCGTGGGGGAATGCAATCACGCCCGGGAATGCTAACTACATCGCGAGCAAATGGAACGGCACTTCGCCGGTGCGGTCTTATCCGCCGAACACCTGGGGGCTCTATGACATGGCCGGTAATGTTTGGGAGTGGGTGGCGGACTGGTACGACGAACACTACTACGCGACCATGCCACTGGCTAAGCCGGTGGACGATCCGCGGGGACCGCAATCCGAAACGATGCGGGTGTTGCGCGGGGGTTCGTTCAACTATGTTACGAGGTTTCTGCGCGCCGCCAACCGTGGCAGGAACGCGCCGGGCGGCCGGTACTACGACGTCGGTTTCCGTTGCGCGTCCGGGAAGTAGTCCCTTGATCCTCTTCCCCTTTGTTCCTTTCCAAGTGGCCATTTGCTGTGGGGCAGGTTGCCAACCTGCAGGCCGATTGTCAATCGGCCTTCGCGAGCGAAGTTCGCGTTACGCGGGGCTTTAGCCCCCGTTAGCCCGTTAGCCGGCCAAAGTGGCCGGCAAGTCGTACGATCTCGTATGATGGCTGTTCGAGCCAGGGGCAGCCCGTCACATACGCGAAACGCGGCCGAGCCCAGTCACGCCATGAGCGACATCTTTATCAGCTACGCCAGGGAAGATCGCCCGCGCGCCGAAGCCATTGCCAAAGCGCTGGGTACGCATGGCTGGTCCGTGTGGTGGGACTGGAACATCCCGGCGGGGAAGACGTTTAGGCAGGTCATCCAGGAGCAACTCGATAAAGCGCGTTGCGTGATCGTGCTTTGGTCGGCAACGTCGATCGCCAGGAAGTGGGTGATCGAAGAAGCGTCCGAGGGCGAAGAGCGCGGCATCCTGGTTCCGGTCCTGATCGAAAAGGCCCGGCCGCCCTTAGGGTTCCGATCGATCCAGACGGCGGATCTGACTAGCTGGCAAGGCGAGACCAACGCGCCCGCATTCCTCAGGCTATGCTCGGATGTCGAACCGCTCCTCGGTACCGCAACAAGTCCGGCACCCCGGCAATCCGGCGCGCAGACCAATCCCAAGGACGGCTTGTCCTACGTCTGGATCCCGCCGGGGGAATTCTGGATGGGCGCGACCCCCGGCGACACCGAGGCCGGCACCAACGAGAAACCACGCCATCGGGTACGCATCGCGAAGGACCTCTGGCTCAGCGAGACCCCAGTGACCGTCGCGGCATACAAACGGTTCGCCGGCGAACGGCCCCAATTCAAAATGCCGCCGGCGCCGGACTTCAACCCCGGATGGAGCAAGCCGGATCACCCCGTCGTCCGCGTGACCTGGGATGAGGCCTCAGCTTACTGCGAATGGGCCGGCGGCAGGCTCCCGACCGAAGCCGAGTGGGAATACGCGGCGCGTGGCGGCCAGGACGGCCTGAAGTATCCATGGGGGAATGACATCGCATTCGAGAACGCGAACCAGGCCGGTAGCAAATGGAAGGGCACTTCGCCCGTGCGGTCTTATGCGGCAAACACCTGGGTGCTGTACGACATGGTCGGCAACGTCTGGGAGTGGGCAGCGGACTGGTACGGCGAAAACTATTACGCGAGTCCGGACAAGCCGGTGGAGGATCCGCGCGGACCGCAATCCGGCAAGGTGCGGGTGTTGCGCGGGGGCTCGTTCCTCAGCGACACGAGGTATCTGCGCGCCGCCGTCCGTGTCAGGTACGCGCCAGGAGTCAGGGACTACGGCACCGGCTTCCGTTGCGTCCGGGAAGTAGCCCCTTGATCCTTTTTGCCTTTTCTTGTGGGGCAGCGCCATGGGCTGCCGCCGGCTCCCAGCCGGCGTCCGGTTGGGTCACCCAATTTCAATCCCCCTAATCGCCCGAAAACAAACGCCAATCCCATCCGAATCCCCCGATCCCACGAAAACCTCGTGCTACCCTGATGTCGGGAAACAACTTCCCCGCGCGCGCCGGCTCAGCTACTCCAGCGCAACAAATGCAACGCGATGCAACATGAAATCGAAAAAGACGCGCCGTGTAGCAGCCGCGCGAAGTCGCAGCCCTATCACACGCTCAAGGTCGGCAACCCACCACCGCGTTTTGCAAAGCGAACCCAATTTCCACTGGGCCAAATGGCAACCGAAGCTTTAGCTAAACTCAGCAACTATAACCAAATACATCGGGTATTCCGCCAATTTCTGATAATTGGGTGCGTTTGGTACATTTCGCTTTCACCCCACCCCAGATCGCGTTCGCGTTACTCCGATCTCAAGGCGGCCAGCAGCGGCGACCGCAGAGCCGCGCGCGTGGCGGCCAGCGATGCGCCAATTCCTGTGGCCAGCACCGCCGCCAGCAGCAAGCCCAGCGACGCGACGGGGAACTGGCCGCCGCGCAACGAAACAGCCGGCGCAATCGCCAGCAGCGCGCACACGGTTCCGGTGGCCAGACCGAGCAGCAGCAGGAGCAGGTTCTCCGCGAGCACCATGGCGGCCAGGTGCGAGGGCCGGTATCCGACTGCGCGCAACAGCGCCAACTCGCGGCGGCGCTCCAGCACGTTGCGCAGCAGGATGGCCGCGAGGCCGACCGTGCCCAGCACCAGGCCCAGCGCGCCCAGGCTGCGGAACGTCGAGAGGTAGGTGTTCTCGACCTTGTGGAAGCCGGCCAGCCGCGCGGCGGTGGATTGGATGTCGAACCCGTAATCCGACAGCGCTTCCTCCAGCGTTCCGGTAACCTGCTGCGCTCGTTGGGGCGGGGCATCGAGCAGGAAGAAGCGGTAGCCTTCGACGTCCGGAAATAGGCGCAGGAAGTTCCCCTCGGAGATCAGCAATTCGCTCTGGAAGAGGCTGTCCTGGAGGGCGGCGACGATGCGGAAGCGTGTCCCATTCAGCACGAAATCTTCGCCGAGCTTCAGGTGCAAGACGTAGGTCATGGAGTTGGCGTCGGCGATGGCGGGGATTGCGCCGCCCGAAGGCTGGGATTCAAGCAAGAGCCAGGGATTCGCGGCGTGCGGGACCGAATCCTGGAAGGCGAAGTGGGCGCTGCGCAGAAACGCGGCGGGCGGCGCCATGATGCGCGGATTACGCGGCTGGTAGAGATTCAGACAGCTTGCATCGTCGCCGGGCCGCAGGCGGAAGGGGATGAAGCGGACGCCTGGGAGCGGCGGAATGTTGAGCGCATCGCGGCCGGCGGCGGTGTTGGGGTCGTGAATCAGCGGCAGGACGGACTCGGCCATCAGCGGGTACCCGCCTGTCCCCGCGGAATCGCCGGCCTGGCGGAAAGCGTCCACGGAAACGATCAGGAAGGTGGCGCAGGCGATTTGCGCGATCGACAAGATGCTGCGGCCGGGCCGGTAGGCGGCGCTGCGGAGGGCCAGAGTTGTCAGGCCGCCGATGAACGCTGATGAACGCCGATTCAGCGCGGCGGATTGGAAGGCGAGAGCGGCGATCAGAAGGAGGGTTCCCGCGCCGAAAAAGGCGGCGGTCTGGTCGAGGGCGCGCAGCAGGGCCGAGGCGAGCAGGACGATCGCCAACAGGGCCGCGATGGTCCCGCCGATCAGGGGGCGCTTGGCGGAGTGGCGCTTCTGTTCGCCTGCGAGCAAGCCGCGCGGCGTGACGGGTTCCAGCTTGCGCAGAGTCCAGGCGATGGTGGCCAGGCCGGTGACGATTCCGGCCAGCGCTCCCGCGGCTAACGATGCGACGGATGGGTGCAGCGAGATCAGGCGGGTGCCGACCGCGCCGATCCACCAGGTGCGCAGGCCGAACACGATGATCTGGGCGTAGGCCAGCGCGCCCGCCAATCCCAGCAGCGATCCGGCGACGGACAGCGCAGCGCCTTCGAGCAGGAACACGGCGCGGATTTTTGAGATGGAGAAGCCGAGGGCGCGCAGGACTCCGATTTCGCGCAGGCGCTGCTCGATGCCCAGCTTGAAGAAAAGGCCGGTGAGCAGGAGGGCGGAGACCATCAGGAAGAAACTGAAGTAGACGAAGTATTCGCCGAAGTCGGTCGCACCTTCCGACGCCGCGAGGCTGCGGGCTTTCACCGGCGTGACGGTGAGGCCCATTTGGGCGGGGTCCAGCGCGGCGCGAAGCGCATCGGCAAAGGCGGGCGATGGCGGAGAGATGCGGATGGACGTCAGCTTGCCGAAGCGCGTGCCCCAGAGTTGTTGGCCTCGGGCGAGCGCGATGAAGGCTTTCGGCGTGGTGCGGTATTGCTTCCAATACTGCTCGTCGGCAGGGCGGACGCGGTGCAGGTCGAGGGGGAAGGGCGGGTTCCAATCGCGCAGGCTGTTGGATTCGGTGATGCCGGGATATTCCGGCGCATAGTTGTAATCGGAGACGGTCGGCACAATCTGCGCCAGCGGGAATTGCGCACTCTCGGTGTGCAGGCGACCGTCCGATTGCCAGACGTAGTAGTCCAG
>JBEKPZ010000398.1:0-6293 GCA_049520215.1 Bryobacteraceae bacterium | reverse complement strand
CAGGGCACCCGCACCACCGCGCCATCTTCGTGCGCATCGAGGTATCGCGGCGTGAAATCCTGGATCGCGCGCCAGAAGGCGCTCTCCTCGCCCACGGGAATCGCCTGCGCTCCCATGGCGGCCAGTTCCCGCTCGTACCGCGCGATTGCGGCCGCATTGCCGCCCGCCCAAACCGCAAGCACCCAGGCCGGCTCTTCCATTTTAGCCGTCGTCGCCGCTGCCGCCGGATTTAGCAGATCGATGGCGGCGGGATCCAGCGGGCTCGTCAGGATGGCGTCCCGCGCCGCCACGGCCTCATCGAGCGAGCCAAACGAAAACCGGAACGTGCGCTCGCAAGGAGACTGCGGAATCAACTTGAAGTTGACCACCGCGATGGCCGCCAGTGTGCCAAACGAGCCGATCATCAGTTTGCTCATGTCCAGCCCGGCGACGTTCTTCACCACCATGCCGCCCGATTCCACCAGCTTGCCTTCCAGCGTAGCGAATTGCATCCCGATCACCAGGTCGCGCGCCGTGCCATAAAGCCGGCGGCGCGGCCCGCTGCAGTTGCACGCTATGATGCCGCCGATCGTCGCGGTATCGGCGTATGGCGGATCCAGCGGGATCATCTGGCGGTGCCCGGCCAGCAGGCTGCTCAGCTCGCAATAGGAAATGCCGGCTTCCACGCTGATGGTCAAATCGCGCGGCTCGTATTGGCGGACGCGGCGCATGGCGGCCGTGGAGATGGTCATATTCGCCGGCGCCGCCGGCCCGCCCATCAGCCGCTTGGAGAAATGCCCACCCAACTCGATGGTCTGCTGGCGGGTGGCCGCCCAGCCCACAGCCTCGGCCAGTTCCTCCGGACTCCGCGGCTCGACGACATCAGTAAAATAATCCGGCATGGCGGGCGTATACTATGTTGCGCAGAAGGTAGCCGAGGAGTGTGAGCACGATCGATCCCAGAAAGGCCGGCAGGAATCCGTTCACTGAGAATCCCGGCACGAACAGGGATGCCAGCTTCAGGAGAAACACGTTCAGGACCAATTTGAACAGTCCCAATGTGAGAATGATCAGCGGAAACGCAAGAAACTTCAACGGCCCCCCGATGAAGAAATCGACGACCGCGATCACCGCTGTCGCCAGCAGTGCCGTGCCATAGCTCCGGACCTGGATCCCCGGAATGATGCGGGCCACCAGCCATAGCGCGAGGGCGCTCAGCAGCCAGTTTATGAGCAGGTGCACAAATGTCCTCTGGAGTTCCATAATAAGCCAATGGCCCGACTCTTTGCTGGAACCTCCGGATTTGCGTACGCCCAATGGAAGCCGCGATTCTATCCCGCGAAGCTGCCCGCCAACAAATTCCTGGAACATTACGCGCAGCGGTTGAACTCGGTGGAGATCAACTACACCTTCCGCCGCATGCCCTCCGCCGCCACGCTCGAAAACTGGGTGGCCGCCACGCCGCCGGGATTCCTGTTCGCTTTGAAGGCGCACATGCGCATCACCCACATCATGCGGCTGAAGAACGCAGCGGAAGCCACAGGCGTTTTCCTGCGCGCCATCGATCCGTTGCGCGCGGCGCGGCGGCTGGGGCCGGTGCTGTTCCAGCTTCCGCCGCAGATGCGCTGCGACATAGATGTGTTGCGCGCGTTTCTCGATATCCTGCCGGAAGATCTGCGCTACGCTTTCGAATTCCGGCACGCCTCGTGGCTGGTGGACGAAGTCTACCGCCTGCTGGAGGGGCGCAACATCTCGCTGTGCCTGGCCGAGTCCGAGAAGTTCGAAGTGCCTGAAGTGATCACGGCGGATTTTGTCTATTACCGGCTGCGCAAGCTCGAGTACACGGCGGAGGATATCGAGTCCATCGCCGCGCGCGCGCGGGAGCTGCTGGGGCAGGGCAAGGATCTCTTCCTGATGTTCAAACACGAAGAGACGCCGGATGGGGCGCTGCACGCCGAGGAAGTGTTGCGGAAGGTGGCCGGATAGTGGGGCGGGGGGCGCGATGCGGCGACACGGAGACGCGGGCGATCCGGGTTGGCGGATTTTGTGCATTTTTATGCACGTTTGGGCTTTTTTGTGCATTGACTTTGGTTCGATGCAAAATGTGCCGGACGAAACCAAATTGGGATTTGAACAGGCTAATGCATTGCAGTTACATAGGTTAATATGGTTCCACCCGCGAGGGTCGACCGGCGCGGATGAAATTTTCAAAGAACCGGCAGGCTCCGCTTGCAGAACACCGATGGCGAGTGCATGGCGCCTGAATTTCGGGCGTGGCTGTTGACGCCACCCGGAACAACAATAGCACGAGGGTCGGCGGCTGGAGGGGGATTGCGGCGGCTTCGAGTATTGTTTTCAGTCGATTAGGCGGGATTGGCGGGCGGTGATTGGCGGTGTGGGTTGGTAGCTGGTCGCGCAGCGGTATGCGAGCTTAGCAGTTGCTCGGCTTGGGGGCGTCGACCCAATCTGGCTTTGGCCGACACGATCCGCCGCGTGGGGGCGTTAATGGGCATTTATCGCCAGCCTGACGACCTGACCTCAGGACGAGACCGATATCAAGCGAGATCAAGAGCATTCGTCCTCGTCCAGGTATCACGCTCGGTGTTTTCAAGGGTACAAGCCCCCTGGATGTCCGGCGTCCACGCGCGGTGCGGCTTGGCCGATACGTCCGGCCTGTCGCTCGCCGAGATCACATGCGCCGCGGTGAAACGCAAGCGGGAGCGAAGAGCGGCGAAGGAACTATGCGCGTGATGAAACGTCGCCTTAGATCCCTCTGGCTGGCGTTTTGTGTAACTATTCCGCGATCCACGTCACTATACTGACGGAGGGATTCACATGTCTGTAGTTCAAATCGGCTTGGTCGACAAGACCGGCAAAATCGACACGGAGTTGCTGCAGGAAACTGCGGCAGCCATCAGTATCCAGATAACGCGGGACTTGTCGCCTATCTGGGACGTCCAGGCGACCGTTCAACACCTATCTTCCCCGAAGAAGATTCCTGTAGGGGTGTGGCCCGTTTTCCTGGTGGCAAGACTTCCTCCAGACGAGGGCGGCTTCCATCTGGACAAGAAAAACCAGCCATACGCGGAGGTGATCGGAACGCCCGACAGCGACGACTGGACTCTGGATGCCAGCCACGAGATTGTGGAGATGCTCGTCGATCCCACGGGCAACCGTCTGCAGTCCTCGCGGGCTATCGAGATTTCGGGGAGCGGCGTCGCGGACACTACCGGAGCATTCGAGTATCTCGTGGAAGCTTGCGATCCGTGCGAAGCGGACGCCTATGCGTACAGCATCAACGGCATTGCCGTTTCCGATTTCATCACGCCGAACTTCTACGATCCCGTTGTTACCAGCGGCACGCGCTACAGCTTTGGAGGAAACATCCCGGCGCCGCGGCAAGTCCTCCCAGGCGGCTATATCTCTTTCGTCGACCCCACCACGGACGACATGGAGCAGATCCTGCTCGTCGGTCCCAAACCGCAATTCGTCAACCTGGGGCCAGCCACGGGATCGAGCCTGAGGTCGTTTGTCGATGGGAAGAGCTCAGTTACCGTCGCTAAGCATCGCAAGCGCAATGACAAGCTGTCCGCGTGGTGCCGGGAGCACCGCCAGAAGCGATCGGTAGCGGCCGTCGCGAGGGCGGAGTCGTTTATGCGTCTCGCGAAAGCCGCCGGAAAATAAACGAACTGGCTGCGGCGCGCGGTTGAGTGAAGCCAGCGGTCAAACCAGTGCTGACGCCGACAGCGAAGGGTCGTCGGGAGTCAGTCTGCTGTGTGTGGCAGTGGACAGCAAGACCACTTCTCTGGCGACATGGGGCCGCCGGGGGCGACGGCGTTGTGTCGCATCATCGCCCTACTTCGCGGCGTCTCCGCGCGCCATCAAACCAGATCCCCAGAGACCGGTATCCAGATCGCAAGCGCTTCGTGGGAGGAGCCGACGGTTCTGTCGCCCTGCAGTGCGTTCGCTGGTTGTGTGATAAGCTATGGACCCATGGCTGATCGATGGGGATGCAGTTTGGGCGATCGGCGTGTTGCGTTTCCCAGCAGGTGGGCGCTCTAACCGGGCAGATCCGGTACTCCCAGTTTCCAGACGGCATTTCCAGCACGTCAACTGAGGCTCAAAAGGAGAATCACACATGCGAAGAATGTCCAGCCGTGTTCTGGCCGTCTTGGCAATTACCGCTGTGGCGGCTTTAGGGGCCGATAATTCCATCGGTACCTGGAAGGTCAATGTCGCAAAATCGAAGTACACACCGGCGCCATTTCCGGTGAAGAGCCTGACGTCAGTACGGGAAGCGGCTCCAGACGGCGTGAAGGTCACGAATACGGGGGAGCGGGATGGCAGCTCTATCAACGCCAGCTACACCGCAAAATACGACGGCTCGTGGGCTACGGTCACGGGCACGGGGTCGCCGTATGACAGCATTTCGATCAAACAGGTGAATGCCAATACCCTCACTTACGAAGCGAAACAGACGAATGGAAAGTATCGCGCCAGTGGCCGCACCGTAATTTCGAGCGACGGTAAGACGATGACCACCAAGGCAAAAGGCACGGACGCCAATGGAGCGCCAATGACGCTGACACTGGTTTACGAGAAGCAATAGCGGAGTGCGGCGGCGCCAAATCGAGGGCCATGGCGGGCGGCGGATGTTCCAATCGCGCACTGGCCGGCCATTTTCGGGCGGTTTCTCCGGATTCTTTCCTTCCCGAACGAGTCCAACAGACTAGGCAGGGTTGGGGACCTCGAACGGTTTGAAAATCATCTCAAGCGTGTTTGCTGACCAGAAAACCAGGTCCTGTTGTCATTATCGGAAGCTATCCTGAGCCCAACGATTGACCGCGCGTGATAGGCGACGAGACTGGTCGCTCGGTCGGGGCAGCGTGGGCGGACTCGACGTGCATCTCGCCGAGCACATCGCGAATGGCGGCGACCAGGTTCCTTATATCCGCGCGGCCGTCGGTGAAGAGGGACGTTCCGGCGGAAGTGGTGCGGCAGGGCTGCCGCGCCTGGCTCAATAGCCTTCGTCGCGCAATCGCTCGACGGTCAGCCGCGGCTTCAACTCCAGCTTTCGAATCAGCTTCTCGACGTGCTTGGCCAGAATATCGCACTCGATATTCACGCGGCTGCCCGGCTGGTAAGCGCCCAACGTAGTGTTGCGGTAAGTGTGCGGAATGATGGTAACCGACAACACATCGCCTTCGAGCGCCGCGATGGTCAGGCTGATCCCGTCGATGGCGACCGACCCTTTGTAAACCAGGTACGGATCGAGCTCGGCGGGGACGCGCACCTTCAGCCACCAGTTCTCGTCGCCCAGCGCCTCCAGCGATAAGAATTCGGCGGTCGCGTCCACATGGCCTTGCACGATGTGCCCGCTGAGGCGCCCGTCGGGCGTGAGAGGCCGCTCCAGGTTGACGCGCGAAAGCGTGCGCAGCGCGCCCAGGTTGCTGCGCTCGAGAGTTTCCGGCGCCAGGTCGGCCGAGAAGGATTCCGTGCGCAAGTCCACCGCCGTGAGACATACGCCGTTCACCGCGATGCTGGCGCCCTCGCGCATATCTTCCAGTACCTTTTGGCAATGGATCTTCAGCCGCGCGCCGGCGGCCCGGCTTTCGATGGATTCCACTGCGCCCAGCTCTTCGACGATCCCGGTAAACATTCAATTTCCACCAACCACAGGCTAAAGCCTGTGCTACCACAGGCCCAAGCCTATGCCACAGCCTCTTTGACGATGTAGCCTTCCACGGCGAATTCGTCGGGAGCGATACGGTGCAACTCGGTACGGTTGATGCGAATGGCGTCGGCGCGCCGCCGCCGGCCCACACCGCCTGCCATGGATAACGATTCCAGGCCGCCCAGAATCTTGGGCGCGTAGTAGAAGAAGACCTTGTCGGCCACGCCTGTTTCGAGCGCGGCCCAATTCACTTTCGCGCCGGCCTCGATCAACACCGACAGGTACTGCTGCTGCGCGACCGCCTCGATGGCGGCGCGCAAATCGGAGCGCCCGTCGCGGCCATCCAGAATCAACACGCGGACGCCGCGGCCTTCCAGCGCTTTGCGGCGTTCCCCCGGAGCAGCCGACGTTCCCACCACCAGCACATCGCCGGCGGCGCTGCGGACCATCTGCGAATCGAGCGGCAGGCGCAGGCGCGAATCGAGCACGATGCGCAGCAGCGGCCGGCTGCGCGGCAGGCCGGAGCGATCCGTCAGCAGGCAATCGTCCGCCAGCACTGTGCCGATGCCGGTCAGCATGGCGTCGGAATCGTGGCGAAGCTGCTGCACGTGCGCGCGCGCTTTTTCGCTGGTGATCCAGC
>JBEKPZ010000397.1:0-7403 GCA_049520215.1 Bryobacteraceae bacterium | reverse complement strand
TGGGGAGACCTGATGAAGCGGAGAGGTCTTACAGACGAGCGAGTGAGGTATGCGCGGAGATTGGGGATCTGGGCCGACTGGCAGGCACTCGCAATAACCTCGGCACGATTGCCGAAAGCCGCGGAGACCTAGCCACCGCCTTAAGTGAATACGAGGCTGCACTGGCGATCGATCGCTCGATCAAGGTCAGGAGCAATATTGCATACCACGGGTCAAACGTAGCAGGGATTCTCCGCTTGCGTGGCGACCTGACAGGAGCGCTGAAGAGCCAGGACGAGGCCCTCGCCATCTATCGCGATCTCCACTCTGTGGACCCCATGGCGGAGGCGTTCCGGGGAAGAGCGGAAGTGCTCACCGACCAAGGACTGCTCGCCCTCGCGAAGAAAGACTACGAGCAAGCTCTTTCGATCTCGAGAAAGAGCGATAACCCGGGCGAAGCGGCTTTGGCGCTGGACGCGCTGGCAGTGGTTGTTATGTACCAGGGCGACCTCGTCGCGGCGCACAGACTGTATGATAATGCGACGGAGTTTTACCGCAAGGATGCTTCAGGTGTGCCAGCAAGACGGCGGGTCGCCATGCGTCTCCTGCTTGAAGAAAGTAGGGAGCAGGAGGTCGAAAGAACCGCCCGAGCGGCTATCCAGGAATCTCAAAATGCGCGCTCACCGGCCGGTGAATCTTACTGGCGGATAGTGCTCGCCCGATGCCTGCTACCGGAGAAGCGTACCGCCGAGGCCCAAGCCGAAATGGACCAAGTGGCAGCCCTCCTGAAGAAAAGCCAAGACCAAGTAGTCCGATTAGACTTCCTGATTACTTCCGCCCTTGTTAGAGCGGCATCGGGCGCCGCCGAGGACGAATCCGCGGCCCTGGTCACCCTAGCGGCCGCGATTCGAGGATCGAGAAAGTTCGGTTTCGTGGGCTTCAATCTGGAAGCGCGTCTCGCCCAGGGCGAGATTGAAATGAGGTTAGGCGCTCCCGCCGCCAGCGACGACCTAATGGCAGCCAAAAAGGACGCGGACGCGAGCGGCTTCGGACTAATCAGCGGCAAGGCGGCCAAAGCTCTGCGAAGCGGGCCAGCGCGACCTGAGGACTAGCATCGCAGTCATACTTCCATCGATAGACGATGGGAAAGCCTCCCGCACCCGAACTTCTGCCAGGAACGCTGGATCTACTCATTCTGCGAACCCTGGCCGCCGGACCGATGCACGGCTACGGCATCGCGCAGCGGCTCCGTCAGGTTTCCAACGAAGTGCTGCAGGTCGGTGAGAGTTCGCTCTACCCCGCCCTGCAACGGCTGTTGATGAATGGCTGGGTGAAAGCCGCGTGGGGCGCGTCCGAGAATAACCGGCGCGCGCGTTACTACACCTTGACCGCCGCCGGCCGGAAGCAACTCGCATCGGAGCGCGCGGAATTCGCCCGCCTCGTCGGCGCAATTGACAAAGTCCTGAACATGGCATAATTCCACAAGTTCACATGTCGCTGCTCCGTGTCTGGCGCCACCTTGTCTTTCGCTGGCGGCGCACGGAACTCGACCATGAACTGGCTGAGGAACTCGAATTCCATCATGCGCTGAAGCAGCAGGCAGTCGGCGAACTGAGTCACATTCAGATGGGCAACATGACGATAGCGGCGGAGGAGTGCCGGGATATGTGGAGTTTTCTGAGGCTCGAAAGGCTGTTGCATGACATCCGTTACGCCGCGCGCATGTTCCGGCGGACCCCTGGTTTCACGGCCATAGCCGTGCTCTCCCTGGCGGTTGGAATCGGCGGGAACGCGGCCATGTTCACCCTGGTAAATACATTGCTGGTCCGCCCGCTGCCGTATCGCCAGCCGGACCGCCTGGTTCGTATCACGGGCATCTTTCCGCGCGCGGCGGTGCCCTTCTTGCAGCAACAGACTCGTACCATGGATGTCGCCGCCGTCAGCCCTGGCTCCGAATACAATCTCACCGGGCAGGGCGAAGCCATCCGCATCGTAGGCAGCGCCGCATCGGCGAATGCCTTTTCCGTGTTGGGCGATTCGCCCGCCCGGGGACGCACCTTCGAACCCGGAGAAGATTCTCCCGGACGCGACAGCCTTGTCATCCTCAGCAATTCCCTTTGGCGAACCAAGTTCGCGGGCGACCCTGCGGTGATCGGCCGCGTGATCGCGTTGAACGGGGTGCATCGCCAGATCGTGGGCATCATGCCGCCCGCCTTCAGCTACCCTTCGGCGCAGGTGCAGGCGTGGGTGCCTCTGCGGCTGGACGCTTCCAACTTTCTGGAATACTGGGCCGGCGGGTTTGTGCCGTTGGTTGCCAGGTTGCGCGCGCGAGCCAACCTGGCCCAGTCGCAACGTGAGGTCCAGCCCTTGATCGACGATTTCAGAAAAACGTTCCCCTATCCCATGGCGCGCGATTGGAATCGCGATTCCACCGCCATCCCGCTGCAACGCGATCTGACCGGCGATATACGCGGCAAGCTGATCATCCTGCTTGCTTCGGTCGGCGCCAATGTCGCGAGCCTGCTGCTGTCCCGCGCCACCACCCGTCGCAAAGAGATCGCCTTACGCGTCGCCTTGGGGGCAGGGCGGCTGCGCATCGTTCGCCAGTTGTTAACCGAGAGTGTCCTCCTCGCGCTTGTGGGTGGCGGCTTGGGAATCCTGCTCGGAATGGGCGCGCTTTCCATCTTCAAATCGTTATTGCCGTCCTCCACACCCGGTCTGGCGCAGGCCTCCATCGACTCGTCCGTTGCCGCGGCCGTAGCCGGGCTGGCGCTCCTCACCGGCCTGGCGTTCGGTATCGCGCCGGCGCTGAGCGCGTCACAGATCGATCTCGCCCAATCCATCCGCGCGGGCAGCCAGCGGTCGACTGCGGCATTCTGGAATCGGCTCCGGGGCGGGCTCATCGCCGTGGAAATCGCGCTCACGGTCGTACTGGTGGTGAGCGCCGGGCTTCTGATCAAGAGCCTGTACACCCTGTCTGAAGTGCGCCCCGGCTTTCAGCCGCAGCAGATCCTGACGGTGCACATCAGCCCGAACTCATCGTTTTGCACCGAGCGCCCGGCGTGTATCGCTCTCTACGACCGCCTTCTGGAGGGCGCCCGCGGCGTCTCAGGCGTCGCGGAGGCCGCTATTGCAAACACGATTCCCCTGGATGCCGAACAGCCAGACCTTGCCGTCGATGTGGAAGGACATCCCAAGTCGGTGGACCACCCCGCCCCCATGCTCTGGTCGGGCGCAGTCAGCGCCGGATATATTCACATGCTGCGGATTCCGCTGCTGGCCGGCCGGGACCTCACCGATGCGGACGGCGCCAAGTCGGCTGCGGTTCTGTTGATTTCCGCTTCCACTGCCAGGCATTTCTGGCCCGGAGAGAATCCCATCGGCCGGCATATCAAAGCCGCCGGCGAGCGGCAATGGAGGACCGTCGTGGGCGTGGTGGGCGATGTGCGGCAGTACAGTCTGAGCAAAGCCATGCCAGACTGGATTCCCGGCGCCATCTATATGCCGTACGCGCAGGCGGTGCGGGAGGACGGGCAAATCCCGGCCGCTATGACCCTGCTGGTGAAAACGCGCGCGAATACCGACGGCGCCGCGCGAGAGATTCGCACTCTGGCGCAGGACCAGGATCCCAATGTGCCCATCGGCCAGGTCCAGCCGCTGGAAGAGGTGGTGGCCGGGTCCATCGCTAATTTCCGCGCCACCATACGGGTGTTCATCAGTTTCGCCGCGGCCGCCATTCTGCTGGCAGCCCTCGGGATTTACGGCCTGGTTTCCTATTGGGTGATGCAGCGGACCTATGAAATCGGCCTGCGCGTGGCAATTGGCGCCACCCGGAGCCGCATCGTTTCCCTGATCCTGGCCCAGGGTTTGCGAGTCGCTTTATATGGCATCGCCGCGGGGGTGATCGCTGCGCTGGCGGCGACGCGCTTCCTGGCCAGCCTTCTTTATGGAGTTGGCGCCAACGATCCTTCGACGTTTGCGGCGGTGACCGTGCTGGTGCTGGGGGTCGCGATTACCGCGACTGCCGTCCCGGCTTGGCGCGCCTCGCGCATCGATCCGATCAAATTGCTGCGGGTAGATTGAATGCCACTGTGGGGCAGACGATCGTTTTATGTCGTCTGCCAAGCGCTCCCCGAAGACGGCAAGACCACAAAGTGCGATGGTCTGCCCCACCAAAGGGAACAGCATTACGGCTAGCTCGCAGCTTTCACCGCTGCCGTACTCAGCGTGGAATTGCTGACGCTCCAGATCTTGCTGACATTGGAGCCCGCACTGATGAAAAGGGTCGCCGATGCCAAGGTCAGAAAGGCCATCAGCAAAGTGTACTCGATGAGATCTTGACCTGCCTCGTCTGTCCAGAAACGCCGCATGAGTTCGATCAAGCGACCTCCGTTTTACGTCCGCCGGGGACGACCATTCATCTCCGAGCCGAAGCCGCGGAGGGCCTTAGGTCAGCGAGAACACTGGACCAGGGCCATATTGGCGGACTCAATTCATTGAAATCATACCGCGGTAGAGCGCGAGATCCACCCCTATCCTTGGTTATGCAGCCTTCTCCTCATTGGCCCTGACCGGCGGATTCCGATTCCGCTCCCTGACGGTCGCGGCTCGGTGGCGCCCGCGTGATACCTTCATACGTGATGCCTTCCCGCCGCATTTTGCAGCTTGGCGATCCGTTGTTGCGCACCGTCTCGGCGCCGGTGAGCACCCCCTCCGCTGCCATCCCGATCTTCGAGGATCTGCGCGCCACGCTCCACGAGTTCCGCCGCACGCACGGGTTCGGGCGCGGCATTAGCGCGGTCCAGATCGGCGAGCCCCTCCGGCTGATCTACATCGAATTCGAAGGCGTAGCCTACGCTATCCGCAACCCGGTGTATGAATTGCAAAGCGAGGCCAAATTCCGGCTGTGGGACGATTGTTTCTCGTTCCCCGACCTGCTGGTGTACCTGGAGCGCAGCCAGAGTGTGCGGGTGCGCTACGAAGACGAAGAGGGAAGCGTCCGGCTGGTGGAGGCGGCGGGCGCGCTTTCCGAGCTGCTGCAGCACGAAATCGACCATCTGGACGGGATCCTGGCGATCGACCGGGCGCTCGACCGGTCGAGCCTCTCGACGCGCGAAGAACACATGCGGCAGATCGGGGTACCCAGATGAATCCGGCAACTGGCGCGCACCGGCTCTCGAACCGGATGTCCCATTGGATTGTTCTGGGGCTGGCGGCGCTGTTCGCGGCCGGACTGGAGATCTATGCGCAGACCAGGGCTTTCGCGTGGGACGAAGGCTTCCACCTGGTGACGGCGCAGTCCATCAATCGCGGGAAGCGGCCGTATCTGGATTTCGTCTTTTCGCAGACGCCCCTGAACGCCTACTGGAACGCCGCCTGGATGCGCCTGTTCGGGGACACCTGGCGCACCCCGCACGGCGTGGCCGCGGTGATGACCGCGCTGGCGGTGCTGCTGACCGCGGGTTACGTGTTGCGCCGCTTCCCGGAGTCAGGCTGGCGGCTGGCGGCGGCGATCGTCGCGGTGTGCAGCTTCGGTCTGAACATCGCGGTTGTCGAATTCGGCGCCATCGCGCAAGCTTACCCGCTGTGCCTGTTCCTGATCGTGTCCGCTTTTCTGTGCACGGTGGCAACGGTGGGCCGCGCGGGACCATGGTTTTCCGGCGCGGCGGGTTTTCTGGCGAGCGCCGCAGCTAACGCTTCCCTGCTGACGGCGCCGGTGGCTCCGGTGCTGCTGGTCTGGATGTTAGTCTGCAACCGGGCTGGGAACCGGTGGGCCAAGCTGGGAGCCTTCGCCGCGGGCGGCGCGGTGGCCTGCGCGCCGCTGGCGTGGCTGTTCGCACAGGGACCCCGGCAGACGATCTTCAATGTCCTCCACTATAATCTCCTCTACCGCCAACGGGAGTGGGAAGGCGCGCTGTCGCATAACTTCGCGGAGTGGTTCGCGTGGGTCGGTTCGCCGCAGGCGTTGATGTTGGGATCGCTGGCCCTGGCGGGTTTGCTGTTCGTCCGGAAGCGAAGCGGTTGGGAGCGCGCGCAGCGCCGCGAGTTCTATCTGTGCGCGTGGCTGGCAGTGGCTTTGATCGCCCACATTTCGGCAGCCACTCCCACCTTCAGGCGGTATTATCTGCTGGCCGTGCCATTTCTCGCCATCTTGGCATGTGCGGGGTTGTATGACGTGGGTTCGCGGCTGGGATCGCCGGATCGTCCGTGGTGGCCGGTGCTGATCGTGTGCCTGCTGACCGGCGCGTGCCTGACGAAGGTGCTGATCGAGGATGCGGACGATTTCTCCTGGCGTGAGGTGGAACACATCGCCACGAAGGTGAAGGAGGTGACGCCTCCGCAAGCGGTGCTGTTAGCCGATGAACCCACTTACTGCGTAACCCGGCACGTGCCGCCGACGGGCCTGGAACTGGCGGATTCGCACAAGCTGGATTTCCCGCCGGCCATGGCTCGCGATCTGCACGTGATTCCGCAAAAGGAGCTGGACCGGCAAATTAAAGCGGGCGCCTTTGACACCATCGAGATATCGGACGACGATACGCGGGTCGACACGCTGGGGTTGCGGAAGTTGTATGCGCATTCGGCGAAGGTGGACGACTACGATATCTTTTGGGGCAAACTGCCCGTCACGGCTAAAGCCAGTCCTTCACGCTAAAATATAGATTCAGAGTGAGGGATTCCAAGACCTGCTGGCTATGCTTGTGCGCAACGGCCGCGATGTCGATGGCGGCAGCGGCCGGTCCGCGTGCACAGAGCGCAGCCCTCATCACCATCGATTATCCAACCGACCGGTCGATCTTCCCGCCAGAACTGCCGCCTCCTACGTTCTTGTGGCGCGATGCCGAAGCCGGCGCAATGCATTGGAGGATCGAAGTCGAGTTCGCCGGCGGCGCGCCGCGCCTGCAAGTGAAATCCGGCGGCGAGCGCCTGCAAGTGGGCGAGATCGATCCGCGCTGCGTGGGCGCCGTGCTGCCCACGCTCACGCCGGAACTGGCCGCGGCGCATACCTGGAAGCCCGATCCCCAGATTTGGGCGGCCATTAAGAACGGTTCCGCGGCCGGCGCCGCCACAGTTACCATCACCGGATTCGCGGACGGGCGTGAATCCCGCGCCCTTTCGCGCGGCAGCATCTCCATCACCACTTCCAAAGACCCGGTGGGCGCGCCGATCTTCTACCGGGATGTGCCGCTGATCCCCAGCCCGACGGTGAAAGGCGTGATCAAGCCGCTGCCACCTTTTGCCATCGGGCTGATCGAATGGCGTCTCCGCAACGTAGGCGAGACGCAGAGTAAGATCGTGATGCAGGGCCTGCCGACTTGCGCGAACTGCCATTCCTTCTCGCTCGACGGCAAGACGTTCGGACTGGATGTCGACGGCCCGCAAAACGACAAGGGCCTGTACGCGCTGGTCCCCGTGCGCAAGGA
>JBEKPZ010000396.1:0-11028 GCA_049520215.1 Bryobacteraceae bacterium | reverse complement strand
CAAAGCTACGGAAAGGCGCACCGCCAAATTGATCCGAGCGCTTCGCGGCCTTGGCTACCAAGTCATTCCCCCCACGGCCAATGTCGTAGGGTAGTGCGTTTTCGACGGTGCCCCACAGCAAAGAGAACATGCAGCGGCAGACCGTCCACACCCTGGCGTGTTTTCGTTGTGCACAATTGTGCAGAACAGGGCGTTTTTGTGCACGTGGTCGCAGTCGCGCGAAATCTGCCACCCGAAACCAACCGTTAGAATCGGGGGCAAAATTATCCTAATTTTGTTATGGTTGCCAATTTTAGCTGAAGTGTTGCTTGACGTTACATGGGTGGGGGAGGCGGTCGAGGGTTTTTCGGGCGTTGGAAATTGTCAAAGAGCGATGAGGTTCCCGGCAGAACACCTTGCGGCGAGTGGGGAGAGCCTTTCCGGAGGGTGGATATTCTCTGTCCGACATCAGGATAGCACGAGAGTTTCTTGTGGTCGGGGGGGACCGGCTGTGCTTGGCTTTTGTTCTCAGCGGGTTAGGGCGGGACGGGCGTGAGTGAACATTCCAGGGCCTGCGGCCGCAACGGGGTATGAAAAAGCTCCAGACCGTCTCGAAACGCAGATCTTCCAGGGCAGTTTCCGTGTGGGCCGTCATCTGGATGGACACGCTGTGCCGGATGCCGGCGATTGACCTATTGTTCCGGGTAGCGCTCCGCGAAGTATCGTGACGTTCTGCTCGACGCTCCGGCTGGCGGTATCGATCACAATATGCTCGCGATTCCATCGATGGTAATCCCGAGAGACTACGTCTTGCCAAGTAAGGGACCGCGATCCGGCAATGTCGGATATTCGTGTTTCCACCCGCTGCCGATGTTCCTTGGCGTCAGAACACGTGACCTCGATTTCAACGGCAGGTACCTGTGCGCGGTTCGCAACTTCGACCCAGGCATCGCGAGAGAGCTGAATAGGATTCACTGAATCTGCGATCACTGTTCTGCCGACATGGAGATTGTCCGCGGCGACTGCGTAGCCCACACGATAGCCGACGTCGTTGATTGGTGAGCCGAGCACCCCTGAATCCCAAATCGCTTGCTCAATAGAATCGATACGTACATGCACTGCACCGAGCTGGCGGGCCAGTTCCCGCGCGATTGTCGTCTTTCCAGTGGCTGGCAGGCCGCCAAAGATGATGAGCATACGCTGGTCCATAATCGGTACCGCCGATGGAAACGTCGCGATTGCCGCAGCCGGCGCTGTCTGCGCCGATTACGAAGGCGCTAATTCAAGATAGGGATTATCAACGAAAGCGCGAGCGAAGCTTATCAGCGAGCATTGTTCATTCTGCCGTGGAACTTAAAGAGCCGGACCTAGTGTTCTCGAACCGCGCAGAAACAGCGACGGTACTGCTCGAAATCTGGCGTCGCCAATTCAGTGCGGTTAGCAGATTTATTTGCCGGTCAAGACCTGTGTACCCGGCGCGCAAAGCGTATCGCCAACGCCCCCAAACCGCCGGCAAGGAAAAGCAGCGTGCCGGGTTCGGGTACTGGTGCATAAAATGACCCGACCACGCCTGTAGGTTCAGGGAGGGTGCCGTCGGGGTTGGGGTTGTCCAGTTCAGTGGTCGAGTTGGCGTCAGCGGCTGCATAAACCGGGCCTGAATACCCTGGGAAGTTGCCGTCGCTAAAGAATTCGCCTACATAACCGCCTGCCACGTTGAAGGCCACGCCCAAAATATCGAAATCGCCACCGGAGAATGGGTAACCCGGGCAGTCGGCGGGCGAGTTTCCCCCCGAAAAAAACAGATCGTCGTAAGACAGGCCGGCGGTGGTAAAGCCGACAGGGATAGTGGATGTTTCGGTGAGGGGCGTAATGTAAGAAAGGGGCGTGTAGAGCCCGGTAATGGCGCCGGAAATGCCATCGTTGGAATCGGTAAAGGTCCCCGTGATGCCAGTGATTTCGTAGGTGCCGGGAGTCGAAACGCCAGACGTACCGTCCGGCGCGGACACCATGGTCAGGGTGCCGGAACTGGTGATCCCGCCCCCGCTGAATGAAAAGGTCAAGGTACCTGCCCTCGCCAGCGAGGCGATGGCCAAAACCGTAAGTACAGCATAGCCGAATCTGCGAATCATCTTAGCAAACCCTCCTTCTTGCCCAGGTCTCCTGCAGTCTTTGAGCGCACCCAGCGCGCCTGCCGGAATTTCCATTTGGCTTCCAGTATCGTCCGATTGTACGCTCCTACGAGCCGACAGGGCCCATACATTAACACAATTTAATATAACCCAAGCCGCTGGCCGCCTGAAGCGCCATTCGCAGCCTCTTGTCCAGGCGATCCATCTCTCACCTTTCCGTCCCTCGTCAGCGCGTCAATCCGCCGCACCATGCCGCCAAACAGCCGCCGCGTCAGATGGCTCTCCGCCAGCAGCAGCCAATAGTAACGGGCGTGCTTCCCTAACCGCCCGCCCGTTTTCACCAGCCGTTGCTGCAAACAGCGGACCCAGAAATACCTGGTAAACCGCCCTTGGGCTATAAGGTCACCATCCAACCGGTTGCCTGACCCCAAAGGCAAAATCGCTAACTACCTCGCGTACGGCGAGTGATGGATTGTCACTCGCTAGCAGCCCTTTCGGGAAGTTCGATTAAGCGCGCGCTATACGAATAATCGTTTGCAAAACGTGCGCGGGACCTAACATGTATACGGTGTGCTTGCGTTGCTCCGATAAGATGGTTGGCGTATTGGCGAGAACATTGGGACGATGCGAAAGAATACCCCATGGCCCGTCTTACGCGACTGGCAGGAACAGGCCCGCGTCTTCGTTCGCTTAGCCCGCATACGCCGGCGATTAGGCGAGTCTCACCGGCGGCGAACCGTTACGCTTAAATGCTGCTTGATATCCAAACTGACGGCCCGCGCGTTTCAGCCGCGCTTCCGGCGCGTCGGCTGCCGCACGGGCTTATCAGGGAGCCGCATGAAGTTCTCGGGCCGCAGCAGGCTGGCCACGGAAATGTCTTCGTCAATTGCATCCCAGTGAATCCCGATGCCGCCGCCGATGAGCTCCCAATCGGATCGTTCGCGCTCTGACGCGCGCCAGCCAGCCTCGGGAAGCACAACAGAGGCACCGAAACCACCCGTCCGTCGGATAGCGCGACCGACAGCGCGTCGCGCGAGCATGACACGTCGACTGCAAGCGTTTCAGCTTTTGCTGCTAAAATACCCATGCCATTTCTCCAAGAAGAAGCCTGCCCCACCAACAAGCTCGATCCTGACGTCTTTGTGGGGATCGTGGCCGGGCGGCCTGAGAGGCCGCCGCAGGCCGGGGGCCTGCCCCACTCTGCTCAATTACCGATTGATCAGCTCGATCGCGTGCTGGATGTAGATCTCGCCGGTCATCTCGCCCAAAGACACCCGCGAAACATATTTGTACGCGGCAAAGCTGTTGAAATCGACCTTCGTCAGCATGTAGCCAAAGGCGTCGTTGGTCAGCCCAAACAGGAAATTGTGTTCGCCGCGCATCTTCCGCTTCAGGTAAAAGCCGATATTAGGCAATGCCTCGCCCGGGATCGTCAGGATCTGCGCGTTGCCGAGATCCACCAGATTCACGCGCGTGCCAATCGTCCTGTCCGCGCGGTGAGGATACTTGAGTGGCGAGCCTTCGACCACCTGCCACATCGCTTCGGACTCAACCGGGAAGCGCACTTCCATCGATTCGTTGTGCACCTTGGGACTCTTCTGCCAGACAGCGGGATCGACGATGCGCAGCGATTCGGCGGCGAGCAATCCGCCGATTCTCTCACATTCGCTCCACGTCCGGCTGTCATTCCAATAGGCCCGCAAAGCGTCCCTGGGAGGCTGATCCAGGTTGCGGTTGTCGGCCGTAATCATGCCGCCTTGCGCCCCATTCATGAATAGCGCGGTCCCTCCAGCGGCCTTTTCGATGCGATCATAAAGCGGCCCCACCAGATCGGGGCTGAGGATGCCCAGGTCGCTGCCGAGCACCTCCGGGTGAATGGCGAAATTCACCAGAGTCCCGATGGGCTTGCCATCCAGGCCTCTCACCTGCAGCACGCCGGCGCGCCGATCGTAGAGGTCGGGAGCGTAGTAGTTGTAAGCGATCTTGCCCTTGGCTTCGCCCGAGGCCACGCGCAACTCGGCCGGCCGCATCCGGTCCAGCGCTTCATTGATGGCCGCCGCAACTTGCTCGGACACAAATTGCATATACTCCAGCGACCCGGTGTGCCCTCCCTTACCGTCGGGATAGGCATAGCAGTCCGGTGCGCTGTGGGTGTGGGTTGAGCCGATGAGAATATTTTCCGGTGCGAGGCGCGGCACCAGCGCGCGGGCACGATCTCCCAGCACCGCGGGGAAGCCGAGCAGATCGACGCCCACGACGGCGACTGTCACGCTGCCGGCCCGGAATACCATGGCGCGCGCGGTCAACTCGCCTTGCTTGGATTTTGCGGGGGAGGGAATTCCCATTCCGCCGCTAACCGGCAACAAAGGGTTCGGGGTGATGGTTCGCATCGCTGCCCCGGCTTCGAAAGCGGGCTGCGACTGGCCGCGCATCGCCGAGCCGCCCCAGGCGCTGCACAGCAGGGCTAGGCAAATGGAACTGGAGTGAAAACGTCCTCGAGTCATAGTTTGCATTTTCATCATCGGGCACGGTCGTTGACGCCGCTGGGTGCGCCGCGAGGATCTGGCTTAATAGTGACCGGCTGGCTGTAGGGCTGTCCGTCCACGGTCAGGGCCCTGGCCGGCCTGCGATCCCCCCATCACCGTTAGCGCGTCTTCGGTTTCCCTCTTCCACTGGCCCAAGCCGTCCATAGTTACAGGTTCGCTCCGCCCCGTCGATAAGTCAAACGCGCTTGCCGCTTAGCAATAAGATCGGCCCCTCGTTCCGGCT
The DNA here is from genome assembly GCA_049520215.1 of Bryobacteraceae bacterium. GTDB lineage: Bacteria > Acidobacteriota > Terriglobia > Bryobacterales > Bryobacteraceae > Bog-159. The sequence continues at coordinate 6,151 of JBEKPZ010000396.1, read as the reverse complement.
GGTCTGGTGCGCCGCTTGGCGTCAAGCACGCCTTTCAGTTCGACGGCTTCGTCCAGTCTGGTTGCCCGCATCGGCGGCTCACGTCCGAGCGATTATCCGACGTTGCGGTATTATAATTGGACCATGGAGACCGGACTCAACGCGATAGAACAACTTAAAGCCGCAATCGACCTGTGCTTTCGGGAGCGGCTAATTGCTCCGACGCTCGCACTCCTGTATTCCGGCATCGACACCATGGCGTCGCTTGGACTTCCTGATGATCAGGAGGACGTGCGCGGAGAAGACTTTGTCAAATGGACCGATCAGTACCTCCTGCCGGGCTGCGGCATTGCGTGTACTGCCGTCGACCTCTATTCTTCCCGCTGTGGAATTGTTCACTCAATGACCGCGGAATCGCGCAAGATCCGGCAGGGAGCGGCTAGGGAAGTGTTGTTCGCGTGGCGCCCCCACCGGGCGGAGGACCTACAACAGATTGGGGATCGGCTGAACAGGCCGATCTGCGCGGTGCAGGTGGACGCCCTTATCCAGGCCTTCCACATAGCTACGGACAGGTTTGTGCAAGCATCGCAACTGGACCCCGAGCTAGGTCAGCGTGTCAGCAAGCGGCAAAAAAAGATCCTCGTGAACATCCGGGTTGAAGCAGAGGAACTTCCCGGGCTGCTTCCAAAGGCCGGGGCGTGATGCGGCGCGTCGGGGCTTATAGGCGCATCGATGAAACTCGACCGTAACGAGGCGTGGGCGTGCGCTGTTTTCGTGCTGTGCACCATGACAACAGTTGCCCTACCCGCGCAGACGTTCACCTCGCTGTACAGCTTCGACGGCACGGACGGCGCAAAACCCACTGCCGCGCTGGTCAAGGCCAACAACGGGTACTTCTACGGGACAACCCTTGGTGGCGGGACCAGTTGCGTAAACTCGGACCCCTCGGGCTGCGGCACGGTCTTCGATATCACTCCAGGTGGCGCGCTGACCACGCTTCACAGTTTTTGCGCTCAAAGCGGCTGCCCGGATGGCCAAAACCCCAGCGCGGCGGCGCTAGTCCAGGGCACCGACGGGAATTTGTACGGGACCACGTACTATGGCGGGGCCAATGGCGAAGGCACGGTGTTCAAAATCACCCCGAGTGGCGCGCTGACGACACTATACAACTTCTGCTCCCAAGGCGGCATTAATTGCACAGACGGCGAAAACCCCACTGCCGGGCTGGTCCAAGCCACCGATGGTAACTTCTACGGGACCACGGGGGCTGGCGGTGCCTACGCCGGTGGGATCGTGTTCAAAATAACCCCGAGCGGCACGCTGACCACGCTATATAGCTTCTGCTCCCAAAGCAGTTGCGCGGACGGCACGACCCCTGTCGCGGGGCTGGTCCAAGCCAACAGCGGGGACTTCTACGGGACAACGGTGGGCGGTGGTGTCAATAGTTCCTGTCTCCATTCCTTGGCCCCCTCGGGCTGCGGCACGGTCTTCAAAATTACCCCGAATGGCGCGCTGACGACACTATACAGCTTCTGCTCCCAAGGCGGTACTAATTGCACAGACGGCGAAAACCCCCAGGCGGCGCTGGTCCAGGCCACCGATGGCAACTTTTACGGGACAACGTATACTGGGGGGGCCAACAGCTACCCTTACTCCAACCCTGGCGGGACCGTCTTCAAAATCACCGCGAATGGCACGCTGACGACGCTGTACAGCTTCTGTTCCCAGGGCGGGTACGGTTGCACCGACGGCAAAAACCCTGTGGCGGCGCTTCTCCAGGGCACTGACGGGAACTTATACGGGACAACTTACAATGGCGGTGCCTACGCCGGTGGCACGCTCTTCAAAATCACCCCGCGCGGCACACTGACGACCCTGTACAACTTCTGCCCTCAAAGCGGTTGTACGGACGGCTGGGGACCCACTGCCGGGCTGGTCCAAGTCAACAACGGGAACTTCTACGGGACAACGCAGAACGGCGGAGCCAATAACGATGGCACGGTCTTCAGCCTGTCCATGGCGACTCCCCCGTCCGTGCCGGCGGTTAACGCCGGAGGCGTCCTCAATTCTGGCAGCTACACCACCCAAGGCGTCGCGCAAGGCTCCGTCGTATCCATCTTTGGCACTAACCTGGCCGCTTCAACCGCCGTCGCAAGCGCCATCCCGCTGCCAACCGCGTTGAGCGATGTTGTATCCGTGACGTTCAATGGTGTTCCCGCCGGGCTGTATTTTGTGAGTCAGAACCAGATCAATGCGCAGCTCCCGTTTGACGTGCTGCCGGGCCAGAGCAACGGAACGGCGAGCATCGTGGTTACGCGCAGCAGCGGTACCTCGGCCCCGCAGAATGTGACAGTGATCCCCACGTCGCCCGGCATTCTCACGACAACCTCGGACGGGCTCGGCCAAGCTTTTGCGTACGACAACACCACGGGGTCGCTCGCCGCACCGGCCGGCGCGCCAATTGGCCCCTTCACCACGGCCCCCATCTCTGTCAGTTCGGGTGACGCCTTGATCATCGCCTGCACCGGGCTGGGCTCGGTAAACCCGTCTATCGGCAACTACCTGGCCGCGTCGGATGGCGTGCTCCGGTACACGATCCTGACGCCGACTGTGCTGATCGGCGGTGTCGCGGCGACGCCCATCTATTCCGTACTCTCGCCGCAATTCGTCAGCGAGTATCAGATCGGTGTGACACCGGCCGCCGACACGCCCCCGGGGAACGCGGTGCCCATACAGATTCAGATTGGAGGCGTGACCACGACAAACCAAGTCACCATCGCAGTCGCCCCGTAACCGCAGTCGCCCCCTAACCTATGTCAAACCGCGCTTACCTTGCCTGGCGGACTTTCGGGAGGCACGGTCGAAGACCTGCCGCAACCTGTTAAATAGCGGCAGGCGGCCTGAGAGGCCGCCGCAGGCCGAGGGCCTGCCCCACAAGCCCATTTCGACAGTTTTGGAAAGCTGGCCTGGACGCTGGAGACTTGACGGGCTAAGGCCCACCCTAATTAACGCCACTGGGTGCGCCGCGAGGATCTGGCTTAATGGTGACCGGCTGGCTATAGGTCTGTCCGTCCACGGTCAGGCGCACGGTGTAATCTCCGGCTGCCAGGCTTGGGACACCTCCCCGTCTGCCACCGCCGGGTCCGGGCGCCGGTGGGTTAGCCACCGCAGCGCCCGCAGGCGGCGTGCAGGCATCCGGCACCGGTGACGGCCCGCTGGCGCGTCCGAAACCGCCGAAACCGCGTCCGACCGGGCTGCCGAGCGCATAGCGATGCATTCCAGCCGCGGCTGACGGCGGCTGCGGGGGTTGTACCCAAATTGCCTGCACGCTCAGGGTTTCGGTATCCACCGGGCGCGCGGTAGTGTCACTGGCCGCGCAGGCGCGCACCACCCCGGAGCTATCCAACAACTCCAGCTTCAGTGGCTGCCTGGCGGCCGTCCCGAGCCAGTAATAGGCCAGGACTCCAGATGGCGGATTCTCCATCTGGGGTTCCTCGTGCGGCAACGGTGTGCCGTTCATACTGCCCGGCCGGATGGCGTAGGTTTCACCAGGCTTGAAGAGGTGGGCGTTGGCGGAAACGATCTGAGCGCCCTGCGCAGCGATTTGACGCAGCGCGCTCATCTGGTCCATCACCCAAAATCCGCGGCCGTGCGTGGCGACAGCCAGATCGTCGCCATGCACCACGATGTCGCGCACCGAGGTGACCGGCATATTGTTCTGCAATGGCTGCCATTGTGCGCCATCGTTGAAAGAGACGTACACGCGCAGTTCGGTGGCGGCGTAAAGCAGCTCCTTGGTTTGCGTATCTTCCTTCACCGAGTTGACGTACGCGCCATCGGGGATGCCGGCGGCCCCATTCTGCCAGGTCTTGCCGCCGTCGTGCGTGCGATAGATATATGGCTTGTTATCGCCAAGACGATGGCGATCGACCGATGCGTAGGCCGTTTCGGCATCGAAGTGGCCGCCTTCGATCTGAGAGACCTTGCTCCACGCCGTCATTTCCGGCGGCGTGACGGCGATCCAGTTCTTGCCATCGTCGCGGGTGACGTAGATCAAGCCATCGTCGGTGCCCACCCAGACCGTGGCGGCCTGGAGTGGCGAGGGGCCGATGGAATAGACTACGCCGAAGCGGGTGGTCATCTGCTGATCGATGTCCTTGGCTGTGACTGGGTCAAGAGTGGCGGGCACGGCCGGATTCAGCCGCGCGAGGTCGGGGCTGATTTTTTCCCAAGTGCGGCCGCGGTCGCGCGAGCGCATGACGAATTGATTGGAGTAGTAGAGCGCCTCGTCGGCTTGGGAAAAAACCTCCGGAAGCGTCCAGGTTTTGCGGTTGGGATCGTTGGGATCGGGCGGAGGCAACTGTCCCCCAAGCGAGGCTGCGGTGTTAAGCGACTGATCGCAACGCCCGGCGCCGCCGCCGTAGAGGATGTTGCCGTCTTTGGGGTCGGGGACGACGGTGTCGCTTTCGCCGGCTAAGCAGATGGGCTCCCAGTCGCGAAACGAGAGCACGCCCTCGCGCGACCAGGTGCGTACGCCGACCGCGCCGCTATCCTGTTGCGCGCCGTAGAGCCAATAGGGGAAGCGATTGTCGGCGGCGACGTGATAGATCTGCGCGGTGGGCTGGTTGTACCAGGTGCTCCAGGTCTTGGCGCCATCCACGCTGACTACCGTGCCTTGGTCGCTGCTGAGTACCATGCGGTTGCCGTCGGTGGGATTCACCCAAAGTTGATGATAGTCGTCGCCGCCGGGTGCTGCCTTGACTGGAACAAAAGTTTTTCCCGCGTCGGTGGTCATAAAGGTGCCGGTGTTCATGACGTAGGCGCGGTCGGGATTTGCGGGGTCGACGGTGACGGCTTCGAAATACCAGCCGCGGCCCCAGAGTCGATTTTCGGCGTTAACCAGCTTCCAGGTAGCGCCGGCGTCATCCGAAATGTAGACACCTCCACCGGGCTTGGCGCCGCCGCCTGCCGCCGCCGCGCGGAAGCCGGCCGGGACCGCGCTGCCGCTATCGTCCACCACCGCCCAAAGCCGCTTGGGATTGCTGGGCGAAACTGCGATGCCGATCTTGCCGACAAAGTCGTCGGTGGGCAGCCCGCCTGTCAATTGCCTCCAGGTATCGCCGCCGTCTGTGGACTTGTACAGCCCGCCACCGGGCAAGTTGGTGGGCGCATAAACGGCCCATGGCGGACGGCGGGTGGCCCACAACGAAGCGTAGAGCACCCGCGGATGCTTGGGATCGATGGCCAATTCAACCGCGCCAACCGTATCGGGCGCGCCGGCCTTAAAGAGCACTTTCTTCCAGGTCATCCCGCCGTCGGTCGAGCGATAGACTCCACGCTCCCCATTGGAATCGTAAATATGACCGAGAGCCGCGACATAAACGCGGTTCGCGTTCGTTGGGTCCACTACCACCCGTCCAATCTGGCGCGTGTCTTCGAGGCCGATGTGGGTCCAGGTCTTGCCTGCATCGATGGATTTGAACATGCCGATGCCGTAGGAGTTCTGGCTGCGGATGTCGGGCTCGCCGGTGCCCACGTAGACGACGTTGGGGTTTGAAGGAGCCACCGCAATGGCGCCAATCGAGCCGATGGGAATGCCTTCATCGGAGATGGGAAACCAGGTGCGGCCGGAGTTCTCGGTCTTCCACACGCCGCCGCCCACGGAGCCTGAATAAAAAGTGTCGGGCTGGCTGGCGTGGCCCGCGACGGCGTATGTGCGTCCGCCGCGCATGGGACCGACATCGCGCCAGCGTAAGCCGGACAGCAAGCTGCTGGGATATTGACCCGCGGCGAGGATAGCGAATGACGCCGCGAGGGAAATTAGCCAAAAGCGTCGATGGAGCATGGCGGTAGCAACCATATTACGTCACTTCGCCCGGAGAGGTGAGGCGGCAGGCGGCCTGAGAGGCCGCCGCAGGCCGAGGGCCTGCCCCACAGTGGCTGCAAGGGAGCTCAGCTTCCGATGCGGACCGTCACGCCAGTCTGCGCGGCCACGCCGCCCACGCTCACCTCCAGCGGAACCGCATCGCCCGTGGGTGCGCCTGCCGGCACACAGGCGTTCACCTGCGTCACGCCCGCGTAGATCATTCCCACCCAGTTCCCGGAACAGCCGCTCGCGACTCCGCCGATCTGCACGCTCACCTGCGCTGCGGGCGTGGGGAACAGTGGCGCA
>JBEKPZ010000395.1:0-6341 GCA_049520215.1 Bryobacteraceae bacterium | reverse complement strand
CGGGCTTTTGTCCGGCATGCAGCGACCGGGTGCTGAAACCCATCTGGCGTTCGGGGGTTGATTCAGGCATACTCTATCAGTTTAGCCATAATGGTGTTCCGGTAGGGGCGGCATCGGGGTATTTTCCGGGCGGCCCGGCGCGGGAGGCGTGGATGCACGGGTTGTGCGCGATTGTGCGGGATTGGGCGGATTTGTGCATTGGGGGCGCGTTTGATGCTGCTTCCGAATTTGAACGAGCGAACCCATTTGGCCTTTGGAATCATTGGGTTGACCTTTGCGGCGCGTGGCGATCTCGGGGATGGCAGCGGAGCGGCGGTGGTTGGGACCGGGCCGGCGCGAATGGCGAATAATAGGCGAATATATTGAGGCGGCCGGGCTGGACATCCGGGCGATGAAAAACGGAGGCGGATCGCGGCCGAGCAAGGGCACGGCACCCGCGACAAAGGACCGATTCTTGCGAATTGTGTAACATCGCGTCACATGCGTTGCGTTGGACTGCGCTGGCGGTCGTGTGCGCCGATGCGAGTGTCTGCCGACAGGGCGGTACCCGGGCTTGACGAACGAATAGGTGGCCGGGGCGCTGGCCACCCATGGGAATGAAGATTTGCGTCGTGGCGGCTGAGGTGGTTCGGAAGATGAGAGGGCCGGCCGTTCCTCCATTTTCGGTAACATCCGTTGGCATGATGTCGCATTGCGTTGCATAGCGACCAGGGACCGAGGGAGCGCCGGGAACCCGGCCAGGGGATTTTCTGGAGAAGCCCATAGTGCACTCGGCAAGAGGATAGCATGGCCGTAACAGGGATTCGGCTTTGCGATTGGCGTTGGGCGTTTGTTTTCTGTGGATTGTAGTTGCGCCGAGTCTTGTGATTCACCGCTATTCGGCCATTAGCGCTGCCAGGCCGACTTGTCGTTACTGATCCCATCGCGCGCCGCCAGAGTACGGTGTTCATCCTGATAGGCGCCAAATGGAACGTCCACGGCACAACACGGACCTTCGCACTTGGCTATCCTATATCACAGCCGCTAGCCGACAGTTCACGATCCCACGGTTCATGCTCTGAGCTTTCGAGAGCGGTAAGGATGGAGGGAATCCAGATTGTGGCGCTGCCGACGGGGTTGTGAACAAATCGAACTCAAAGTCACCAAGATTGGCGTCGATTTCTACGGTAAAGAACTGGACGACCGTATTACAGGCTTCGCTCCCCTGGCTGACGACCTCCACGCTCACGACGGTCCCGTGGACAAGCCGGGGGGGCCGATTTGGTAGCGCATCTCTCGTTGCGTATCCAGGCTATCCGCCAAGCGGCAATCGATCTTGCCAGGAAGAGGACGGACCGGAATCTATGTTTTCTTCCAGGCGGTGGTGAACCCGAGGGATCGGTAGACCTGGAAGGGGTTTTGACAGTTCACTCCGAAGTGGTTGCACACGTCAGGGACCTTTCGGTTCTGGCGCTTCTTGCTCGGCGAGCTGACTTCGACGGTGACAACGCAACGCTCCGCCGTCTTTGCTAGCGCGTACGCTATGAGGAAAGGGTCCTGCCCGATCTCGATGAGTTCGTCATCGGTCAGGTCTGGTGCGTATCCTTCGGTGACTACCTTGTTAACGAGTGACGGATCGACCTTTTCCTTCAGGCGCAGGACGTCCTTGTGCGCAGTCATCCAGTCCAGGAGCGGGTCGTCCTTCTTGCTCCCCGCGAGGACCTCGTCCAGGACTTCGACGGGAAGTTTGACGCGTCCGTTCGTTGCTTGGTAGTCGATCCACTCCCAGAACTCAGGCACGCCGCCGAGCGGGTAGTACATGTTGCTGGCCGTGATGAGAACGTTCGCGTCGAAGAGGTGCAACACTTTCTTAGCGCGCACCTCCCATCGATAGAAGTGGTTCTACGCTGCGCGCCTTCACCCCAAGGACCCTGCTTGCTTTAGTGTACGTAGTCGTTCCTTCATCCAGCGATCGGCGCACGAGCCCTAGGAGCGCGTGGCCGACGCGGTGCCGGCGGACGATGTAATAGTTCGGTCCGCCTTCGGCGTTCCTGTTCTTTTCTGCCTCGAGCTGCTTGAACCGCAAGTACTCATCTTTGAAGCGCCGGTCGAGTGCTGCCCACGTGGTCTTGCCGATCATGCCGGCCTGGTAGAGCTTGTACGCAACCATTGCTCTGCTTACGCGGCGCGCCTGCGCGAATGGTCCGATCTGTTCCGCGACGGTCGCGACGCTCAGTTTCAGAACGGGCGCGAGTTGTCGTACCTCGCTCGCGGGGAGCAGGAATTCTCCTGCGATGTCGTTGCAGTACCGCTCGATCTTATTCTCGCTATCCGTCCCGCTGATCCCCGTCTGTCCCAGCCACAGGTGCGCGAGTTCGTGCAATGCGGTGAACGACCATGCCGTCCTGGCGTCCTGATCGTTGATCACGATTAATGGGGCGATATTGTCGGCGAGAGCGAACCCACGGAATACTTCTACGGGGATGTTCGTGTGATGGCTGCCGAGGTTCCCCAGGAGGAGGATGTAGACGCCACTGGCCTCGATCGTCTCCCGGAGGTACGCGAACGCTTCATCCGGGGTTTTGGTGCCGCGATACCGTGCCAGGCTGAAGTTGAGCCGTTCAGCCATCCTCGCCGCAAGCTTAGCGGCGGGGAGTTCAATCGTTGCCGAGCTGACGAACTCTAATGGTTCGGCCTTATCGTCTTCGAGCATCGACCGGATGAGCCCCTGGCGTGCCTTGATGTCCCGCAGGAAGGCATCGAGCTCAGGGTTGAACTTCTCATGGCCGGGCAAGGTGCGGAAGTCCTGTCCGCGATCTCCGGCTTTGGGTGGTTCTGCCAGGTAGAAGACCAGAAGTGGCCGACGGTACGTCTTGGCCATCTTCAGCAGGACGGGGCGTGTTGGTTCGTCCTCGCCAAGCTCCATGGCTTCCAGGCGCTGCCTACCCGTACGTCCGCGGGCATCGGTGAGGCCGAGCGCGCGTGTGGCACCATCGAGCGACAGGCCGGCGGTCTCTCGTGCCCACGTCAGGATTTTCGGCTGTATCGCGCTCATAACGACGGGCCTATAATCCTATTAGACCGTAGTCCCTCCCTGGAGATTATAGCCGCTGGCTCGCTTCGTCGTGAGGGTAGGCACAGCACTAGCGGACTCGACCATCCTGTCGCCGGGCCCGGACCGTCGCGAAGGGCGTGCCGATCAGCTTTTCGGGACCGAACGGGACCTGGGATGTCAACGCGCTGGAATGCGAGGCGCCTCGATCATTCCGGCCGAAAAACGCGGAATCCAGAAGTTGGGCATGCCGTCGCGAACCCAACGTTCGCCACATTGGCCGAATGTCCGATTCTGCGCGATTAATAACCATAAACGTGAGCGTGCTGTCGATTTATCGGAGAGGCGCCGCCGCGGACATGGGAGTCCCGCGCAGCGCGGGGCGGGGTCCGACGCGGCGGCATGCCGCAGCCCAAAGAGGCGGCCTGAGAGGCCGCCGCAGGCCGAGGGCCTGCCCCACTAAGAATTCTGACCTGTTGTAATACCACGCACCTCAGCCAGCGATCACCAGCCTGCCGACGCCATGCGATTCAATCTTTCCTGCGGATGATCGCGAACCACCCCTCCGGGCCGCCCGGCGGAAAGGCATCCGGAAACTCAGCCGTGAACGCTGAACTCACCTCGCCCCGCACCAACTCCACAGATTCGACCTCCCAGCGGTCCTCGAAGATTTCGTACAATTGCTGTCGAGACACTCCTCCTTCCGGCGCCTTCTCCGTGAAAGTGAACAAGAAGAGCCGCCCGCCCGGTCGGACCACGTGGGCCAAGCCTTGGACGTAGCGTCGCTGGTCGCCTCCGGCGTAGACGTGAAACAGACCGCTGTCGATCACACTGGCGAAACTCCTCTCCCATTCGCCGAGGGTCATGGCGTCCTTGGTCAGGAACTCCACAGTCAGACCACGCTCGGCAGCCTTGGCACGGGCCCGCCGGATGGCCTCTTCCACAAAATCGATGCCGGTGACCCGATGACCTCGATCGGCGAAGAAAAGAGCCGTGTTGCCCGTGCCGCAGCCAGCGTCGAGCACTGGACCGATCACCCGATCAGCGACCGCCACGAACGGCGGTTGTGGCTTGCCGATGTCCCAGGGTGGGTTGCCTTCATAGATTTTCGTAAAGCCCGTATGGGCCGATGGGTGGTTCTGCATGGCGGATGGATCGTACTGCATAAAGACCTCTCCTTTGTATGGTTGACTGTCATCGCTTGCCCGGCCCGTCGCGCTTTCCGCCGGCGCGGCGCGCCGCGGCGCTCCGGCCTGGACCGGGGCCGCCGGCAATGCCGTCAATAATTACGTCCAACGCCCAATGGGCACGGGTGTCGCCGCCGCCCGAGAGCAGCGCCTCCTTTAGCGCGAACACGAAGGGGAATTGGTCCACGGAGACAGTGGCCAATGCGCTCTTCACCCCGCGTAAACCCCGATCGCCTTCGCGTCGAATGCTCTGTTCGGCCGCAATTGCGGTGACGTATAAAGTGAGCAGGTCCAGACCCCATGCCGCTTCGATATCGTCGGCTCCGCCCTCTTTGAGCAGACCCAGGAGCAGATCCCAGATGCGCAGTGAATTAGGACCGGCGGCTATCGTCGATAGCGCCAGTTGGGCCAATCCCCGTCGCTCGTAGAGCACTCGAAAGTAGGCGAGGAGGATTGCCTTGAGGCGCTCGCGCCAGGGCAGGCTGCCAGGTTTCTTCGATGGAACCGCCGCCAAGGCCCGATCGAGCATCAGCGCGTGCAGTTCCTCAAGATTCGCGACGTAGACATAAAGCGAAGCCGCGCCGGTGTCCAGAGCGGCCGCGATTCGCCGCAGGCTCAATCCGGAGGGGCCGTCCCGCTCCAGAATGTGAAGAGCCGTTGAAACGATGACGTCCCGGCTTAAGGGAGCTTTAGCCGGACGATTCCGGCGGCTGACGATGTGGCGCGGAGTTTCATCATTCATCTGTTATTACTGTAGTGTAACGAACGACATTCGTCAAGAACGACGTTTGTAACGAACATCGTTCGTCAACGTTCCAAAAGCAGGAGAGGCGGCCTGAGAGGCCGCTGCAGGCTGAGAGCCTGCCCCACATTGCGGCACGCCGCAAACGGAAGGCCGATTGACAATCGGCCTGCAGGTTGTCAACGTTGTCAACCTGCCCCACAAACGATTACCAGCTTGCCGACTCCGTCCGCGCGGTGCTCCACCTGATGGAAGGCTTCCGCGATGCGGTCCAGCGGGCGCGTGTGCGTGATCATGGCGGCAAACCGCGGGAGATTGGCCGCCAGCATATCGCGCGCGGCCTCCGTCTCGTGATTGGAACGGCGCACGGTGTAGAGGACCAATTCCTTACGGCGCATCGGGGAGAATTCCAGCGGCACTTGGACTTCCACGGGGATTCCGGTGACCACCACGCGTCCGGCGTGGCGCGCGGCGCGCAGGCAGTGGTTGGTGGAGCCGCCGATGGCGACGCAATCGATGGCTACGTCCACGCCGCGGCCGCCGGTGTCGCGCAGGATCTCGTGGGAGGGGTCGATGGCGGAGGGGTCCAGCGCCGCGGCCGCGCCGGCCTGCAGCGCCAACTCGCGGCGCGCGGCGACTGGCTCGATGGCCCAGACCCGGCCCGCGCCGGCCAGCTTCAGACAGACGACCGTCATCAGTCCGATGGGCCCCGCGCCGAAGACCGCGGCGGTTTCGGATGGCCGGAGCGCGACAAACTGCATGGAGTGCAACACCACCGCGAGCGGCTCGATGATGGTGGCGTCGCGCGCGCTCATACCCGGCGGAATCGCTACCAGGTTGTGCGCGGGAATGTTGGCGTAGTCGCGAAAGAACCCGGGATCGCCCGGCATGCTCATGAAGCGCAGGTTGGCACAGACATTGTGGTGGCCGGTGCGGCAGAATTCGCAGTGGTAGCAGTAGATGGCCGGTTCGAACGCCGCGCGGTCGCCGGCATTCCAGCCGGTCACGCCGGCGCCCACGCGCACGATTGCGCCCGCCGGCTCGTGGCCCAACACCATAGGATACTGGCACGGCGTATCGCCCACTGCGCCTTCGGCGTAAGAATGCAGGTCGGAGCCGCAGATGCCGACGGCGTCGATGCGCACCTGCACTTCACCCGGGCCGGGATCGGCCAGCGCCGCGTCCAGCAACCGGAACTGGCGCAATCCGCACAGCTCGGCGACGCGAACGTTCATCGGCCTTCTTCCTTGGGCGGGTGACGCAGGGTCAGCGAGGCGATGTGGTCGAGCACCGCGTGGAAATAGGCCATGTCGCGCTCCTTTTCGGGCATGTCGTCGCGCACCTCGGCGGACGCGCCCGGCAGGTAGCGGAAGGGGAATCG
>JBEKPZ010000394.1:0-6841 GCA_049520215.1 Bryobacteraceae bacterium | reverse complement strand
ATCCGGCAGGCAGCCGCCGGCTTCGAGGTGGCGCAGATCCCCAGCATCGAAGCGCTGCAGCGCGCCTGGACGGATTCGCCCGGCCGCGCGATCATCGGCGCGGCCATGGGCAGCCGCCTGTACTTGATCGAAGCGCGCGATTCCGCCGGGCACCTGGACGTGCGCGTGCTGCACGACCGGTTGCTGCGCCTGCTGGGAATCGGCGAAGAGGCCGTGCGCGAGGAAAAGAACCTGCGCTACGTGCGCGGTCTGGATGCCGCGCTGGAAGCGGCCCGCAGCGGTGCAGCGCAAGTAGCGTTTCTGCTCAAGCCCGTCTCCGTAGAGGAAGTGGCGCGGATCTCATTCGCCGGCGGAGTGATGCCCCAGAAGTCCACTGACTTTTATCCGAAGCTGCTCTCCGGTCTGACCATCTACAAGCTGGATTGATCCGGATTTAGTATTACAACAGGTCAGAGTCTTCGCGGCTTGCGCGGATTCTTCGTGGGGCAGGCCCTCGCCTCTTTAGGTTGCCGCTATGCTGCTCTGTGGGCCGGCTCCCAACCTGCACGGGACTCTTAGTCCCGCCCGGACAACGCCCAGGTATGGATATTGACACCATATGGTCCGCTATGCCATCATAGATGCTTGATGAGGGCTGAGTTGCTCTTCCATGAGCGCATCGAGTATAGCGATGGCGCAATCGTGGAAATGGTTTTGTGGCGTGTTCCGTCGCCCGTTCCACCATCGAGGCATGGCCTAAAATACCGCCTCTTTTACGGCCGCTTCGGTGTCCGGGAGGTCGGGTACGACAATGAGCGCGGCAAAGGCGATCATCGGCATTTTCAAGGCGTCGAGACAGCTTACGCCTTTCGTACTGTCGAACAACTGATGGCCGATTTCTGGTCCGATGTGCGGATCCTGCGAGGTGGCAAATGAACGATGTGAAAGTTACGGTCGGCGGCGCGATGGAGGATGAGGCAGCGCGCAGGTTCGTGGATGCGTGGCACCGCGCCGAGCGTGGCGATTCGTTCCATGAACGCTACTTGGCCTTTGAGACTTGGGAGTCCCTCGCCCGCGTCCTCACCGCCAGGCGTATGGAACTACTCCGCTACGTCCGCCGGCACAATGTCACCAGCGTCCGCGCCCTGGCAAGGGCGCTGGAGCGCGACTATAGCAATGTGCACGCGGATGTCCAAGCCTTGGCGGCGGCAGGGCTTCTCGACACCACGGACGGCGGCGTTCACGCGGATTATGATGCGATAGAAACCAAGATCGCGATTTAGGACGACGAGCCATGAGCCGCGCCCGATACCGACTCTACCCAAACCTCAAACCGATCCGCCATCCTGACAAACGAGAACTCCTCGGCGCGCGCGCGAACCACCCGCCGGTCCAGTCGAACCGCCGCCCGCACGCCCTCCACCAAGGCCTCCACGCCCGCCTCCTGCGGCGCCAAAATGCCGCTCCTGCCATGCTCGACGATCTCCGCCGGTCCGCCTCTGTTATATGCCACCACCGGTGTGCCGCACGCTAGCGACTCAATCACCGTGTTTCCAAAAGCCTCGATCCAGCGCGGCGTAACCAGCGTGACGCACGCGCCGGCGTATCGCCGCTGCAACTCCACCGGGTCCAAAAACCCGTGATAAACAACTTGCCCACCAGCATCGCGCATCACCGCCCGCCAATACGCCTCGTCCTGGATCTTGCCGCAAATGTCCAGCGGCTTGCCGAGCGCACGCGCCACCGCGATGGCATCCTCCAATCCCTTCTCCGGCGAGATTCGTCCGGCCCAGCACAATCTGTCCAGCGGCTGAGAATTGTATTGGAAAACCGCGGTGTCCACTCCTCCGTACAGAAGCTGAACCCGCTCGCCCTCAAGGAACGGAAACGTGCGGACCTGCGCGCCTGTGTACATGGCGAGTTTCAACCCGCCCTCCCGCCAGCGCTTTTGGATCATCCTGTCCACCTCATCCATGGCGGAACAGATGGTGATCCAATGTCCGGCCGGTGTGCTGAAGAAAGGAGTCAGGTAAAACGGCAGCCAGTCATAACTGACACCGATGACCACGTCGTACTGGCGCTGCAATCGGAGCGCCTGGTCCCACATGTTTTCCAGCAGACCGCCGGTCCGCACCACGGTGATCGCGGCCCGCTCGGCGCGCGTTGCGCTCAGGCTTGGGTCGCCCGCAACCGGGTACAACCTGACGCCCGCGGACACCACGCTGCCTGCCGGAGCCACCATACCGATCTCGTACCCGCGTGCCACCAGAATCGGAGCGAGATTGAGCAAGTGTGTTTCGACGCCGCCGGCTTCGCCGGACCCGATGGGGCCCACGGGAGGCGCGACGATCAAAATGCGGCAAGAGCGCAAGCTTTCTTATTATCGGGTTTTTTTGTTGAGACGTCTGGTGCCTCATCTGCACAAGGATTTCAGATGTACTGCTTCCGCATTTTTCCGCAGCCATTAGGCAACCGGAGACCGCGCGGAAATTGGCTTCGCCATTTTTGCAAGCATAAGTAAACAAGCAACTGATTGGCTTCGTTCGTAAATAAATCGAAAAGTGGGGCGGGCGTCCACGCCTGCAGCGGGTCTCCAGACCCGCTGTGCTCTACAATAATAAAGTGGGAACCGAAGCGGCACTCCAAGTGGCCGTCGAACGTCTGGCTAGCGTTCGAGCCGAAATCGCCAAGATCATCGTCGGCCAGGACGACGTCGTGGAGGGCGTGCTCATCTGTCTGCTTGCCTCTGGGCACGTCTTGCTGGAAGGCGTGCCGGGCCTGGGCAAAACCACGCTCCTCCGAACCCTGGCGCGCGCGCTGCAATTGAAATACTCCCGCATTCAGTTCACCCCCGACCTGATGCCCGCCGATATCGTCGGCAGCATGATCATCGAAACCAGCGACCACGGCGCCAAGTTCCTGCGGTTTCAGCCCGGCCCCATCTTTGCTCATTTGGTGCTGGCCGATGAAATCAACCGCGCGACTCCCAAGACCCAATCGGCGCTGCTGGAGGCCATGCAGGAGCGCACCGTCACCAGCGGTACCACCACTCACGAGCTCGAACGTCCATTCCTGGTGATGGCTACGCAGAATCCCATCGAAATGGAGGGCACCTATCCGTTGCCCGAGGCGCAACTCGACCGCTTCCTCATGAAAATCCTGGTAACCTATCCCACGCGCGAGGAATTGAACCGCATCGTGGAGCGCACCATTCAACGGGAAGAGACGACCGTAAGTGCGGTGCTCGACCGCGACGCCATTATGGAAGTGCGCTCGGTATGCCGCGAAGTTCTGGTCGCGCCGCACGTGCAGGAGTACGCCATCCAACTGGTCATGGCCACGCAGCCGGAGCAGCGCGAAGCGCACGAAGTGGCCCGCAAGTACGTCCGCTACGGAAGCTCCCCTCGCGGCGCGCAAGCCCTGGTGGAGTGCGGGCGCGTGCTGGCGCTGATGCGCGGCCGTTACCACCTCTCGATCGACGACGTGCAACACGTGGCGCGCGCCGTCCTGCGTCACCGTATCATCCTGAACTTCGACGCCCACGCGGATGGGCAAACGCCGGAAACCATCCTGGACACGATTATCCAGAAAGTCACCTCTCACGCCGCCGCGTAATCCCGCCACCGCGTCATGAACTCCGCGCCTATTCTCGACCGCGAGTTTCTGGAGAAACTGGAGCGGCTGGCCCTGCGCTGGCAAAAGTCGTTCCCCGGCTTGGTCGGCGGGCACAACCCGTCGCGCTTTTCCGGAGCCGGGCAGGAGTTTCTGGACCATCGCAGTTTCCATCACGGCGACGATCTGCGCGCGGTGAACTGGCGCGCCTATCTGCGGCTGGAAAAGCTGTTCCTGAAAATGTTCCAGGTGGAACCGCGCGTGCCCGTGCGGATGCTCCTCGATACCAGCGATTCGATGCAGGCCGGCGGCAAGTTCGATTACGCGCGGCGGCTGGCGGGCGCGCTTTGCTATGTCGGCATGGTGCGCCTGGATGGCATTGAGCTGCACCCGTTCTCGGGCAAGCTGGGCCGCAGGTTCTTGTGTACCGGCGGGCGCCATCGCTTCGGTCCCGTGCTGGATTCGCTCGGCGCCCTGGAAGCCGGCGGCCAGACGGACTTCTTCGCCGTGCTGCGCGAATTCATTTCGCGCTATTCGCAGCGCGGCCTGGTGATCGTGATTTCCGATTTCCTGGACGACCAGGGTTGCGAACGGGCGCTGCAATTTCTGGCGGATTTCGGACACGAGTTGATGTTGCTGCAGATCTGGTCGGACGAGGATCGCACGCCGCCCTGGGACGGCGAACTGGAACTGGAGGACGCCGAAACCGGGGGCCGCTTGAAGGTGCAATTCGACCAGTCGGCGCGCGCCAGGTATACCGAGGCGTTCGATGAGTATGCCGCCGCCATCCAGAAGCTGGCGTTGCGCAACAGCGGCCGTTACGCCGGAGTGTCGACCGCGCAGCCGGTGGAGGAAGTCATCTTCGGGCCATTGATGCGCTCGGTTGGAGGGCGGGCTTGAGCCCGCGCGGGGCTTAAGCCCCGCTCTGAGTATGCACCTCCTGAACCTCACACTCGCTCAATTCCTAGCCGCGTTCGGCGCCCTTTCAGCCATGACCCTCGCCCTGTATCTGCTCGACCGCTCCCGCCGCCGCCAAGTCGTCTCCACCCTGCGTTTCTGGGTGTCGGCCGAGCAGCCCACCGTGGTGGCGCGCCGGCGCCGCATCCAACAGCCGTTCTCGCTGCTGCTGCAGCTTGCCTCGATCGCGCTCCTGCTGCTGGCGATCGCACAGTTGCGTCTGGGGGCACCCGCCTCCGCGCCGCGCGATCATGTGCTGATCCTGGATACCTCCGCCTGGATGGCTGCCCGCACCTCCACGCGCACCTTGATGGACCTGGCCCGCGATCGCGCCCGCGCCTATGTCCGTGCCGTGCCCGCACGCGATCGCATCATGCTGGTGCGCGCCGACGCCCTGGTCACGCCCGCCACGGCCTTCGAACCCGACCGCAAGAAACTGGAAGAAGCTATCGCCGATTCCGAACCTGGTGCCACGGCGCTGAACCTGGACCAGGCGCTGGCCTTCGTGCGGCAGATCCAGGCGCAGGGCGGACGGCGTGCCGGGGAGGCTGTCTTCGTCGGCACCGGCAAGCTGGGCCAACCGCTTGCCGACGTGCGCGGCCCAGTGCCGGCCTTGCGCTTCTTGAGCGTGCCCGATGCCATCGAAAACTGCGGTCTGCGCCGCATCGGCGTGCGCCGTTCAACCGCCGATCCCGACGTGTGGGAGATCTACGTTTCGCTCCGCAACTATGGCGCCCGGCCGCGCACGGTCACGCTCGCGCTGGCTTTCGGCCCGTCGCCGGATGGCCCCGGTAATCTGTCCGCCGGATCCCAGCGCATCACGCTCGCGCCAGGCGCAGATCGCGAAACTAGCTTCCAGTTTCGCAGCCGCTCGGCCGGCTTTCTGCAGGCGCAACTTCTGCCGCACGACGCCTTCCCCGCCGACGATCGCGCCACGCTGCAACTGCCAGCCCAGCCGGCTCTGCGCGTGACGGTGTATTCCGCCGAGCCGGACCTGCTGCGCCCCGTGCTGGCCGCCAGCCCCCAGGTGGTGGCTACCTTTCGCGCGCCCTCCGAATATCGCGCGCAGGACCCCGCCGCGCTCGTCATCCTGGACCGGTTCCATCCGCCCACGCCCTCGCAGGCGGATTCCATCTGGATCGATCCGCCGGCGGGCGGTTCTCCCATACCGGTGCGCGCGCGCGTATCGGACGCGCCCCTCACCCGTTGGCTCACCGGCCATGCGCTGGGCGCCGGTCTGCGCGCCAAGGATCTGCGCCTGGAATCCGCTTCGGTTTTCGAAGCGGCGCCGGACGATCTGAAGATCGCCGAGGTAGCCGAAGGGCCCGTTATCGTGGCGCGCCCCGGCAAGCCGAAGATCGTGGTGCTGGGCTTTCATCCGGCGCTTTCGGCGATGCGTTATGAATTGTCCACGCCTCTGCTCTACGCCAACCTGCTGCGCTGGATGGCGCCCGACATCTTCCGGCGCTGGGAATTGACCGCCGGCAGCGTGGGCGCCGTGAAAGTTTCGCTCGACGCGGATGTGCGGGCGGCCGGCGTGCGCGTGCTGCGCGACGACGGCAATCCCGCGCCGTTCACGCTGCGCGGCCAATCGCTCGAATTCTTCAGCGGCACGGCCGGCACCGTGCGCGTGCTGGCCGGCGATCGCGAATATGTCTACTCGCTGACGCTGCCGCAGCTTTGGGAATCCCAGTGGGACGTTCCGCCCGAAACGCGGCGCGGCATTCCGAAGTTCGCTGCGCCCCTGCGGGAGGCTACCGACCTGTGGCAGTGGCTGGCTTTGGCGGGCGGCGCGGGACTGCTGGCGGAGTGGATTCTGTACGGCCGTTTTCGCCGCCGGGTAGCGCGCGTCTCGCGGCGGCCGGTTGCCATGAAGAAGGCTTCGTGACGCTATGACATTCGCCCACCCATGGCTGATTCCGCTGGCTCTCGCGCCGCTCGCCTGGGCTGCCTGGGAATGGCGCAACTCCGCGCGGCGAGCCGGCGTGGCGGTGAAAGCCGCTGCGCTGGCGGCCATCCTGCTAGCGCTCGCTGAGCCGCGCCTCACGTTCTACGAATCCAAAGTGGCGCTAGCCATCCTGGTGGACACTTCGGCCAGCGTTTCCCAGCAGGATTTGGACGCGGCCTCGGCGGCGGCGACTGCCGTGGAGCGGGGACGCGGGCGCAATTGGACGCAGGTGCTCCCGTTCGCGCGCGCCCCGCGCAATCCCACGCCCGCCGAGCGCACCGGGCAGGCCTGGAAACTGGCACACAGCACGCGCCAAGCCTCGCACGGCACGAACCTGGAGGCCGC
>JBEKPZ010000393.1:0-6345 GCA_049520215.1 Bryobacteraceae bacterium | reverse complement strand
TTTTCAATTGAAGGAAGTTTTGAGCGAAGACAGATACAACGAACTTTGGCTCAAGATCAATCGACAGAACAGGAGAATCCAAATACCATGAAGACCGTTATCGTTTTCTTCGGCGCCGCCGCGCTGCTCGTTTCGGCGCAGGCCAAGCGCACTTTTACAGGAATCGTCACCGACAAGATGTGCGGCGCCGATCACACCGCGATGAACGTGAAGCCGGACGCCAGGTGCGTCCGCGAATGCGTCAAAGCCGGATCGCAGTACGCGCTGGTGGAAGGCGGCAATGTTTATTTGCTCGGGAGTGCCAAGGCGGCGGATGCCTTTGCCGGGCAGAAGGTGAAGGTGTCCGGCACGCTGGATACGAAGACCAACATCATCCTGGTGGATGCCATCACGGCTGCCGAGCCGCGACCGTGACTTAATGGTGCTTCGGTGGGGCAGACGATCGTTTTTTGTCGTCTGCCAGCGGCGGCAGGCCACGAAAAACGATGGCCTGCCCCACAGAGCAGCATAGCCGCAACCAAAAGAGACGGCCTGGGAGGCCGCCGCAGGCCGAGGGCCTGCCCCACAACTCAACTAGCCGGTGGCCTTGGAGAGATCCGTCCGCGTCACGTTCATCAATCGCAGCGCCTGGCCAGGGTCTTTGTAGTAGTAGCGAACGACGTCCCCAGCCCGCCAGGTATCGGCGGGCATCGCCAGAAGGTCGTCGGACACGCCGAATGTAATCAGAGTGCGATCCTTTGCGGCGTACAGGGTAATGGTTTTCTTGACCCGGTCCACCACCGGAGGCCCGGGGCTCTTGGCCACATTGCGGCGCTCTGCGAGCGGCGTGTAGGGGATGGTCCGGAAGGCTTGCGTGGCGCGATCATAAATCACGATGCGCCGGTTCCTAGCGTCGAGGAGGAGCAAGCCGCCAGCCGCCGGCGCGGGGCCCATTTCGTTTGGATCCGTGGGTGCCTCGATGGTGACGGGCGGCAGAACCCCGGGGCCGGATCGGGTCGCGGCGGCGCCCTCCAGAATCAAGGTCACCTGTCGCGTTTGCGGGTCATAAGCGATGACCCGGCCCTGTTCCACCTTGCCCAGAGGCCCGCAGCCCGCTAGGGCCAGCGCCGCGGCGATCAACGCCAGAGTCGTTCTATGCAACCAACACCGCCTCTCTCTTCATGGCCAGTTCTTCCCGCACACCCATCACGAACTTCATCACGATGAATAGCGAAAGCAGCGACACCAGGCCCATAACCAGAATGGTTGCGGAGAGGTCCAGGACCGATCTCAGGCTGGGGTGCGTGGCCGCGATAATCTTCATCAGAATGGATATGTCGCAGCCCACCACGGCAATTCCGAAGAAGATGCGGATTCCGTAACCCTTGACGTATTTGGTGGCCACGGCGCCGATCTGCGCGCCAACGGCCGCCCCGATCAGCATGATGAACGCGGCCCACAATTCCACGCGTCCCTTGTAACTGTAAGTTGCCGCGCCGTACAGCCCGGAGACGGCGATTTCGAAGAGGTCCGTGCCCACCGCCACGTGCGTGGGGCAGCCGATCAGATAGATCAGCGAGGGCATGCGGATCAATCCGCCGCCAATTCCCAGCACGCCCGCCAGCCACCCGGTAAAGAAGGCGACCGCCACCGGCAGCCAAACCGAGCAGCGCACACCGGCCTTTGGGAAGTTGACCACCGGCGGAATCTTGATCTGCTGCAGCGTCTTGTACCATTCAATGCCGGTGGTGAGCTGATCCACGGTTCGGCCGGCGGCCTTGGCTGCGCGATCTTTGTTCCGCCGCTTCAGCACGTCGGCAAACACCAGCCAGGCGATCCCGGTCAGCAGGACAAGGTAACCGCAGCGCACATACAGATCGATCTTTCCGACGCGCTCCAGCCACATGATGTTGCGGGCGCCGATCTCCAGTCCGCCGATGGTGCCGAAGACCATGATCAGTGCGAGTTTGTAATCGACGTTGCCGAACTTGGCGTGCCGCATCGTGGAAATCAGCGACTTTCCGGCCATATGGGTGATGTCGGTCCCGATCGCAAAGGCCATCGGAAGACCGAGGACGTTCAGGGCGGGCGTGACCATCCAGGCGCCGCCCATGCCAAAGAAGCCTCCGATAATCCCGACGCCCAGCCCCAGGATCACCAAGCCGGGCCACCAGACGTGAACCCCGGCAATGGGCAGGAGCACATAAAACCAATTCATGAATCACCTCAATAAAAATAGATCGGGCCGCTAGTTCTCTCTGAGCGCTCTGGACTTCAGATCGATCCCGATCTGGCGCATCAGCAGATCGGCCAGGCCGCCCAAGATGGCGCCTCCCAGCGGAATTGTCACGACCGTCAGCAGTGCGAAATAAAAATGGCTTTCGTTGTACACGTTGACCCACCAGGCCGTGAGGCCGGTGAGATGGCGGCTGTCCGCCACGATGACCATGGTGCTGGCTTTTTCCTCAGCGAGCAGTTGCCAGGGGATCAGGAGGAGAGCCAGACCAAGCAGCTTCGGCATCAAGCCTGTTTTGCTCATAAATAGATAGAATTACTCAACTGATCCGTAATGTCAATCCTGTTTACACCTGCCTCTATAGAAGTTGTTCTAGTACCAGACCAGTACCGGCGCAGAGATTGCCGCGCGCGACGCCGTGTGTTGTACTGTTGCCATGATGAAGCCAGTCCTCTGGGCAATCCTGCTGGCCGCGCCCCTCGCCGCCCAGGTGCGTATCGCGCAACACGGCATCGAGTACATCTCGGTCGAGATCAAGGGGAAGCCGTTCACCCAGTTCTTCATCGGGCCGGAGACCAACAAACCCTATTTGCACCCATTGCGCTCGGCCAGCGGCAAGATCGTGACGCGTGGCTACCCGATGGAGGATATACCGGGCGAAGCGCACGACCATCCCCACCATCGCGGACTGTGGTTCGCCCACGGCGACGTGAACGGGATCGACTTCTGGGGTAACGAAACGCGCGGGCCCAAATTCGGGCGCATCGTGCTGGCCAAGATCGACAACCTGGCGGGAGGCAAGGACTCAGGGGTAATCGATGCCACCTTTGACTGGCGCGATCCTGCCGGCAAAGTACTGGTGACCGAAGCACGCCACATGATTTTTTACGGCGAACCCAAGACCCGCACCATTGACTTCGACATCACTCTCACGGCGCGCGAAAAGGCCGTCTTTGGCGACAGCAAGGAAGGCACCTTCGCTCTGCGTGTGGCGTCCGCCCTGGAAGAACCGCACAGCGGCGGCCCCGCGCAACCGGCGCGCACCGGCCACATGGTGGACTCCCAGGGACGCGAGGGCGAAAAGGAGATCTGGGGCAAGCGCGCCGATTGGGTGGATTACTATGGCGTAGTGGATGGCGAGCCGCTGGGAATCGCGATGTTCGACCATCCGTCGAATCCCAGGCACCCAACCTATTGGCACGCACGCGGTTACGGCCTCTTTGCGGCGAACATTTTCGGTCTGCGCGATTTCGAAAACGACAAGAGCAAAGACGGCAGCCTCACCCTGGCGCCCGGCGAAACTCTGCGCTTCCGCTATCGCGTGGTGATTCATCCGGGAGACGTTCGCGGCGCGCACATCGCCCGGCTGTACCAGGACTACTCCGGCGGGCGATAGATCTCGCGCACCATCGGCACGATGGCGTCGGGCACCAGATGCTGCCAGGGGAACCCGTCGCGAATGCGCCGGCGCACGTCGCTGGCTGAGATGCCATTCACACCGGTGGGTAAAGGCAGCGCGCGGATATGTTGCCGCAGATGCTGGGGCGGTTCATAGGCCCCCTCCCGGTAGGCAACTAATAGGTGAAATGATTCGAGTATCCGATTGATGAAATTGGGTTTGCCATAGTCCCAGCCAACCATCCGCTCGGCTGCATCCCGGCCGCAGACAAATGCCAATTCGACGTTCGGCCCATAAGCGGCGCGGCATTCCAGCGCAATCTCGATGAATAAGCCGCCAACGCTGGTAGCTGCGGCCAGCCGCGGACGCCCATTGAGCGACGCGCGCAGCATATCCGCGCGTTGGGCAAAACTCGCTCCATCGTAGTTCTTGTGGGGGAAAGTGCGCGGCAGAACCAGCACCACTTCATCCAGTTCCACCAATGCGGCTTCGGCGAGCGCCAGGTGGGCTCGGGTGGGCGGGTTGAAGCTACCGGGAAGGACTCCCAGGCGGGCGGGTTGATCCCGGCATTGGCTCAAGAACTCCATTGGGGGAATTGACCCACGTGAGACACCAAGGGCGCGAGATTACTCCCGCGCCCCCGGCTGAATTATGCTGAATGATACTGAATCAGGCCGTGATCAGGCGGCCCGCAGCATATCGTCGATCGACTCGGCGGCGGCAAACTCATTTCGATCCGCAGCTTCCTGGCAGCGGATGCAGAAGCCGGCCCACGGCACGGCGTCCAGGCGCTTGGGCTTGATCTCCTCTTCGCAGTGCATGCAAACGCCATAACTGCCTTCGTTTACACGGAATAGCGCCGCCCGCACGTTGCGCAGCAGACTGGCCTCGCGGTCCAGGTTGCGGATCGCAAGTTCCCGCTCTCCAGCAAGTTGCACCTCATCCAGAGCATCCGGGGACTTCTCGATCAGGATCTCGTCGCGATTCCGCAGCCCGCCCGACAGTTCGGCTTGCTTGGCTAACAGGATCGCCTTGTATTTTTCGAGTTCGGTTCTGTTCATGATCTTCTCTCCTATCTTTTTTCGTTCTATCCTGTCGGGTTCGTTTGCCCGACAGAGAATAGACGAAATTTCACTCTAAAAGTTTCAAAAAATCTCAGCCTCTTCGGCTCAAGTCCAGGCGTCCCTTTCGGGAACGCCCCCACACGGGAAACCACTGTAGCAATCCGCATACCAAATTGCAAAACAATTTCGATCCGCTAAAGTACCCTACCGAAAGTTACCTTCAAACGACCGCTAGCCGGCTTCTGCTCCAATCGGCTGGTACATTAGTGCCGAATCGCGGATCTTTTATCACAAGACGCTCACGCGGCCGATGCGTTACCTCCAGGCAAGGGAAGACGGTTCTATTACCAAGTGTTCAACATCTGCACACGCCCCGCACACACCCGCACACACAAACGCCGACGTGTGCACCCGAACTTGGTGAAATCGGGGATTCCAATCGAAGCTCACTTGGAGTATGCTAGTAGCGGGACCGGAGTTGCGGTCCGATCCCGCTGGACCATTACCGTCGGCCCTTACGGCGCCAGACGATAATGAGCGTGACGCTGCCGAACAACAGCGGGTCAACTAGCAATAGAATCATTGGGTTGAGCCTCCTTTCCGCTTAGACTGGAAGGCCCGGGCGCTTCCCGGGCTTTCCCGATCGAAGCTCTAGTGCTCCTCACGGGAACTTGCTCTTCCAACTTCAGATGGAAAGGCCTCCTCTTCTAAGGTGCGGCGACCTGCCCTGGATTCTCCCTCTTTGCGGCCCAGTGCAGTCCGATGCCGCCGAAGATGAAGCCGCGCGCTTTGACCGAAGCGTAGCCAAAGCTCCGCAGGCGGTCGGCGAAATCCTGGATGGAGACGAAGGAGCGCAGAGAATCCGGAATATAGGTGTAGATGCGCGGGCGGCCGTGCAATAACAGCCCCCAGAATCCACCCTGCGCGTACAGATAGCCGACATACAACTGGCGCAGCACAGGATTCGCCGGAAGGAAAAAGTCCAGCGTCACCAACAGGCCGCCAGGCCGCGTGACGCGCTCGATCTCCCGTAGCGCCGCATTCAAGTCGGGGAAATTGCGGAGGCCGTAGCCGATGAACACGCAGTCGAAGGTGTGTTCGGGGAAGGGAAGGATGGTGGCATCGGCGCACACCGCGTCGCGGATGCCGCGCTCGTGCGCCAGCCGCAGCATGCGCTCGGTGAGATCCACCGCGATGGACTTGGCCTGCGGGCAACGCTCCACCACCAGCCGCGAAAAGTCGCCGGTTCCGGAGGCCAGATCCAGGACCGTCGCCCGCTCCGGCAAATTCGCCATCTCGACACCGCGCCGCTTCCACCGGCGATCCATCCCGTAGGAGAAAATGCGCGTAATGAAGTCATAGCGCGGCGCGATGGTGCTGAACATCGCGCGCATCAGACGCAGGTCTTGCCTTTCGGCTGGAATAGACATTAGCAGCCGAATTGTAGCAGTTGGCAAGTGCTGTGGGGCGGGTGTCCACGCCAGCGGCGGGTCTCCGGACCCGCTCTTCGGCGAGCGACGCTCGCCTCACGCGAGCTTCGCTCGCAAAGGCCGATTAACAATCGGCCTGCAGGTTACCAACCTGTCTTCATGGCCCTGCGGGCCACCAAAAGTGATGAAAACGCGCGCCATGCGTGAGCTTGAATCCCGCCAGCATCCAATAAAGTA
>JBEKPZ010000392.1:0-6565 GCA_049520215.1 Bryobacteraceae bacterium | reverse complement strand
GCTCATGAGCTGCCCGGTGGCCAGCACGGTGTAGGAGTTGTGCGCGCCGAACAGCGTCCCGGTGGGGAGGTTCACGTTCCACTTCTCGATGGCGTTCTCCACCTCGTCGATGCCGATTTGTTTGGCCGCCAGCAGGTGGGGATCCAACTGCGCGTGCACCGCATATTTCTGGGCGCCGAAGACGGAGACCTGGGCCACGCCGCTGATCATCGAGATGCGAACGTCGGTGGGGTCGGCATGCCCTGCGGCAGATAGGGCGACGCTTGGGTAATGCCAGTTTGCACGTCCACCGCGGCGCCGTCGAGATTCCGGCTGAGGTCGAACTGCAGCGTGACCAGGGTGACGCCGAGCGAGCTGGTGGAGCTCATGGTGTCCAGACCCGCGATGATCGAGAACTGGCGCTCCAGGGGTGTGGCGACCGCCGAGGCCATGGTGTCGGGATTTGCGCCCGGCAGAGTCGCCGTGACTACCAGCGTGGGAAAGTCCACGTTGGGTAGGTCGCTGACCGGCAGGGCCCGGTAGGCCACCAGCCCGAACAGAAAGACCGCCAGCATCAGCAGGCTGGTGGCGATGGGGCGGCGGATGAAGATATCGGAGAAATTCATGGCTCGGTGCCCCGCGTGCTATCCCGTCGTGCGCCGGCTGTTATGCGCCTTCACGCGGACGCCGGGCACCAGCCGAAGCTGCCCTTCGGTGACCACGGTCTCGCCCAAATGCAAGCCCTGCTCGATCACCTGCTCCTTCTCGATCCGGGCGCCCAGCA
This sequence comes from Bryobacteraceae bacterium, assembly GCA_049520215.1. Classification (GTDB taxonomy): domain Bacteria; phylum Acidobacteriota; class Terriglobia; order Bryobacterales; family Bryobacteraceae; genus Bog-159. The sequence continues at coordinate 5,802 of JBEKPZ010000392.1, read as the reverse complement.
CCACCGGGCGGGCGTCCACCGTGAAGTCGGGCTTCACTACGAAAACGAACTGGCCCTCCTGCCCGCTGACGACAGCCTCCGTGGGAACCAGCAAGGCGTCGCGCGCGGAACCCAGACGGAGGGTGACTTGCACGTATTGCCCGGGCCACAGTCTGCGATCGGCGTTGGCGAACGTGCCCTTCAGCTTGATGGTGCCTGTGGTGGCGTCCACCGCGTTATCGATGAAACTGAGGTCGCCGGTCTGTGCTTCACTCAATTCAGGCGGGGTCGCCAGCACTTTGACTTTCCCCTGCGCCATGTAGCGCTTGATGTCCGCGAGGCGCGCCTCCGGCACGGTGAACGTAACGTAGATCGGCTGCAGTTGATTGATGGTTACCAGATCCACATCGTTGGCCTTGACGACGTTGCCCTGCTTGATCATGAGATTGCCGGTGCGCCCGTCGATGGGGCTGCGGATTTCCGTGTACGAGAGCTGGACCTCGATGTTGCGCAGCGCCGCATCGTCGGCCGCCACCGCGGCATGCGAACTTTCGACGGCCGCTTTGTCGGCGTGCACGGCTTCGGTCTGGACGTCGGAGCCGGTCTGGTATTGGTCGAACTGCTCGCGCGAGATCACGCCCTTCTGAAAGAGGTTGCGGTAGCGGGCGGCCTGGTCGCGCGCATACTTTTCCTGCGCGATGTCGCGCGCCAGGTTGGCTTCGGCCAGGCTGAGTTGCGCTTTGTCCCGCGCCAGCGTGGCCTCGGCCTGCTTCACCTGCGCGTCCAGCATGCGGGGATCGATGGTAAACAGCACGTCGCCCTTCTTGACGAAATCGCCTTCGCGAAAATGGGCCACGGTCAGTTCGCCGCCCACCTGGGATTTCACGGCGATCGTGGCGTATGCCTCGACGTTGCCGATCACCTGGATGTCGACTGGAACAGTCCTCTGGCTGACCGTGGCGACCACCACGGGTACACCTTCCGCCTGGCGCGGGGGCGGCGCGCTTTTGCTGGTGCATCCCGTAGCCAGGCATGACCAGAGCAGCAGCGCGGCGGAGGAGAGGGCGGCGCGGCCTTCCCAATTTGCAATCATGTTACCTTCAATACAGATTAAAGCAGACTTTGAGATCTTTATCATGCTGAGCCCTTAAAGGACCCAGGGCATCTAAACACCGTCAGCGCCAGCGTGCACGCAAATACGCCAAGGAGAACCTGAATGCCATACGTCACGGCCGGGAAGGAAAACTCCGGCAACATCGATCTTTACTATGAGGACCACGGCTCGGGCAAGCCGGTTGTCCTGATCCACGGATATCCGCTAAGCGGCGCTTCCTGGGAGAAGCAGACCGCGGTGCTTCTGGCCGCGGGTCGCCGCGTCATCACCTACGATCGCAGAGGATTCGGCAAGTCCAGCCAGCCAACCACCGGCTACAACTACGACACCTTCGCCGAAGACCTGCACCATCTCGTGACGCACCTCGAATTACGGGACTTCGCGCTGGCGGGTTTCTCCATGGGAGGCGGCGAAGTGGCGCGCTACATAGGCAAATACGGATCGAAGGGCGTGAGCAAGGCGGTATTCATCTCGTCGGTTCCGCCCTTCCTTCTGAAGACGCCGGAGAACCCGGAGGGCGTCGACGGCAGTGTCTTCGAGGGGATTGCCAAGGCTGTCGCGGCGGACCGTTACGCCTTCTTCACCGAGTTCTTTAAGAATTTCTACAACACCGATCTGCTGTTGGGAAAGCGCGTCAGCGAACAGGCCGTCCAGGCAAGCTGGAACGTGGCAGCCGGCGCCTCTGCTACGGCCAGTCTGGCTTGCGTCCCTACATGGCATGAAGACTTCCGCAAGGACCTGACTCGTGTCGACGTGCCCACGCTGGTGATTCACGGCGATGCGGACCGGATTCTACCGATCGGCGCCTCGGGACTGCGGACCGCCAAGCTGATCGCGGGTGCGCGCCTGGTGGTGGTGAAGGAAGGGCCGCACTGCATCACCTGGACCCACGCGGAGGAAGTGAATCGCGAGCTGGTCAAGTTCCTTGGGGAATGAATTGGGAGCGCGCAACGCGGTTGAGCTATCGTTGCTGACGGCGCAGCCGGACGACGAGCCGGAATCTGACGAGGAGAGATCTGCCGCCGAGGAAGCGCGAAGCGAACCGGGTTCCGGAACACCGCATGAAGAGGTCCTTCGGGAATTCGGGCTGTGAGGCGGTTCGTCCGGACCGATCGCGGTAAACCCGACTTAAGCAAGATTGACCGCGAACAGGCAGTACAGATCCTACATGGACCGACACGACACGAAGGCGATGTGAAGCGTCTCAAGGCTCGTTCGGACTCTTGCAAGCGGCCTTCTAAAGCAGCGATTCGGGCCGGGCCGTTTCTCAACAGCATGTGTTGAGCTATACTGATAGCATGCCGCAAGTGAAGCGCAAGCCTCGTGCCTGGACGCCGATCGCAAGAACCGTCGTGCTCAAGCCCTCCGCAGCGGCATTGGCCGATGTGTCGCCGCTCTTGGCCCGGGTTGTCGAGGCGCTGGGAACCAATGCCGCCGCCCGGCTGCTCGACGCGGATCGCGCCCAAGTCTCGCGTTGGACCTCGGGTAAGGAAGCCATCGGCACTGAAATGGGACGGCGTATCGTGGACCTGCACGATGTACTCACTCGTATCCTACGCGTCTACAACCGGGAAGCGGCGGCCATGTGGCTCGTTGGCTCGGAGCCGCTGCTCGGCGGTGCCCGGCCGATCGACGTATTGGCGATGGAGGGCGCTGGACCAGTGGTGCGGGCCATTGACGGAATCGCTGAAGGGGCCTACGCCTAGCCAGTGCCTGCGGTCTACCGTGTGTTTCCGTATCTCGCGGCTTCGCCAGCAGACGAACCCGGCGGTGCCCTTTATGTGCCGCCCCAAGGTGGTGGGCGAATCGATAATCCGGCAACGTATTCCGTACTGTACCTGAGCGACTCTGCCGCAGGCGCAGTCGCAGAGGCTTTCGGGCGTTTCCAGGAATGGACTCCCGCCATTTTGGAGGGCAGCCCCAGCCTCCCTGGAAGCGCTCGCGCAATCGCGCGTTACCGGCTTGTGGACGATGCGCCGATCTGCACCCTGGACGACGCGGAGCAATTGCTGGTGCTCGGGTTGCGCCCTTCCGATGTTGTCCGCCGAGATTACACTCGCAGCAGGGCCTGGGCGCTGCGCATCTATGCGCGGCGTCAGTGGTCCGGTGTGCGCTGGTGGTCGTATTATGACCCGTCGTGGTCGACCTATGGTCTGTGGGACATCGAAGACCTCACTCTCGAGGAAGTCCGTCTGCTCACGCTGGACGATGCAGCCCTTCTGGAGGCCAGCCGCAGCATCGTGCGCCGGGTCGTCGGGCACCGCTTCGGCTAAGCGTGCCCGATTGCTAGCCTGGGTCGATGCCCGGCCAACGAGAACGCAGCTATCTTGTGCGGCGCGCTAATGCGGCCTCTGCAGATGCGGCCTTTTCCGCATCCTTATATGATTCTGTTTTGGGCCAGCATCAACTATTCTGGCCTGTGGTCTGGATTGTGGCCCTGCCGCCGCCGGGACGCTTTCCAGTATAGTTACGCAGGAGGTGAATTGTGAAAGAGCAGACGAAGGCAATTACTGTTTGGGAGGCCCGGCAGAGGCGTGATAAGTTGGAGGCAACTGCAGAGAATGTGCTTCGGAAGTATGGAAGGGTGTCGGATCGTCTCGCGCTGGAATTGCTCTACGCCGAGATCGATTACGCGGTCGCGAACGATGATATACACGACCGATACATGGAGGACGAGTAAACATGGACCTCAAGGACCTTCTCACAAAGCAGGGGCTAGACCTTAACAAGGTCATGGTGATGCGGCATCGGCCCACCGAGCCTGGTATGCGAAGGGTTCTGCCGTGGCTCGCCGGCGAAAGACCGGAGGTCTTCAACGCTTACCAGCAGACGCAGCATCCAGACGCGGAAAAGGCGCTGAAAAGGGCCGATGTCGTCGCTTCGTTCATCGCACAAGAGGGGGGATAAGGCCGTCTTCGTCGGCCTCTACCGCCGCAAGACGTGGCGACCAGTAACCGCAGAGCAGTTCTGGGCTATTCCGGCAGTCGCCGAAATGAAGCCGTTCAGGTTGGGGGGCCTGGAGCGCCGCGAAACTTGTATGTGGTTCGAACTCGAACTCACCGACATCTACAGTGAATGGAAAGGGCGCTTGGTGGTCAAGTGGCCCCCTGGACGTCTGTGGTGGCGCTGGGCTAAGAGCAACAGCTTCCCGATCCACGCCATCCACGAAGAAAGCTTGTTCGATACCGAGATGCCGCCCTGGGACCGGCTCACACTCACGTGGGAAGAACTGCCAATGCTGCCGTCGAAGTTCAAGGCCACGCTGAGGCAATGGCGGGGAATCTACTATATCTTCGATGTCAAGCTGGGCAAGGGCTACGTTGGCTCTGCCTCCGGCGAGGAGAACATCCTTGGCCGCTGGCTGGACTATGCGGCTTCAGGTCACGGCGGCAACAAGAAACTCAAGGAACGCGACCCGCGCAATTTCCTGTTCACAATTCTCCAGCGGCCATCGCCGGACACGGGACGGGACGAAGTCTGCCGGATAGAGGCCAGTTGGAAGGATCGCCTGCATACGCGAGACTACGGTTTGAACGACAACTGACGGTATTCCACAACCCACTGCCAGTTCCTTTCAGCGAGCCGCCGCAGTTGCGCCAAGTCATCTTCAGGCTATTGGATTGGAATCACGCGAGAAGTGGACACGCGCTTTAGCAACTCCTCGCGCGTCAACTTCTTAAGCGTTCCGGCCTTCGCGGCTTCCTCAAAATCCCGGTCCAGTACCTCACGATGCTCATACCACCATCGCGCCTCCGCGGCCTCCGAGCGGAAAGCAGGCATCTCGAGTTTTTTCGTCACCGCACCGAATCCTCTACCTCTCTTAGCCAATCTGGCCGCTTCAAAACCTCCCGCGGCTTGCTGCCATCCGGCGGCCCGATAATTCCGTCGCGCTGCATCGCATCCAAGATCCGCGCGGCGCGGCCGTAGCCCAGCCGCAGCCGGCGCTGCAGCGTCGAAGTCGATGCCTTGCCCATCTCCAACACGATGCGCAGGGCGTCTTCGTACATCGGATCCTGCCCGCCCGGCGCGGCCTCTTCGCCCTCCGGTTCCGCGTCATCGACCGGCGCCAGGAAGGACTGATCGTACTCCGGCGTGGCCTGTTCCTTCCAGAAATCCACCACGCGGTTGATTTCGGTTTCGGTCACGAATGCGCCGTGCACGCGGATCAGCCGCGACGACCCCGGCGGCAGGAACAGCATGTCTCCCTTGCCCAGCAGGTGTTCCGCGCCCATCACGTCGAGCACCGTCCGCGAGTCCACGCGCGTGGCCACGCGGAAACTGATCCTCGACGGGAAGTTGGCTTTGATCAGGCCGGTAATCACGTCCACGCTGGGCCGCTGCGTGGCCAGCACCAGGTGCATGCCCACCGCGCGCGCCATCTGCGCCAGACGCGTCACGCTCTCTTCCACGTTGCGGCCCTCCAGCATCATCAGGTCCGCCAACTCATCGATCAGGATCAGGATGTAGGGCAGCGGCCGCAAGTCCTCCACGGTGGCCTCGTCCTCCTCGAAGAGGCTGCGCGGTTCCTCCTGTTTCTTGCGGATCTTCTTATTGAACTGGTCGATGTTGCGCACGCCGAATTCGGCCAGCAGGCGCAAGCGGCGATCCATCTCCAGCACGGCGTTGCGCAGCGCGTTGGTAGCCTTCTTGGGGTCGGTGATCACCGGCGTTAGCAGGTGCGGAATGCCCTCGTACATGCCCAGTTCCAC
>JBEKPZ010000391.1:0-6352 GCA_049520215.1 Bryobacteraceae bacterium | reverse complement strand
TCGCCATCGCGACGTTCCACTCCCAGTGCTACCGGCCCAGCCTGAATCCGAACGTCGCCATGGCCCTCTGGGGGGGCGATGCGGGAAGCGCCGTGGCGGGGCCCATGATGTTGGCCGCGATCACCATGTTCGGCGCGGTCCGCTTCGGGACAAGGGCGCTCGCTTACGCCGTACCTATTCGTGCCCCCGGAAGCCGGCTGGGATGGGTCCTGCTCGTGCCCATTATCGGCGCAACAGTTTGGGCGTCCCTCAATCAAGACGATCCCAGGATTTCGGCCGTCCTCGAAGGGCTGGTTGGATCTCTCGCGGTCGCGGGTGCCGTGCTTACCGCCGACGTGGTGATCGGCAAGCGCCTACCCCAGAACGTGCGAAAAGTCGACTGGGTTGGCGTGACCGCCCTCCTCGCCGGCCTGGCGGCGCCGTTTCACATGCCGCATGCGATGTTCAACGCAGCCGCCGATTCATGGTGGCACCCGTGGCTGCTGCCATCATATGGAGCAGGGTTCCTGGTTTGCCTGCTCGGTCGCGTCGTGCAGAGAACGGTTTTCGGCACGCTCACGAGTCCTCCCGGCGCCGCAGGCGCGGCGGGCGGCCGCAGCGAGCCTGATTCCTCAGCCCGTTTCGGTTGAGGCGCGGTCCGGCGTATTCCGCTTGCAGACCGGCACCGCCATTGTGGCTCCAACCGGCGTTCCCGAGGGCCACCAACTGGTGGTCACCACGCGCGGTGTGCGCATTGAGCCGGCGAGAATGAGGGCAGTGAGCGAAACGCTATCGCCCGACGGAAGTGGTGGCGCAGCGCCCTCAGGCCGCCCGCCGTCTAGCTGCGCTTAGCAGCCGCAGCCAAGGCAACCCAGGCTTGAGCCAGACCAGGATCAGTCTGAACTGCCTGGCTCAGCTCTGCTCTTGCCCCAGCCTGGTCGTTGAGTCCAAGGTACCCCAAACCCGTGATGTAATGCGCCAGCGCCTTGCGGGCGCGCGGCGACAACTCCGGCCCGGACGCGGCCTTCTGCGAAGCGAGAGCTTGCTGTCCGGCCGCCACCAGTCCCTGGAAGATCGCCTTGGCTTCTTCGCCCTTGCCGAGTTTCTGCAGCGCCAGCCCCTGGTAATACAATTCCGGCTTGCGCGTCAGATCGTCGCCGGAGGCACGGCGCCTGCGGACAGGAGTCGCCGGAGCGGCGCGCTCCCACGACGCAACGGCTTTCTGGTGGTCGCCCATTCCTTCGTAGGCCACGCCGCTCCAATACGCGACCTCGGCATTGTGGATGCCGGCGCCGCCCTCGAATCCCAGCGGGAGGTTGTCCGGTATCGCCAGCGCCGTCCGAAAGTCGGCCAGTGCCGGCTCGTATTTCTTGGCTTCGATGCTTTGCTCGCCGCGCAGCATGTGCGCCTCGGTCCAATGCTGCCCGACGTTCAAGTTGACACCTTCGGCGACGGCGAAGCGCCGACCGGTCATCATCCGGATGGCATCGTCATACGCGCCCGAAGCCACCTTCACCGCGATGGCGCGATTCTCCGCGTCATCCCGCTCGGCTACCTTGGCCGCGTTGTGTACGAACAGCGTATTTCGCTTCGTCAAGCTGGCGCCGGTCTGCTCGTATAGCTCATCCAGTTCCGTGAAGTGCAACGGGTATTGGTGCTGGCATGCAACCGCCTTCTCCAGTTCGGCGATGGCCTTATCGGGATCGCTCCCCGACTTCTGGTGCAGGTAAGCGATCGCCAGGTTGCGATGCACGATAGCAAACGATGGGTCGATCGCCGCCGACGCCTGCCACATTTTGGTGGCTTCCTCGGGCTGCCAGTCATACAGCACGTTGCCCAGATAGTACGGCGCGCGGGCATCGCCCGGATTCGCGGCCACTGCCTGGCGCAGCACCATGATCGCTTCGTTCTGAAACGGAAACACGTAGTCCGGCGGCATAGCCTTCGCCAGCTTGTAGTATTCGGCAGCCTTCTCCGGCTGGCCCAGTTTGGTCGCGAAATACGCAAGGTAGTAGTAGGCCATGGGGTGGATCTTGGCCTTGTCCGGCGCCGCGACCGTCATCTGCAACAGCACGTCCGTGCCGTCCTGCCACAGGCCCGCGTCCATGTACTCGGCAGCGGTCTCCTGCGCGGTAGCGGGATGCCTGTTCATCGTAGAAGCGAGAACCTTCGCCGCTTCCGGATCCTGCGAGGCCAGCCACGTCTCGGCCTGCGAACGGACGTCCAGCGGATCGGCGCTATGCGCCGCAGCGGCCAGCAGCTCAAGAGCCTCCTTGGTGCATCCCTCGTGCCGCAATAGCGCAGCCTTCAGATTCTGCGCGCGGATATTCAGGGCATTGGACTCGATCGAGCGATTGATGAAATCCATCGCCGCGTTCAGCTCTCCGCGGGACGTGGCAATCTCAGCCAGCCCATAGTAGCCCGCGGCTTTCCACGCCTGGCTCCAAACAGCCTTGTACAGGTAGTTGTAGGCCTCGTCGATCTTCCCGTCCGCCTTCAGCGTCGCGCCCAGATAGTAGATCGCTTCAGCGTCCTTGGGAGTCGTATACCTGTCGGTAAGCCGCTCCAGCGCCTTGCGGAACGACCTCTCCGCCTCCGCGTACCTGGCCTGCTTGAACTCCGTAATGCCGAGAACCGTGTTTACCCGCGCGTCGCCCGGATCGCGGCGCAGGGCTTCCTGCCAATAAGGAATAGGATCCACAGTGGGCGAGTGGAATTGCTGTGCGCGTAGGCCCGTCAGATAAAGTTCTTCGTTCGTCTTGATCTCGGCCGGAGGCAGCGGCGGCGTAACGGGCTTGGGCATGGCTTCTGGCGTCAGCCGGATCGGGCTGTACGACACCAACTCTTTGTCTCCATCTGAAATCGACGCCACCAGATCGTGCTCGTCGATGCCCGCCGGAACCGCCACCTGCTTCACGTAGGGCTTGGCCGGATTGATGCCCACCGTTTCCTGGAGCAGCACCTTCGCGCCGGCCCGTAGCGTCACCTGCGCGGCCGCGTGCGCGGACGTGGTGTAGAAGCCCACTTTGGCCTGCCCGTTCTGCACGTCCAGATTCACCGCGGCGTCTAAATTGGCCTTCTTCACTCCGCCAATGTCCCGGAACGGATACCACTGCATCGCGAACGACCGTGTTTCGTAGGGCTGCAGCCAGCTATAATCCGGCTGGTTGTCCGAGTAAGCGCCCACCATCATTTCCAGGTAGGGTCCGTCTTCGTCGGTCAGTGTCTTGTCCCAGGTGCGCCCAAACGGGCCGTTGCCCCAGGTAAAGAACTTCTTGCCGGGGATGATGTGGTGGTCCGCGATACTCATCGTGCCGGCTTCCTTGCCGTGGTCGTATCCACCGAAGAAATCGTCCTGATAGTTCCACGCGAAAACCGAGTTGGCCTCCGTATGGTTCTTGTACCAGCTAATATCCACGCCCTTGGTGAAATCGGCGCCGGAGAACTTGGTATGAGATACCGGCCACGCCGTGAACTGATTCTTGGTGTGGTAAGTGCCGAACTGGGTGCTGGGAGGGAAGATCACCTGGTATTCCTGCGTGGCATGTACCGCCACGTTGGTAAAACAGAGCATGGTATTCACTTCCGGTGTGCGATTCACGATGCGCACCGAGGCTTCCAGGTAAGCCTTGCCCGGCCTCAGCGTATAACCCACCGCCCATCGCATGCGTTGCCGCACTTCCAACTCGCCCACCCAAACAGTCTTGCTGCCATCCGGGTTCTCTTCCACTTTGTACTGCACGGGGATGAAGGTGCTGGCCCGGTGGTGGTGCGGAATGTTCCACTCCACGCCGCCGGAGATCCAGGCGCCGATCAGCCCGATCAACGCCGGCTTGATCACGTGCTGGCGATAAATAAAGTTGTAGTTATTAGTCTTGTCGAGGCCTTCAAAGATGCGGCCGCCGACTTCCGGCAGTATGCCGATCCGGATGTATTCGTTCTCCAGATAGACCATGGTGTACGACTTGTCCACCTTCTTGCCGGTAAGCGTGTCGTACATCGGATAGGGGTACACCGGCCCCTGCGCGCCTTGCGAGTCTCGCCCGAAGAAGAACATCGGGTTCGGTTCGGGCGCTCCGGCCAGGTAAGTCGGGATTACGGCCTGCGTCTCCCAAACCTTTACGGACGAACCTTCGGCGCCCAAGGCAAGAGACGAACCGATCAACAGTACAACAGCCGCCAACCACAGCGGCACCGCTAAGAAACATTTGCGTAACATGGCATTTTCTCCCAAATCAGAAGACAGAAGTCAGAAGACAGAAGCTAGAAGGCCGCGTCCGGATTCTGACTTCCGACTTCTGACTTCTGACTTCCGTTTTCTATTTCTCCTTCTTCAGCCCCACCGGCGCCTTCGCCAGCGCATCGTCCAGAGCGGCCTTTAGGACGGCGTTGTCCGGCTCCCGCCGCACTGCCTCGCGCAGTTCCGCCAAACCTTCTTTCCACTGGCCCAGTCGCAGCAGTGCAATCGCGAAGTTCACCCGGATTCCGTTGTGGTCTGGCAGAAGCTTTCGCGCCGCGCGATACTTCTCCAGCGCGCCTGCAAGATCGCCGGCCTTCTCCAGATTCGCGCCCTGATTATTGAGTTCAATCCCGGCCAGCATGTTCTGGTCGTCCTTATCTTTATCGCGTAACAGCTCCGCCAGCTTTTGCTTGATGGCGTCGGCCTGCGCCGCCTGGCCGTCTTCGCGCAACGCCCGCTGTAGGCTGTAAAGCGTGCTCTGGTCCTTGGGATCGAGACGCGCCGCTTCCTGCAAATGCGCGACCGCCAAGTGCGCCTTGCCTTCATCCAGGTATTGCGATCCCAGGCGGGTTTGCGCCACCGCATCATCCGGCGCCAGTGCCACGGCGCGCTCGAAGGCCGCCAGCGCCCCGGCATCGTCCAACAAAGTCTTGCGCGCGTCTCCCAGGTCCGACCAGGCTTCCGCAAAATCGGGGCGCAGCGCCACCGCTTCCTGCAGGTGCGCAGCGGCCTTGAGCACGTCACTCTGCGCGCTCATCACCTTGGCCCGCAGATAATGCGGATAAGCCGCGTCGGGCTTGCGCCCCAGCAGTGCGATCGCGCGATCCAGGTGCATAGCGGCTTGGTCGAGTTCGCCGGCCTGCTGCAAAACCAAACCAAGGTTCACGTGTGCCTGGGCGAACCCAGGGTCCAGCGCCACGGCTTTTTCGAAGGGTCCGCGAGCGGCTTTCGCATCGCCAAAGGCGTTGAAGGCTTCTCCCAGCGCATTCTGCGCTTCGGCTGAACGCGGCCGCAGCCTGACGGCTTCGGTCAATTGCGCAATCGATCCCGTGCGGTCGCCCTCCTCCTGCAGCACACTGCCGAGAAGCAACCGCGCATCCGCATCGCCCGGGTTTGCTCTGATGATGTCATACAAGAGGCGAATGGCCTGCGGGCGCTGCCCCTTGGCCAGCAAAGCCCACGCCTCTTCGACCGGCTTGCCCTGCGCTAGCAACGTCACAGCGCCCACCAGCGTCACGCAAATGGCCGCCCCACTCATCTCCTAAACTTCTCCGTACGCGTGATCCCCGATCCCTCCGTCACATGGATCAACTGGTCCACCGCCACGCCGCTCAGCTTCTCCACCTGGCCCAGCGGCCAGCGGATCTCCAGGTCCACCGTCGTGACCGGTCCAACTCCGAAATGCAGGCGCGAATCGTTGCATGACAGATAGGACGACTGGCTCAGCACCTCCTGCGCTTGCACCTTATCGCCATAGCGCGCCGTGACGCGTCCCCCAACGGCGCCGCGGTTCGACTTGACGCCGTGCAGCTTGACCTTGATCCAGTGGCTACTCCCGCTCACATCGTTGCGCAGTAGCGATGGCGGTTCATTATGATTGACGATCAGGATATCCACATCGCCGTCGTTATCGAAGTCGCCCACGGCGCATCCGCGGCTCGAGTGCAGGGCTTCTACTCCCGGCCCCGTCTGATCCAGTAACTCCTCGAAGCGCCCCTTGCCTAAGTTCCGGAAAACCACCCGCGGCGTATTATAGTTGTCCTGTATCTCCGGGTAGATTCCGCCGGTGACATAGAAGATATCCGGATTGCCGTTGTTATCCAGGTCCGTGATCGCTATGCCCCAACACACATAGCGTGTCTCCACCGCCAAGCCCGCCTGCAGGGTCATATCGCGGAAGTCGCCCTCGCCGTTGTTCACATACACGCCAGCAGTATCGGCGGAGTAATGTGTCTTGACGATGTCCAGACTGCCGTCCAGCCTGAAATCGCCGATCCCGATCCCCATGCCAGCCTGCTCCATCCCGTCGTCGCTCAAAGCTACGCCGCGCTCCAGTCCCAGTTCGGCAAATGTACCGTCGTGGTTATTGCGGAAGAGCAAGCTTGGGGTTGAATCGCAAGCCACATAAATGTC
>JBEKPZ010000390.1:0-6353 GCA_049520215.1 Bryobacteraceae bacterium | reverse complement strand
TCGGACAGCTTCGCAATCCGGTGTGGAGCAGTTGGCTGACCTTCGCCAAGCTGGACGAGGCTCTGGCCGCGAGCATCGAGAGCTATTGGACCAACTTTGCCAAGACCGGCGACCCTAATGGCAGCGGTCTTCCGGCGTGGCCCCGGTACACGGCCGCCGCCGATCGGTACATGGAGTTCGGCAACGATGGGAGGGCACACGCGCGGCAGGGTGAGCGGCCAACCTTTTGCAATCTGGATATCCCGAAGCTGAAGCGGCGGCTGCTCGACAACCAATAGGGCTATTTGCTGTTCGGCTGACCGGTGACCGGATGCAAAGTCACGGCTACGCCAAATGAGCCTACGTTGTCGTCATAGCAGCCCGAGGGGCCGTCGGCCAGAAAGCATCCATCGGAGATACCTAGGAACAGGCGCGTGGCTCCCGCGGGCACAAAGAAGATCTTCGAGACGAGATTCCCGCCGCTTGACGTCCCGCCGTTGCCGACAAAAAACGTCTGAAACAACTGCGGGCTCAAGGTCAGGAAATTCTCCGCGCCGGTGAAGTTCAGGATCGGCGGTCCGCTGCCGACAGGAACCGAATCGTCCAGGAATACGCCGGTCAAGAAGAATCCCCGGTCGAAGGCAATGATGCCCGACAGACCATTAAACGAGGTCAGGTCGGTTCCTCCCGGGAATGCAATGCCGGCAGGAGCTGAGTAAGGCTCGCCGGCCCCGAGGGTGATCTTTCCGCTGGCCTCAACGGTGACGGCTTCCACAGATCCCGCAGCGAACGTAACCACGGGAGGCAGTGTGCCGCTAAATGCGACGGTTTGTCCGGCGGCGAAGATATCGGCGGTGGCGGGCACCCTGACATCATATATTTGGGCGTTGGCGCCGACTGCTAACAGCAGTGCCAGCGGTGCGTATTTGAGCAACATTCGGCAAAGCATATCTCCTCCTTGAACCAGGATTACGATTTGGCATCCCAGATTGAGAACAGCATACACCCAATCGCTTCCATGGGCAGCCTTAATTCTCGTTTCTTTTTTGGCGCACTCAACACGACAGCGAACAACTGTCGCACGAGCGCGCCGTGCGTAGCGCCAGCGCACCACTCGGGCAGGCCTCGGCACATTGGCGCGCTGCCTGGCGTAACCCTTCCGAGAGTGGCTGGCCGAACGGCACCGCCACGGTGACGTCGAAACCGCGGCCGATCATGGCCAGGCCGAGCGTTTCGCCGGCCGCGGCGGCTATGCGCACGCAGGCGTCGCAACTGATGCACTTGCCCGGCTCATAGACGATCTCGGGGTGGGACAGATCTTGCGAGAAGCGGCGGCGCGCGCCGGCGAACCGGTACACGTCCACCTCGTATTCGTTGGCCAGCGATCGAACCAGGCAGCAATCCTGTTTGCGGCAGCCGCAGGTCATGCAGCGGCGGGCCTCGCGCGCGGCGTCGTCCGGCGGCAAGCCGCGCTCCACCTCGTCGAAGCTGGCGAGACGCTGTTCCAAGGGGATGCGAGGCACAGGTACGCGGGCGGATTGCTCGATGGCGCGGAAGATGGCGGCGCGCTCCGCGTCGTCGATCGGCCGCATGGCGATGCCGGTCATCGCCGGTTCGCCGGTCACCGGGTCGCCGCTCAAGTATTGGTGGATCGAGGCTGCGGCAATTCGTCCCGCGGCTACCGCTCGCACCGCAAGGTCCGCTCCGAGGACCGCGTCCCCGCCGGCGAATACTCCTGGCAGATTCGTCGAGAGGGTCCTTTCATCGGCGGCGATGCCCCATCCGGTCACCCGCAGTCCTTCGCGCTCGGCCAGCGTGCACTCGACGGCCTGGCCGATGGCTGCGATCACGGTCGAACACTCGATGACAAAATCGGAGCCAGCCACCGCAACCGGCCTTCGCCGCCCGGAGGCATCCGGCTCGCCGAGCGTCATTCGCTGGCAAGTCAACAGCATGCCGTGGCCGTTTCTTTCGAGGCGCACCGGCGCGGCGAGGAACTCGATGTGCACACCTTCGGCTTCGGCGGACTCCACTTCGTCCATCGCGCAGGGCATCTCCTGCCGGCCGCGGCGGTAGAGGACGCGTACGCTTTGGGCGCCTAGCCGCGCGGCAGAGCGGGCGCAGTCCATGGCGGTGTTGCCGCCTCCCACCACCACCACATCGCGGCCGAGCGCCGGCGGGGTTCCGTTGGCGACACGTTCCAGAAACTCGATGCCGGCCAGCGCGTGCTCCTGCCCCTCGCAGCGGAGGCCCTGCGCGCGTTGCGCTCCGATCGCCAGGAAGACCGCGCCGTGGCGCTGGCGCAGTTCGGCGAGGGTGAAATCCGGGCCCCAGCGTGCGCCCATTTGGAACCGCGCACCGAGTCTGCGGATGGCGTCGATCTCGGCATCGAGGGCGTCCTTCGGCAGACGGTAGGCGGGGATGCCGTAGCGCAGCATGCCGCCAGGCTGGGAATGCGCGTCGAAAAGGGTGCAGGCGTGGCCTTTCCGCAGCAGATACCAGGCGGCGGCCAGGCCCGCGGGACCCGCTCCTACGATGGCGACCGACTTGCCTGTGGCTGGCGCGCACTGGGGCGTGTAGGGCGCGGCCGTTTCGAGCTCGCGGTCGGCGGCGTAGCGATGCAGCGCGCCGATGGCCAGACCCTGGTCGAGATCGCAGCGGCGGCACCCTTCTTCACATAGGCGCGGGCAAATGCGTCCGAGAGAACCGGGCAAGGCCAGGCGCTCGGCGATCACCTCGATGGCGCGGCGATGGTCGCCCGTGGCGATGCCGTAGACGAAGCCGGGGATGTCGAGACCGGCGGGACAGCGGGCGGCGCACGGCGCTACGCACTCGCCGGCGTGATCCGATAGCAGCAGTTCTAGCGCCATTTTGCGGGCGGTGCGTACGTCGGCGCTGTCGGTCGAGACGACCATGCCCTCCGCCACGGGCATCGCGCAGGCGGGCGACAGCGTGCGCCGGCCTTCGAGCTGGACGGCGCAAACGAAGCACGACGCCGCGGGTTCTATGCCGGGGACGTGGCACATGGTGGGGATTCGGATGCCTAGCCACTGCGCGGCTTGAAGAACGGTGGTTCCAGGTGCCACGCTGACACGGCGGCCGTCGATTGTGAGGGTTACCATCATCTATTTGAGGGGGCGGCCTGAGAGGCCGCCGCAGGCTGAGAGCCTGCCCCACGAAAAATGACCTCGATGGCGTCGTCCTGGCAGACCTGACGGCACATGTCGCAGCGGGTGCAGAGCCGCTCATCCACCTCGTGCTTCTTGTACGGACGATAGGCGATGGCGCCCACGGGGCAGGCCTGCGCGCACAGGGTGCAGCCGATGCAGTTGTTCGTCACGCGGTAGCGGATCAGGGCTGGGCAGCGGCCGGCCGGACAACGCTTCTCGTGCAGGTGGGCTTCGTACTCCTCGCGAAAATAGCGGAGCGTGGTGGCCACCGGGTTGGGCGCGGTCTGACCCAGGCCGCAGAGGCTTCCGCGGCTGACGTAATCGGCGAGGGTCTCCAGCTTTTCGAGGTCGTCGCGGCGGCCGTTTCCTTCGCAGAGCCGGTCGAGAATCTCGAGCATGCGCTTGGTGCCGATGCGGCAGAAGGTACACTTGCCGCAGGATTCAGCCTGCGTGAATTTCAGGAAGAAACGCGCAATATCGACCATGCAGTCGCGATCGTCCAGCACCACCAGGCCGCCCGATCCCATAATGGCGCCGGTCTGGGCCAGCGCATCGTAATCGATGGGCGTGTCCGCGAGGCGCGCCGGAATGCAGCCGCCGGACGGACCGCCCAGTTGCACCGCTTTGAATTGCCGGCCGTTGGGGATGCCGCCTCCTATTTCCTCCACGACCTCGCGAATGGTGACGCCCATGGGGACTTCGACCAGGCCGCCACGGGTGATCTTTCCGGCCAGCGCAAAGACCTTCGTCCCCCGGCTGGTTGGGGTGCCGAAAGCGGCGAAGGCTTCAGGGCCGTGGCGGATAATCCACGGCACACAGGCGAGCGTTTCGACGTTATTGATGATGGTCGGCTTGCCGCGGAAGCCTTGTTCGACGGGGTAGGGCGGCCGCAGCCGCGGCATGCCGCGCTTGCCTTCGAGCGATTGGATCAGCGCGGTCTCCTCGCCGCAGACGAATGCGCCCGCGCCTTCGCGCACTTCAAGGTGCAGCGATTCGAGGTATCCGCGGGCGCGCGCCTGGTCGATCGCGGTGCGTACATGGCGCACAGCGAGCGGGTATTCGGCGCGGATATACAGGTAGCCCTCGGCGGCTCCAATGGCGTACGCCGCAATGGCCAGGCCTTCCAGGACGCGATGCGGATCGGATTCGAGCACGGCGCGGTCCATGAATGCGCCTGGGTCGCCTTCGTCGCCATTGCAGACGACATATTTGACGGGGTCAGCCTGCGCGCGTCCCAGCGCCCATTTGCGTCCCGTTGGGAAACCCGCGCCGCCGCGCCCACGCAAGCCGGAACCGGCTATGGCGGCGATTACTTGCTCGGGGGACAGTTGTTTGCGGCAGCGGTCGAGGGCGCGATAGCCGTCGCGCACCAGGTAGTCGTCGATGTTCAGCGGATCGATTTCGCCGCAGTTCTCCAGCACGATCCGTTTCTGTTTTGTGGATTGTGGGGCAGGATGATATCCTGCGGCCGATTGGGAATCGGCCCTGAAGTGCCGCCGGACAAGAAGCCGCGCGGTCTCAACCGTAACGTTGCTGTAGAAGGTGACGCGCCCGCCGGGCTCCACAACTTGCACCAGCGGCTCGCGATAGCACATCCCGTTGCAGCCGACCGTCTTGACCTCCGCAGCCTGCTGCAGGATGTCTCGTACCGGTTCCGCGCCGCTGGCGATGCCGCAGGAGCCGAGTCCGATCCGGATTTCGACCGCGCCGCGCTTCATGCCGTCTGGGTCTCCTCAAGATGGGCAAGTTCAGCGCTGGCGGTCGATGGTGTCAGCCTGCCCGCGGTGTGGCCATCCACGATCAGCACAGGGGCCAGGCTGCAGCAGCCCAAGCAGGCGACTTCTCCAATAGTGAACATGCGGGCGGCGTCGGTGTCGGCGCCCTCGGGGATCGCCAGGTAGCGGCGCAGTTCATCGGTAATCTGGCGGGCTCCGGCGACGTGGCACGCGGTGCCGTGGCAGACTCGCACCGTGTGCTTGCCGGCTGGCGTGCGGCGGAACTGGCCGTAGAAAGAGGATGTGCCGGCGAGTTGGGCGGGTGTGATTCCGGTTAGGTCAGAGAGGCGGCGGATGGCGTCGTCAGGGAGGTAGCGATAGTGTTTCTGGATGGCCTGGAGGAATACGATGGCGTTTTCTTTGCTTGGGCCTTCCTTCGCTACGAGGTCGTCGATAAAGGTGAGGTCTTCGGCGGGTGAAGTGGAGGGCGGGCTTAAGCCCGCGCGGGGCTTTAGCCCCGCCACAAACAAGGGCTCAGAGCCCCGCGCAGGCCTGGGGGCCTGCCCCACAATTCTCTTCGCAAAGACGAGAAAGAGACTGGCGGATGCGATCAGTATCCAGGCTACGGCATTGTCCCTGGACTTCCGGGCACGGCGAGCGGCCGTAACTCTCTTCTGTTCGGCAGCCAGCGTGGCGGCCAGAGCGGCGTCGGCCTTCACCTGCTGCTGCAACCTCTTGATCGCGCTGTCATCGTGCGGCGCCCGCCAGGTTGCCAGCCCATAGTCGGCTAGCAGGATCGCCACGCATGCCACCACGGCGGCGCCGGCTATCCACGTCCGGGATCGCGCGGTCATGACAACTTCACCAATTGCGCCTTGGCTCGCGCCAGATCTCCGTCGCAGGGGCATGCCGCATAGCATCGGGCGCAATACAGACAGTTGCGGCGCACGGCCCGCATCTTCTCGATCGCGCCATAGGGGCAGGCGTCGGTACACAGGCCGCAGTCCAGCTCCTTGTCGGGTGTGATGGTGACTCCGCGGTGGGCCAGCCGCGCACACCAGGCGAGCAGACCGCCGTAGGGACACAGGTAGCGGCAATACGGCCGTCCAATGAACATGCCCGCCACCAGGAAGGCGCCGCCAAGCAGGAGCATATGTGGCGGGCCGGTTCGGCGGAAGAAGTCCACGAAGGGATCGAACCGGCAGATCAGGAAGTCGCGGGCGACCGCAGGTTTCAGGGCGAAGAAGAGCGCCAGCCCGAGATAGACGTACTTCAGCAGGCCCAGCGCCCGGTCCAGCCGCCGCGGCACCTGGAGCGGCTTCACCAGCACCAGTTCCTGAATCGCGCCCAGCGCGCAGACACCTCCGCAGAAAGCGCGCCCAAAGAACACGGCCATGACTAGCGGCAAGAAGAAGGTGGCCGTCACCACCATCGGGATGGAGTAGTGCGGATCGGTCAACGCCACCGCGACGTTTTGGATAGAACCGAT
>JBEKPZ010000389.1:0-7859 GCA_049520215.1 Bryobacteraceae bacterium | reverse complement strand
TGGGAGCGGGCATGTTCCTGACACGGCATCGGAACATTCTGAGCAGAATCTTCTCCGTAAGCACTGCTTACATGCCAAAAGAGGGCGAAGGTCTCGCAGTCGTCGATCCTTACGTTCATTCCCTTCAATGGTCGAGACGATTCATCGGTCTCAAATTGTTCTTGACCCTTGCGACTACCGGGTGGAACGGCTACATACAAGTCCTGCGGCACCAATCCGAAATGGGAGATTTCTTGCGAGAACGGCTGATGGCAAGTGGCTGGCGTATCGTCAATCGGACTAAGCTCCCTGTTATATGCTTCACGCCAGCAAACGAAGAGTGGGACATGGCGACGCATCAATGTGCCGCCGATGCCGTGGTTCAATCCGGAATCGCCTGGATTTCGACGATCCTGCTGGGAGGCAAGACGCCGGCCCTACGAGCGTGCATCACGAACTACAGGACGGGGCCGGAGCATATCGAGACTCTTCTCGCCGTTCTGTCGAAGGTTCACTACGACCTTTCCGCGAGGAACAATCAGGCTCGCGGTGCACCTCTCACCTTGGGCTGAGACAAATAGCCAAGAGTCGATCACGCGTCGTCACTGCAACGTCACGCTCCATGATGATTGAGCGCATAATTTTGATCTGGTGCCTTCCGTTCAAGGAACCATTACTGCATGTCCTGGCATCCGCCCCCGGCGTGACGTTGTAGTGCCGATGCGAGAGAGAGCGTTCGACCGCCCAACGTCGCTTGACTTGTTGAGCGCTTCGGCCGCTGAGATTCGACGAGCTATTTTTCAGCGCGCCCGCAGGCTGCTTGTCGAGCGCCCGTCGGACGGCCTCAGCCGGAACAAGTTGAGCGTGCTCAGCGAACTGTACAACCGCGGTGCGCAGACCGTCTGGGATCTGGCCGCGTCCCATAATTTGCAGCCGCAATCGCTCACAAGCGTGTTTGCGGAACTTGAAACCGCGGGTTTTACGCGCCGCGCGCGCAGCAGGTAAGATGGCCGCCAGGCCGTCATCGAAATCACGCCGGCTGGCCGAGACGCGCTGGTACGGACGTTGCGTTATGCGATGCCTGGCTGGCATAGGGCCTGCATCGACAGCAGCGCGATCGCGATGGGAGATCCGATCTGAGCGGCGGGGAAGCAGCCGAAGCTGCGGGCCGAAACGGCTACCCGCCCCACCGCGTGTCATGGCCGGCCATTTGTTGGAGCAGCAGCTCTCCCGCCCGCAGCCACCGAAACATCCTCGCTCTCCGATGCGGGCGTCAGGATAGGAGCGCGCAGAGGCAGCGGCTCGCGAACCGGAAGGATATCAGTGACGACGCGGCCTGGGATTGTCACGAGAAGCGCGTCGAGCCCGTCGTTGCCGACGTTGGCCAGGTCAATGTTCGCAGCCTCACCAAGCCATCGAACGCCGCCCGCGCTCAGTTCCAAGCTAGAGGCGTGGTCGTTTCCCGTGTTCAAGCGGCCGCTGCCCGTGGTCATCACCAGCAGACTTGGCTCCGGGATGCGGCGATGTCCAGTCGAGCCGCCTGCGACTAGGCGAATACGGTAAACCGTGAGTTCGGAATCGGTGTATTCCAGCGCGAATCCCGATGCGTCGAGTGGCGTGTCGTTGCGACACGCGGGATGGCGGAACACCTCAATGCCCAGCAACTCCATCGGATGGCCGTTCTTGGCGGACGCGCAGATTCGATGGATGATGGGAAAGTCCCGGTGATACTGCATGACCATAGTCGAGGTCGGCAGATCCACTGTGCCGAATAATAATCGTCTCAACAGCCAGACAACCTTGGTGGTAAGCCTCAGGGATCTCGGCAGCCCGATGGAACGCTGCTTTTGCGTTCCCGGTAAATCGTTGTGATGGATGCCCCCTTCGATGGCGATATAGAGCGTGTTCTCGCGGTGTCGATGGTAGAGTGTCTTCGTCCCCGGCGCGATCGTCGCCATGTAAACGCGCACCCAGTCGTTCTTGAACCGTTCGACGTGATTGGGCTCGTCGTTGACTTCGACGTACTCGACGCCGAGCTTGGCATCCGTAAGGGCGTGCGCGCCTTGTACGGGCTCGTTTATCTGCACCGCTGCCACACCCCTCCGCGGCCCCTCGCTAGCAGATCCCTTCCCCACCAACAAGTGCTCGTCGGTGAGCCACCGGATGGTAGCTTCGAGCGTAACTCGCAGCGGTGTGACTTTGAAGCCGAGATCACGCTTGGCCTTATCGAAGTTGCACGAAATATGGGCGACCGCGCGCTTGTACCGCTCGACAGTGAGAGAGGGTTCCTTCCCGTCGACCTTTGATTTCAGTTCGGATGCCGTCATTGCGAGCCAGAGCACGGCCTTGGGCGTGACTCGGGTCGACAAGGGCTTGCCCAGCTGGCGCTCGATCTCGTTGATCACCCCTTTGAACGAAACCTCGTCGCCGCCCAGCAGGTAGTTCTCGCCGGCCGCACCACGATCAACGGCCGCGATGTGCGCGTCTACGGCGTCTTTCACGTAGCACCACATCGCCATTCCCGGCGGGACGATGCCCATCTTCCCCTCGAAAACGGGACGAATCAGCTGCTTGGTCCAATTGTTGACATCGTAGGGGCCCAGGATATTGGCCGGGTTCAGTATCACGGTGGAAAGACCGCGCTGCAGCGCTGCCTTGACGAGCTGCTCCGCCAGATACTTGGTCTTCCCGTAGTTGTAATGACCGCACGTCATCGCATTCGATGGCGTGCCCTCGTCGAGCCGGCAGCCTGGTTGGTAGCCGTACGAGCTGATCGACGACGTGTACACGAAGCGCTTCGCTTTTTTCTGAAGAGCGACATCGAGCATGTGCTCCGTCCCGACGACGTTGTCCTGATACTGCTGCGCGTCGTGTGCGGACCATGAGCTCGTGTTCGCCGCGGCGTGAAATACCGCATCCGGAGAATCTGGCATGGCCTCGACCAACGACTCGCGGTCGGTGATGTTGCCAATGGCTATAGTGGCTCCGAGTCGATTCAACCACTCAGTCTTGTCGGTCGGCAGGCATAGCGCCCTGATGTCCCAGTCTTCACGCACAAGTTGCTCGATGAGATTTCGGCCAAGAAACCCTGTAGCTCCAGTAACGAACGCGCGTCGCTTCATTGGTGCGTACTCGCGTTACATTCGGCTGCAACCGAACCACTGGAATCGATCGGCCCAAGACCAGTCATCCAGTCGATCATGGTGCGGAACGCAAGGCCCATATTGCCCACTTGAACGTGGTTCTGCGCCTGCTCAGCGCGTGTGAACAGGCGCGCGGTCAGTGAGCGTACATGTGTCAGGGTGGCGATCTGATCGGGTAAGTAGTGCACTGGAATGTAGTGATCCTCGGCGCCCGCCAGAAGGAGCACGTCCTGCGTCACCCGGGGCGAAATATCAGCTGTCCCGTATTTTTGATAGTGCTTCAGCATCTCATAGGGCGTCTTCAGACCGGTGTTGTGCAAGGCCAGTTGAATCGCCCATTCCAGCAGGAGGCTTTGGGCCATGGCGCCGGCGACGAATTTGTTGACAGCGTCCTCGTCGCCGGAGCCGAAACATTCGATGAGTTTTTCGCGCCCTGGCGACGGCACGGTGAGCAGCATGCACTCAAGATAATTGGGGCAAACGTCGTAGGCGATGACTCGGCGGACGCGCGGCTCAAAGGCCGCGGCGCGAATGACCAACCCGCCGCCGAGGGAGAAGCCCATCAACGTGACCGCGTCGAAGCGGAAGAAGTCCAGCACCGCTTTGACCGGCTTCTCCCACTCAGGACTCATGGTCAGGTGCGCCAATTCGAGCGCCGCTCCCTGGCCGGGGCCCTCGAACAGGATTGTGTCGTAGCCTGCGTCGCGAAAGACCAGGGCCGCGGGCAACCATTCCTCGATATAGCTGTCGAACCCACCGAAGACAACCAGCGTCCCCTTCGGCTTCTTCGGCGTGAGTCGGTAGGCGGGGAGCCAGCCGGTCTCAAAGGGAATTCTGCTATAGGCCGACGGCGCAATCTGGAGATGATCAAGGAGCAGATCGACAAAGCGCTGGCGTGTGGGCAGCTTGCGCGGATCGCTAAACAGCAAGAAGAATTCGGAGAGACGCAGATAGTAAGCCCCTTTGCGCACCTCGTGCCGGGCAAGCGCCTTTTCTCCCAAGTTGAGAACGATTTTTGTGAACGTCGGATAATCGTTCACGCCGGCCAAACCTTCGCGCATCTCGGTCAGCATGCTGTCGTCGCCGACCCAGCCATAGAAGCGGTTCAGTTGAAAATTGATGCTGATGTTGGGGTGTAAGTCGTAATAGCCGATTGGAAACGGCAACGACGGGGAAGTTGATGGGGTTAATTCCAGGGCCGTCGTCTTGTCGATGACGGCGAGACTTGGATTCGTTTTCACTTCGGTTCTGGTATTCATAGCGTTCTCCTTCATGTGCTCAACGGCACCACACTTGTGCTCTTCTGATCCGCGAGAAGCGCTGAGCCGGTCCCGTCTGCGCGATTCGCAAGATTGGAAGCGTCGCCCCCCGATTGAGGGGTGGCGAGAGCCGCGCCCTTAGAACTCAGTACGCGTCGGACCAAGCCGGGGAACAATACCCTGGCCGCCGCAACGAGCGCGTAGCCGCGCGGCACATAGCGTTCAGCCTTGCGTTTCGTCGCAACTTCGAATATGGCGTCGGCGGCATCGCCGGGGGTTGCCACAGTCCACCGGGTCAAGCGGCGCGCAAGAAGTTCGCGCTGCGGGAATCCTTCCGTGGCCACAAAGCCTGGGAGCACGATACCGACGTGAACGCCGCTTGCAGCCTCCTCCAGAGAAAGAGCGTCCGACCAGGCCGCGATGGCCGCCTTGCTTGCTGCATAGCCCCCGGTCGCTGGACGTGCAACTCGGCCGCCAAGGCTCGATACGTTTACGATCGCGCTCGGCGCAGACTCGCGCAGTATAGGTAGCAATGCCTCCGTCAGCCGGACGGCAGCGTCGAAGTTGATGGCCATTGTCCGCCGCACGTTTTCCCAACCGCCATCGGCAAACCGCGCCGTCCAACGGGCGCCCGCATTGTTTACCAAAAGGTGCAAATGGCCATGCTTCTTAATCACATGGTCTCGGATTCGCGTCGGCGCGTCGGCATCTGTCAGGTCGGCCGCAAGCCAGGTAGACGGTATCGACAACTCACCAGCCAGCTTTTGCAGCAGCGCCTCCTCTCGATCGACTAGGACGAGTTGGCAACCAGGCTCACGCGCCAAACGGCGTGCAGTTGCCTCGCCTATCCCGCGCGCGGCGCCGGTTATCAAAGCGATGAATGGATTCGGCAGGGAATTCATGATTGCAGCCTCCGTATTTTTGCCGGCGGGAATTGGATTCGTTTTCACTTCAATCACGGGCGTCATTTCAGCCTTTCTCCTGCTCTTCTTGAAACCGCGCGTCGATGGGTGGTCGTCAGTCTACCGGCCCATGCCAACGCTGCTGGCCATCGGCCGGTTCCGGCTAACGTTTACGAAGGCACGAGGAGGGCCGATCATAGTTCTTTACGGGAATTGCAACGCGGTTAGTGTGCGGCCCCGCCATTTGCCGATCCCAGGAACGAACAAGGTCAAGCACCTATGACGGACGCTCGGGGTTGGGACCGCCTGAGGACCCACGCGAGCGCGTTTTGGCTCGGTTGCGGGCATGATTCACTCGGCAAAGGCCCATGTCTTTGACAGGCCCGCGAGGCCCGGAGCAAGTTGATAATCTGGCCCTAACTGACCCAACATCGTCACTTGACGCCCGGCGGTCGTCTATTTCCGGGAAAACCTGTAGGAGACAGTCCTGAACTGCGAACACTTGGGCTTCCAGAAATCTAATGTAAGAACCGAGCCATGGCAGCCCGCGTGGTTGGTTTTTCCTGCCTCCCGTCTTCTCTGCGGTTTCGCGGTCGGCCTCGGCTTCGGCATCGCTTGCCTAACGTTTTAGTTAAAGCTACACTGTAGTGATTAGATCACGCCGGGCGAACGGAATCAATCGCCGAAGGCTATGTTTCACGCGACTGATCCCTTCGCGACAAGATGATGGCCATGGGAACTGAAGGTTTTATCCTGGCGGGCAGACACATTCGTCTCGAACCGCTTGACCACCACCATATCGACGGCTTGGTAGCCGCGGCGGCAACTGAACCATGTCTCTACCAGTGGAGTCCCGTACCGCAGGGTAAGGCAGCAGCAGCCAGCTACGTGGATACTGCCGTGGCTTGGCGGGACGCCGGCAGCGCCGTGCCGTTCGCGACCGTCCGCGTGGACGGTTCCCGACGCGTGTGAGATCGGCTACACGTGGCTGACCCGCTCGGCAATCCGGACCGCGGTCAACACCGAAGCCAAACTGCTCATGCTGACCCACGCCTTCGAAACGTGGCAGGTGCTGCGCGTCTGCTTTCACACGGATGCGCGAAACCTGCGCTCGCGCGCAGCGCTCGAACGGATCGGCGGGAAGTTTGAAGGGATTCTACGAGCCCATCGGATGGCCGCGGACTACACCGCGCGCGACTCGGTGCGCTATTCAATCGTGGCGGCGGAGTGGCCCGAGGCGAAGGAACGGCTGGTACGGTTACTGAATCATGCTCGCCCCGCCAGCTAGAATCCCCCGCGTGGTCGGTATCCCGGTCGCGACCGCACGCGGTACTTCTTCCGGATGTCAGTCACAATCTCGACATCAAGTAGGTGACGGAAAACGTCCACGTCCCGGAGGCCGAGCCGCACAGGTTCGTCATGCGGTGCTCACCGCCGCACGGGATCTTTACGTCTCTGGAGAGAGGCTTCCTACTCTCACGGACATAGCGGCCAAGGCCGGAGTGCAGAGAACGACGTTGTATCGCCGATGGGGCAACTCCGAGGCAGTCCTCCTGGACGCAGTGGGAGTAGACATCCAGAAAGCAATCCCCATTCCGAATACAGGCTCGTTGCGGAAGGATCTAATGAAACTTGCTCGTGACGCTCACAAGTTTCACAGTTCGGAGAGCGGAAGAGGTTTGGTCGCGATGCTGTGGAGCACCGGATCACATCAAGGAGAAGTACTGGCGTGACCGATATGCGACGCTTCAACAGATATTTGAGAACGCCCTCAGGCGAAAAGAGATCGCACCGCGGGCAGATTGGAGCTTCTATCTGGACCTTTTTATGGCGCCTTGGTATTTTTGCGTTTGGGCAAAATCAAAGCAATGGCCACTCGATTCGGCCCGGCGAACGATTAGCCTAATCTGCTCAGGGTTGTTGAGATAAGAAGTCCAGATGCCGATCCAGCGTCGTCTAGACTCCTTCGCAAAAGTCGAGCTTGGACCCTGCCTCGGCGAGCCTGTCGCATTAGGTTTCCTATAGCGGATAGGCACCACTTGACGGACAACCATGCAGCGTATCCTTTTTATCAGTCTCGCAGTCCTCCTCGTTGCCGGCGTCTACGCAGTCTTTGCGCATGATCTGGCCGCCGCCCGCACACGCCTCGTCGGGCGCAGCAAGACGGTAGAGACGTCGTTCGGCATGCTGGAATACGGCGGGATAGGTGAAGGCTCGCCGATATTGGTAGTCCACGGCGCGGAAGGCGGTTTTGATCAGGGCATCGACATGACCGGCGCGCTGGCCGGGCACGGATATCGGCTCATAGCTCCGTCCCGGTTTGGTTATCTTCGCTCGACCATGCCCGCCAGTCCCACGACCGCGATGCAGGCCGATGCCTATGCCCAACTGCTCGACCGGCTTGGCATCGACAAAGTGTCCGTTGTCGGCATATCTGCGGGCGCCTGGTCGTCCCTGCAGTTCGCCATCCGTCATCCGGGACTCTGCCGGGCATTGGTGCTGCTCGTTCCAGCCGATTACCTGCCGGAAGGGACGTCCATCCATGGCGGTGCCGTTGTCAGGGCGATGGTCAATTC
>JBEKPZ010000388.1:0-6504 GCA_049520215.1 Bryobacteraceae bacterium | reverse complement strand
AACGGGAGCGAGTTCGGCTTTACGCCGACGCAAAACTACAGCTATCGCTCGGGCGCGCATCATCCTGGAATCGGCACGATCGTAATCCTGCTTTCCTCCGCTGGTCCTCCGCTGCTCCAGCGCAGGACGATTTAGCATCTGCTTCCTTTTTCCCGGGCTGTGTCGCGGGCAAGCCATTTCCGGCTCCCCACAGGAATTCGGCGAAACCCGTGATTAAATGCTGTTAATGAATTGGAAAGCGACGCGCGTGGAGGTAGAATTCAGATCCGGATGCAATACAAACATTTCCGTCTAAATTGCATTTGGCATCCTAAGCACAGGCGCGAACTGACGATCCCCTGGACGCTTCGGGGCGCCACGCGCATGGGACCGGTGGAACTCGCGAGGACAAACAAATGGTAGAACGACGCCGCTGGATTCAATCGATTGCTTTGCTGCTGCTGGTCGCCGGATATGAAACGCCCGGAAGAGCGCAGAGCAGTATGCAGTGTACCGCAAGTGCCGCGGCCCCCACCCTTCGGAAGGAGGGCTTGACGGAGCAGGTGGGTGACGTCGTACTGACTTGCACGGGCGGTACGCCGACGCCATCGGGGCAACCTATAACTCAGACGGATGTCACTTTGACCCTGTCGTCTCCGGTTACCAGCCGGTCGCTGGGAAGCGCGACCGAGGCTCTGCTCCTGGTCGATGACCCCAGCCCCAGTAACCAGCTCGTTTGTGGCAACCCCTCCACAGGATGCGTGGTCACCGGACAGGGAGGCATCCCCTCGTTTAACGCGCCTGGGCTGACGAATGTCTACCAGGGCATTTTAAGCTCTCCGTCTGGCTTCCCGTCCGCGATAACCTTCTATGGGGTGCCATTGGAGCCTCCCGAATCCGGCGGCCCGCCGAGAGTTTACCGGATTACTAACATCCGTACGAACGCCACGTTCCTCGGTGCCGGTCCCGGCGGCGGGGCGCCTGTGCTTTCGTACATTGCGACGACTGACAGCGCCTTACCGATCTCGAACCCTCAGACGCTGGTCGGAACCGCTTCGCTCGGTCTGACCTACAGCGCGGCCACAATGGGCGAAACCTTCCAACAGTGCCAAAGCTACCCACAGACTGTTGTCGGATCTTTGACTTTTTCGGAAAACTTCAGCACCGCGTTCAAACCGCGCGTCGCGCAGCCTCAGAACCAGCCAGGCGTCGATTACTATACCGAGAGCGGGTTGGTCGTCTCAACTCAGCTTGGCGTCGCCGGGCTCGCGGATTCCGGCACGCAATTTTGGGCCATGTTGAGCAATTTGCCGGCCGGCGTCACTATATCCGTGGATCAAGCCATTAGTTCCCCCGCCGGCGGACGGGCAGTTATAGTCGATCCGGTTTCGGGACTGCCCGGCAACGGCGTAACGGTTGTTTCCAACGGCACCGCACAGAATTTGTTAGTTATCTGGGAGGTGACCTCAGCAAATCCGTTGGCCATTGACAGCTTTACCTTCAATATCTACATCAGCTCCGCGGGCAGCGCCGCGGCTACCGGAACGGCCGTTCCCAGTGTCACTACTGGCAGCCTTGGCCCCTATAACGGCGGGTCGCCCACTGCCATTCCGGAGTTTGGGCTGCCCTCATACCTGCCGACCAGCCTGTTTACGGTCTCTCAATGCCAAAACTACACGATATCCGGGCAGGTGTCCTATAACGGCAACGGACTTGGCGGAGTGAAGATGACATTGAGCGGTTCGCAGTCCGCCTCGGCAACCACCGACGCCACTGGGAATTACAGCTTTACGGTCCCCGCTGGCAGCTACACTGTAACGCCGCTGCTGGCAGGGTATACCTTCAGCGCGCCCCAGACCTTCAACAACCTGAGTAGCAACCAGACTGCGAACTTTAGCGCCAGCGCCGCCATTACGGCCCTCCAGATCGTCTCCGGTAATTCGCAACAAGTTAACGAGAATCAGGCATTCGCGGCTCCTTTGATCGTGCAGGCGAACGATAATGGCGCGCCGGTGCAAGGAGCGACGGTGACATTTGCAGTCGTTAGCGGACAGGCGACGCTCAGCGCGGCCTCGGGCGTCACCAATGCCCAAGGTCAGGCACAAGTCACCGTTACCGCGGGCGCTACCGCGGGCCCGGTTGTTATCAGCGCCAGTGTTTCGTCCGGGGGCAGTACTTTCACGCAGACATTCAACCTCACGGTGATTCCACCTGCTCCCATAAAGATCCTCAGCCCGAGCTCGCCGCTGCCCACCGCCACTGTGGGAACGGCCTATGGACCGGTAACTTTCACTGCCAGCGGCGGTACTGGTGTTTACACCTGGTCGCAGACTGGCTTGCCGGCCTCCACCAACCTGAGTCTCACTGCGGGCGGTGTGCTCAGCGGTACCCCCGCCAGCGGGAGCCAGGGACCCTACTCCCTCTTGGTGACGGTAACCGATTCAACCGGCACCGACAAAACCTCTGAGGCGTTTCCACTCACCATTAGTCTGCCAGCCATCTTCGCAGCGCCGCAATCCCTGAGCGTTACTTATGAGCAGGGGGGCAGCATTCCCAGTGCCCAGAGCTTTTCCGTGTTCAGCGAGGGGTCGCCCATCGGTTACTCGGTAACTCCCTCGGCCAATTGGCTGAAGGCAGTGGCCGCCACTGGTCGGACTCCCGATACCGTGACGGTCACCTTGCAGAATCTGTCCAGCCTGCCGCCGTGCGCGGGACCGGCCGCCTGCAGCAACTTGGCCACGGTGACGATCACGCCGATGGGGAGCGCGGTAGCCGCTCCTACTCCCGTCAATGTCACTCTTACGGTGATTCCTCAACAGCCCCAATTGAGCGTCTCGCCGCAGTATCTGACGGTCTCTTCCGTGGAAGGCGCTTTATCCATTCAGCAGCAAGTGCAGGTGTCCGGTACTGGCGGCGGAACGCTCAACTACAACGTGACGCCTCCCACCGCGTCCTGGCTGACCATTACTTGTGGCGCCTCGGGTGCGGTCACGCCGTCCACACCGGCGGCGGTCTGCCTGTCTCTCAACCCCGGCAGCCTGCAGCCCGGAACCTACCATGCACCCGTCACGATCGGCGCGGGTGCCGGCATCCAACCCGTTACCGTGAACGTGACGTTGCAGGTGGCGGCAACCGATCCGTTGATTCTGCTGTCGCCCGGCGCGATGGAGTTCACCGTGGTAAGCGGCCAAACGCCGGCCCCACAAATACTGAATGTCCTCAACATCGGCACGGGCACCATGGACTGGAGCGCGCAAGCCAGCACGGTAAACCAGAGCGGCTGGCTGCAACTGTCCACCGGCGGCTGCGTAAGCTCCGGCCAGACGGTAACGGGGAGCGCCAGCAGCGCCGCGAACGGCGGTCCGGCCGGCTCGCTGACGGTTTGCGTGGACCTGGCGCAGGCGGCGCTGGGAGCGAACTATGGCCAGATTGCGGTGAGCGTGCCGGATGGCACGGCGGGCAACTCCGAAGCAATTGCGGTGCTGCTGAATGTGCTGCCGGCCGGCGCGGCGCTTCCGGAACTTGCCGCTCCGACGGGGGTGACCCTGGAGGCCACCGCCGGGTCGAGTGCGCCGGCGGGAAACGTCACGCTGTCCAACCCCAACACTACGGCGATCGGATTCACCACCGCCGCGGTGACGCAGGACGGTGCCGCATGGCTATCGGTGAGCCAGCCCAGCGGCTCGCTGGCGGGCCAGGGGACGGCGCCAATCCAGGTGCGGGGGAATGCCAAGGCACTGGCAGCCGGAATCTATCATGGGCAAGTGCGGGTGGGCTTTGGCGATGGCGGCAGCCAGGTGGTGAATGTGATCCTGGCGGTGAGCGCGGCTTCCGGCACGACGGCGGTGGGCGGAACGGGGCGAGGAGGGCGGGAGCGCCCCAAGGCCTCACCACCGAACTGTCCCGGCGGGACGGTGCTTCCACCGCAGTTCATTGACTTGAGCCAGCAAGGCTTCCAGGTGCAGGCCGGCAATGTGCAGCAACTCCTGGTGCAGGTGCAGGACTCCTGTGGCAACCAGATTACGGACAAAGACGTGGGGGCCACGGTGAGCGTAGTGATCTACAATGCCACCACGCAGGCGACGCTGGAGACGCCCAATCTGGTTTACAGCGACACGCAGAAGGTCTGGCAGTATGGCTGGACGCCCACGAGTGCCGAGGTGGGCCCGGTGGGGATGTATGCGGTGGCGGGAGTGGGGGTGGGGGACAATTCCATCGGGAACCGGTCCGATATCTGGACGGGTACGGTGACGGGAGCCGCGCCGGCAGCGGCAGCCGAGCCGACCGCGGTGGCCAATGCAGCCAGCGTGAACCTGGACACCATTGTGCAGGTGAACCAGGTGGCGGCGGGCAGCTATATAACGATATACGGGGATCTGTTGGCCGATCCACCTACCGCCATGCCGTACCCGTTCCCCATCGAGGATCAGGGGAGCAAGGTGCTGCTGGGCGGAGCGCCGCTGCTGCTGGAATACGTCAGTCCGACGCAAGTGAATGCGCTGGTGCCGACTACGGCGGGGTTGCCGCTGAACGCGCCGCTGCCTTTGAAGATCGAGCGCGACGGGACGCTGTCGGTCAATGACCTGCAGGTGTCGGTGACCGCGGTGCAGCCGGCCATTTACGTTCTGGATCAGAATAGTCAGGGAGCGGTGCTGATCGCCGGCACGGCAGACGTGGCGGCGCCGGTGGGTTCACCCTGGCCGTCCCGGCCGGCCCAGGCTGGGGTCGACTACGTAGAGGTATTCTGCAACGGGCTGGGGCCGGTGACCAATCCGGTACCGGACGGGCAGCCGGCGAGCTTGAATCCGTTGTCGTGGACCACGACGATGCCGACAGCCATGGTCGGAAACGTTCCCGCGACGGTCCAATTTGCGGGGCTGTCGCCGGGATTGGTCGCGCTGTATCAGGTGAACGTGCAAGTGCCGGCGGGGAGCCCGACGGGCAGTCTGGTCCCGGTCGTGCTTCAAATGGGGGATGTGCAATCGAACACGGTTTACATAGCGGTACAAGCGGCGCAATAAGGAGAAGCAAGTGATTCTTAGCTCGTTTTCCCGGCGTTCGGCGATCCTTGCCTACGTTGCCATTGCAACAACTGTGTGCTCGGCGCAGACTTATGACGTGGCTGCCGCTTTTGAGCAGGGGTGGACCAGTAAAAGTAACCCAAACGGTGTATGGTCATACGGTTATTCGTCAGGCTTCACTAACCCTGTTACTCTTTATAGCCAGACTGCGCAGAACGGAGTTAATGGGCCGAACGCACAATACTGGGTGTCGCCGTCAGTTGACATTGGCACATCACCTGCAGCGGAGTTCAATAATGGACCAGCCTATAATGACGGCAATATTGATTTCTTGGCAAATGAATTCGTGCTCGTGGCTGGCATTGGTGGGCAGTATTCCGATCTCGTCTTCACTGTCCCTGCCGATGGCTCGTACTCTATAGTTGCCACATTTCGAGGCGCTCAAAATAGCATTGGCACGGTCGTCGGTGTTGTGGCGAATGGCAGCGTTGTCTTCAGTTCCAGCGTCACTTCCGAGGGACAATTGGTGCCGTTTAGCGCGCAGGCTCAATTACAAGGAGGCGATACCATAGTGTTTTCCGTGGGCCCAGGCGGTGGGAGCCAGAACACCGGCCTGGCCGTGACGATAACAGCTGGCTCCGGATCGCTAAATCTGGTGGCTGAACCCACCTCGCTGACCTTCAGTTACGAGCAAGGCGGCAGCCAACCGGCGAATCAAAATCTTGTCATTGCCAGTTCCGGCGCCGCGCTGGTGTTCGACGCCGCATCGGGCACCGCGGCCGGCGGCAACTGGCTGTCGGTTGCGCCAACCAGCGGTACCACCAGCGCCAGCTTAACCGTCTCCGTGAACGCCGCCGGGTTGGCGGCCGGCGCCTACAACGGCTCGATCACCGTCACTAGCGCCAGCGCCGGCAACAGCCCGCTGACTGTGCCCGTCGCCCTTACTGTTATGCCTCCGCCGCCCATCGTCACCAGCCTTGCTCCACCTTCGGCCATCGCCGGCGGACAGGCGTTTACACTAACCGTCAACGGCGCGGGCTTTCTTTCCGGTGCGACGGTGCAGTGGAACGGGTCTTCTCTGGCCACCACTTATATCAATACAAGCCAGTTGACAGCTCAAGTGCCGGCCAGCCTAATTGCCGCTCCTGGCAGCGCCAGCGTCGCGGTCGTGAACCCTGGCGGATCGGGCTCCAACACGGTAACGTTCACCATCACTTCGCCCACTCCACACATCAGCGGCTTAATGCCCGCCTCGGTTTCAGTGGGAGGGCCGCCGTTCACACTAACCGTTAACGGGTCGGGTTTTCTCTCCGGCGCGACGGTGCGGTGGAATAGCTCTGCCCTGGTTACCAGCTATGTCAATGGAAGCCAGTTGACGGCCGCGGTACCATCCAGCCTGATTGTCGCTCCCGGCAGCGCCACCGTGACGGTCGTGAACTCAGCGGGTGGGTTGGCCTCCAACGCGGCAACAGTTACCATCGCGCCCAGTACCATCTTCGCAAGT
>JBEKPZ010000387.1:0-6554 GCA_049520215.1 Bryobacteraceae bacterium | reverse complement strand
CGTTGGCCGACCGGCAAAGGCTTCGACCACTTCTTCGGATTTCTTGGTTCCCAGACCGACCAATACAAGCCGGACCTGGTGGAAGATCAGGCTCACGTCCGTCCGGATGGCCGCCACTTTAGCGATCAGATCACCGATAAGGCCATCGCCTATGTCGATCGCCAGAAGAAGGTGGCGCCGGCCAAGCCCTTCTTCCTCTATTATGCGCCGGCTGCCACGCATGCCCCGCACCAGGTAGACAAATACTGGAGCGATCAATACAGGGGCAAATTCGACATGGGCTGGGACGCTTACCGCGAGGAGGTTTTCGAACGCCAGAAGAAACTCGGCGTTATCCCCGCCGATGCGAAACTTCCCGATCGCAACCCGAACATTAAGGCCTGGGATCGCTTGTCGGAAGACGAGAAAAAGCTCTATGCACGTTTCATGGAAATCTATGCAGGTTATCTCACGTATACGGATTTTGAAGTTGGCCGTTTGATCAATCACCTAAAAGAGATCAACCAGTTGGATAATACGCTTGTATTCATTATGATCGGCGACAATGGTGCAAGCAAAGAAGGTACTTTGAACGGGGATATCGATCGCCCTTTGCTGGTGAGCAAGGTGTTAACGGAAAAAGAGAACATTGCTTATAACCTGAATAAGGTTGGGGAGATCGGCACCTCCGCTGCCACCGAGGGGAATTATCCGCTCGGCTGGGCACAGGCCGCAAACACTCCTTTCAAATACTGGAAGCAGGATGCGAACAGTGAAGGCGGCACTCACAATCCGCTCATTGTCTTTTACCCAAAGGGTATTAAGGACAAAGGAGGAATTCGTACCCAGTACAGCCATGTGATCGACATTCTTCCGACGACACTCGATCTTACGGGCGTCAAGGCTCCAGAGCAGATCAAGGGAATCAAGCAGGATTTCATTGAGGGAACTTCACTGGCATACTCGATTGACGACGCGAAGGCGCCTACCCGTCACACCCTCCAGTATTACTACATCTTCGGTTCGAGATCGATTTATCACGACGGGTGGAAAGCTGAATTGGCTTACCCAAGCAGCTTTATCACTGGAAATGCGCAAAGCCAACAGCCTTTTGACGAAAACGCCTGGGAGCTGTACAACCTGAATGCGGACTACACGGAGCGAATTGACTTAGCCACAAAGTTCCCTGAGAAACTGGCTGAACTGAAAGCTCTGTTCGAAGATCAGGCCCAATCACACAAGCTCTACCCCTACATTACATGGGACGATGTACTGAAGGGACGAATTCACCGGACCAAAGGCTCTAAGTCCTTTGCCGAAGGCCTGAAAGATGTAACCAAGAGCGGCGAGAGCCAATGATGGAGGGCGGCCAATCTTGGCCGCAGCCGCCTTTTTAGGCGGACGGAGTCGGCCGAAAACTGGAGATTTTCAATGAATAATATCCGAAACCTCACAATATTAGTAACTGGAATGCTGACAATCCCGGCAGCCGCAATCCGGGCGGCCGATATCCTGCCAAAGCCCGACCCTGCCTTCAAAGGGAAGATCGACCCCAGCCGCGACAAATCGTCCCCGGACTGGCCCACGCGGACCAGCGCCCGCAAAGGCGCGCCCAACGTTGTCTTGATTCTGCTCGACGACGTAGGCTTCGGCGCCACCGCGACCTTCGGCGGACCGGTGCCGACGCCTTACCTGGATCAGTTGGCTTCGAGCGGCCTGCGCTACAACCGCTTCCATGTGAACTCGCTGTGCTCGCCGACGCGCGCCGCGCTGCTCTCCGGCCGCAACGATCATGAGATCGGCTTCGGCACGGTGGTCGAGGGCGCCTCTGGCTACCCCGGCTACAACTCCATCTGGCCGAAGAGCGCGGTCTCCATCGCCGAAGTGCTGAAGCAGAATGGTTACAGCACCGCCGCGTTCGGCAAGTGGCACAACACGCCGGTTTGGGAGACCAATCCGGCGGGTCCGTTCGATCACTGGCCCACCAGCCTGGGTTTCGAGTATTACTACGGGTTCATGGGAGGCGCGGACAGTCAATGGCACCCGCGCCTTTATCGGAACACCACCGCGGTGGAACCGCCCGCCACGCCGGCCCAAGGCTATCATCTGACCACCGACCTGGTGAACGACGCCAGCCGCTGGCTGCAGCAACATGACGCTGTCTCGCCGCAGAAACCTTTCTTCCTGTACTTCGCCACGGGCGCTACGCATACTCCGCATCACGTGGCCAAAGAGTGGATCGAGAAGTTCGCGGGCAAGTTCGACCAGGGATGGGATAGTCTGCGCCAGCAGACTTTCGCCCGCCAGAGAGAGTTTGGAATCATCCCGGCCAATGCCGAATTGACGCCACGGCCAAAAGAACTGCCGGCGTGGGATTCCCTGAACGCGAACCAGAAGAAACTGTTGGCACACGAAATGGAGGTTTACGCGGCTTTCCTGGCGCAAACGGATTACGAGGTCGGGCGGCTGCTCGCCAATATCAAGGCCGAGGGGCATACCGAAGACACCATCGTGTTCTATATCGCCGGCGATAATGGCGCCAGCGCCGAGGGCGGGCCGGAAGGAATCGATGCCTACACCGTGGACGGCAAGAAGCAAACCACTGAAGAGCGATTGCAGCATATCGACGACCTGGGCGGCGAACTCTTCATCAATCACTATGCGGCGTCTTGGGCGTGGGCGACCAATACGCCATTTCAATGGAGCAAGCAGGTGGCTTCCCACCTGGGCGGCACGCGCGATCCGTTGATCGTCTCCTGGCCGGGGCACATCAAAGACGCCGGCGGACTCCGCACGCAATTCCATCACGTCACCGATATCGCGCCGACGCTCTATGAACTGGCAGGCGTGGAGCTTCCGGACGTGGTCAACGGCGTGAAACAGTTGCCGCTCGAAGGCGTCAGCATGGTCTATAGCTTCGATCATCCCGACCAGCCCAGCGCCCACAAGATTCAGTACTTCGAAATGCTGGGCAATCGCGGCATTTACAAAGACGGATGGTGGGCCGGATCGCGCCACCTGCTGCCCTGGCAGAGCAGCCAGCTCGCCAACTGGGAGCAGCACAGCCCCGAACAGAATCCGTGGGAACTCTACAATCTGAACGAGGACTACAGCCAGGCGCATGACCTGGCCGCCCAGAATCCGGAGAAGCTGAAAGAACTGCAGCAGCTCTTCGATAGCGAGGCGCGGCGCAACAATGTGTATCCCCTGGTGCCCCACAGAGCTCTGCCGCCCGCGCCCGGAGGCGGCCAGACTTCCTTCGTTTATCACGCGGGCGTGCAACGGATCCCGACCAGTTCCGCGCCACGCGTAGTGGGCCATGCCCACCGCATCACCGCGGACCTGGACGTTCCCGCCGGGGGCGCGGAAGGCGTGATTCTGGCCCAGGGCGGGCGCTACGGCGGCTATACTCTCTATGTCAAGGATGGCCGCGTGACTTACGAGGTCAACGCCTTCGGCAACCGGAGCGGCATCATCGTGTCCTCCAAGCCGCTCGAAGCGGGCAAGGCTCACATCGTCGTCGATTTCGTGCCGGACGAATCCAAGCCCAGTAAGGAGCCAGTACCAGGAGGAGTAGGCCAGGGAGCCCAAGTGCGCCCAGTAGGACCCGGCTTCGCTCACCTCTCCATCAATGGTGAGCCCGCGGGTGAGACGCCCATCGCGATTTTCGGCGGCTATTACTACGAGACCTTCGATATCGGTTCCGACCTCGGCACGCCGGTGAGTTCCAGCTACGCCAGCCCATTTCCATTCAATGGCAAGATCGACGCGGTAAGGGTGGATATCCGATGACCAAGACCAATCGGTCCTTGGTCATGGCAGGTGGGCTGTTGGCGGTGTCCGCCTGCCTGTGGGCGGCGGACGCGCTGCCCAAACCCGACGCCACTTTCAAGGGCAAAATCGATCCCAGCCGCGACAAATCCACACCGGATTGGCCGCAGCGCCCCGCTGCTTGCAAAGGCGCACCCAATGTGATCCTGATCCTGCTGGACGATGTCGGCTTCGGCGCCACCTCGACGTTTGGCGGTCCGGTGGCGACGCCTTTTCTTAGCCAGTTGGCTGCGAGCGGACTGCGCTACAACCGTTTCCACGTGAACGCCATGTGCTCGCCCACGCGCGGTGCGCTGCTCTCCGGGCGCAACAATCACGAAGTCGGCTTCGGCGTGATCACCGAATCCGCTGCCGGGTATCCCGGCTACAACTCCGTCTGGCCCAGGAGCGCCGCCTCCGTGGCGGAGGTTCTGAAGCTCAACGGTTACAGCACCGCGGCTTTCGGCAAGTGGCACAACACTCCGGTATGGGAAGTGAACCCGGCCGGGCCGTTCGATCACTGGCCCACCGGACTGGGCTTCGAATACTTCTACGGTTTTCTGGGCGCGGCGGTCAGCCAATGGGAGCCCACACTGTATCGCAACACGACACCCGTGGAACCGGCCACCGGGCACAAGGGAATCTACCACCTGACGCCGGACCTGGTGAACGACGCGATCCACTGGGTCGAGCAGCATGATGCCGTATCCCCGCAGAAGCCTTTCTTCCTTTACCTGGCCACCGGCGCCACGCACTCCCCACATCACGTGCCGCAGGAGTGGGTCGCCAAGCAGAAGGGCCTCTTCGATCAGGGTTGGGACAAGCTGCGCGAGCAGACCTTTGCCCGCGAAAGGGAGATCGGCGCAATACCCGCCAATGCGGAGCTGACGCCGCGGCCCAAAGAGATCCCCGCCTGGGATTCGCTCACCGAGCCGCAGAAGAAACTGCTGTCCCATCAAATGGAAGTCTACGCCGGCTTTCTGGCGCAAACCGATTACGAGGTGGGACGCCTGCTCCAGGCCGTCCGCGCGGAAGGCCATGTGGAAGACACCGCGGTCTTTTATATCGTGGGCGATAACGGCGGCAGCGCGGAGGGCGGTTTTGAGGGCCACGACGGCGTGACGGTGGACAACAAGACTCGTCCCATCGAGGAACGGCTGGAACATTTGGACGACCTGGGCAGCGAGCTGTTTTCCAACCATTACGCCACCGCCTGGGGATGGTCGAGCAACACACCTTTCCAATGGGCCAAGGAAGTGGCCTCGCATCTCGGCGGCACGCGCGATCCCTTGATCGTTTCCTGGCCAGGTCATATCAAGGGAGCCGGCGAACTCCGCACCCAGTTTCATCATGTTGTCGACATCGCACCCACGGTTTTTGAGCTGGCCGGGGTCCAGTTTCCGGAGGTGGTGAACGGAGTCAAACAGATACCGCTTGAAGGCACAAGTATGGTCTACACCTTCGACCATCCGGACGAGCCCAGCCACCACAAGGTCCAATACTTCGAAATGCTCGGCAGCCGCGGCATCTACCGGGACGGCTGGTGGGCCGGATCGTTCCATCATCTGCCTTGGCAGAGCGGCCCTGTGCAGCAGGATCGGCCCACGCCCGAGAACAATCCCTGGGAGCTTTACAATCTCGATCAGGA
The DNA here is from genome assembly GCA_049520215.1 of Bryobacteraceae bacterium. Classification (GTDB taxonomy): domain Bacteria; phylum Acidobacteriota; class Terriglobia; order Bryobacterales; family Bryobacteraceae; genus Bog-159. The sequence goes on along the minus strand of JBEKPZ010000387.1, from coordinate 1,117 downwards.
CTACAGCCAGGCGCATAATCTCGCCACGAAATACCCCGAAAAACTGGCGGAATTGCGTCAACTCTTCGACAGCGAGGCGCGCCGCAACCAGGTGTATCCGCTAGAGCCGCGCCGCGCTCCGCAGCCTTCCCCCGCGGACGATCGGACGACCTTCGTTTACCATGCTGGAGTGCAGAGGGTGCCGGCGGCCTCCGCTCCGCGCATCGCGGGACGGGCGCATCGGATTACGGCGGACGTCGAAATCGCTGCCGGCGGCGCCGAAGGAGTCATATTGGCACAGGGCGGACGTTACGGCGGCTACAGTCTGTTCGTTAAAGATGGCCTGGTGACTTATGAGGTCAACGCTTTTGGCAACCGAGCCGGCTCGATCGTTTCCTCCGCACCGCTTGAAGCTGGAAAGGCGCACATCGTCCTCGATTTCGTTCCCGACCAATCCCAGGGGCAGAAGGATCCCCTGCCCGGCCGCTCCACCGGTCCCGGAGTAGCGCGCCTGACGGTCAACGGCAAGCCCGCCGGAGAAGCGGCCATCGCCAATTTCGGCGGTTTTTACGGCGAGACTCTGGACATCGGTTCCGACCTGGGCTCGCCGGTGAGCGCGGCCTACACGAGTCCTTTCGCCTTCACCGGTCATATCGAGACCGTAACTTTGGAACTGCTATAGCCGTTATGGAACTCTCGGATCTCGCTATTTTGGTTAAGAAAATCATAGTTGGCGTGCTGCTGGTGCTGATCCCGTTGGGCGTGGTGGCCGGAGCGCTGCACGTGACTCACCGGGTCCTGGTGCGCAACGCTGCCCCCAAATGAACGCCGGAGGACTTATGAAACTCGATACGCACGTTCGCAGGAAGCTGGTCCGCAACGCTCTGCTGAGTCTGCTCCTCTATGCCGCGCCGGTGCTGCTGATGCTCGCGGCTCTTTCAATCGCCGGCCAGGAGCCTTTGGGAAGCGTCTCCCGTCATGCCGGCGGATTGGAGCAAACGCTCCAGAGTTTCAATGCGTGGGGACTCAGCGTGTGCGTGTTTCTATTGGGCGCGGTGGAATTCTCGCTGGGCCTGTACGAGAACCACTGGACGCGGAACGAAAGATGGCTCGACATGGCGTCGTTCGCTCTGCCGCT
>JBEKPZ010000386.1:0-6965 GCA_049520215.1 Bryobacteraceae bacterium | reverse complement strand
TTTCGCCGCCGCGGCGGCGTTCCACCATGCACTGGAGTCCCTCGATGGCATCAAAATCCGTCACGCCGGAGCCGCCCGCACCCACCATCAGGGCCTCTTCGATCACGCAATCCAGCGGCAGGTCGATCGATGGCAAGCGCCATGTCACGGGAATCGACGAACCGGCCAGCATCGGGAAATGCAGACGGCGCGAAGCATCCACCATCGCTTTGGCCTTTTCAAAGCTGTCCGAAAGGCGTTCATCGTGGTACACGGGAACGGCGCGCCGGTCCTGCTCGAAGACCTTGACGCACTGCTCGAAGAACTCGGAGCGGCCGCGCTCGGCGATCAGCAGCACTGCATCGACGGCGAGTTGCTTGCCGCCACAGCGCAGCGCCTCGGGAATCGTGGAGTATACCTGGAAGCCGAATTCGCGTGCGCGGGCCGTGCTCAGATCGCCTTCCTGCGTCTGATCGACGTACAGCGATACCACGCGTACGTTGGGCCTGCGCCACGTGCCGCCATACGGATAGCCGACCAGGAACCGATCGCCCATTTGCTGTCCGTGCGATGGAAGCCGGTAGATGGTTGCGAGGATCGCGATGCGTTTCGGCGGGGTGGCGGGAGATGCCACCAGAGCCGCGCTGGCTTGCAGAGAGGTTTCGAGAAAGGCGCGTCGGGTCAGCATGGTCAGGTCCTCCAGAAGGTGGATTCCTTCGTGGGCTGATAGCGGATTGCAAGGTGCGGCGTCTCGAACCGTTGCTGCCCGCGATATAAGCTCTCGATGCCGGCGGCCGTCAGCCCCGTGGTGAGTAGCGTACGTTCCACGGGATACGGGGAGCGGCCCGTGAGAAACAGCTTCTCCATATTATTAACCAGCGGGCTGAAGAAGTTTGCGAGCGTGGTGCGGCCATCCGGCATGGGCAAGTACATCTGCGTGGACCATGGGTCGCGCGAGCCGTTCACGTATGCTGCAAAGTTGAAGTCGCGGACGAGGCCGCCCATCAGCAGCAGCGTACACTTCAGTCCATCGGCATGCTCGTAGTGGTAAGCGACCGGATCGGGCACCAGGCGGCGCATGTCGTCACCAGTGGGGAAGACGTCGGTGAAACCCTGGCGAGCGGGCGTGAGCGTGTGGCTCCGGGTCAGCGCTGCCTCCATCAGGGGCCGGGACCAGACGCCTTGGCGCAACGCGTCCCAGAACCTGTCACCGCGATAGGCCTGTACCCACTGGACGCCGCTCTCGCCGCCGCGCCGCCGCTCGACCATGCACTGGATGGTCTCCAGGCCGTGAAAGTCGTAGCTATCCACGCCGCCGTAGCCGACGCAGAGGGCTTCGCCAACACGTGCTCCGAGCGGCATCTCGACCGATGGTATCCGCCAGGTGACCGGCAGGCTCGATCCTGCCATGAAGGCGAAGCGCAGCTCCCGGGAAGTGTCGAACATCTGGCGGGCCCACTCCCAATTCCACGACAGGTGCTTATCGTTGAAGACGGGGACGGAGCGGCCGGACGCGCGGAAGACCTTCACGATCTCCTCGAAGAATTCGTGGCGCGGATAACGCGTCTGTCCCTTTTCGTTACGGGGGTAATTGCCGTGCTCGGCGACGAGCACCACGCCGTCCACTGCAAGCTTCGAGCCGCCCAGCGTCAGCGCTTCCGCAATCGAGGGGCAGATCTGCATGGCAGGATGCCGTCGCGCACGCTCACGGCTGAGATCGTTCTCCCCAACCTGATCGACGTAAAGCGATACCAGGTCCATGGGAGGATAATGGTGAGCGCCGTTCCAGCCGTAGCCATCGAGGAAGCGGTCCACGATGTGCTGCGCATGCGAGTACTTGAAATAGGTGGTTACGACGGCGGCCAGTTTGGGGCGATAGGAGTTGCTCATGGGACAAAGGCCAGGTACCCACGATTATAAGCTGGCGGCGTATCTGCTGGCCGCGGCGTTCGGGTTGCAAGCGCAGACGGCGGATCGGGCGCGCGCGCTGCACGCGAGTTCGCTGGTGTTCGACGGCCACGTGCATGCGATCGACCGCGAGTTCTATCACGGCGGCGATATCGGCAGCCGGAAGACCGACGGCCAGTTCGATCTGCCGCGCGCGAAGGAGGGTGGGCTGGGCGCACTCTTCTTCTCCATCTTCGTCACCGAAGACTACTATCCGGCGCGTCTCGAGACCAAACAGGCGCTCCGCATGCTGGATTGCGCGTTCGAGCAGATCGGGAGCAACAGCGCATCCATCGCCATTGCGCGCACGGCGGACGACATTGAACGGATTCACAAGAGCGGCAGGATCGCAGCGGTGCTGGATATCGAGGGCAGTTTCGACCTGGATGGCGACTTGGGCGTTCTGCGCCAGATGTACCGGATCGGGCTTCGGTCCGTGCAGCTCTCGGCGCATAACTGGACCAGCAACTATGCGGATTCCTGCTGCTCACCCGCCAAGTGGCACGGGCTGAACGAACGGGGTATCGCCTTCGTCCACGAGATGAATCGCCTCGGCATGGTGATCGATGTGTCGCATGCTTCCGACGACGCGATCTCGCAGGCGATCGACGCCAGCAGCGATCCGGTGATTGCAACTCACCACGGCCTGCGCGCGGTGAACGACATTCCCCGGAACATGCCGGACTGGCTGTTGAAGAAGCTTGCGGCCAAAGGCGGCGTGATCGGGTTCCAGCTTGGCAACGAGTTTCACAACCGGAGAGCCTTCGAGTGGCGCACCGCACACGCCGGCAAACCGTTTTGGGACACGGCGAGTATTGTGGCGCGTGGCACGCAAATGAGCATCGCCGATCTCGACCGGATCGTTGCGCCACAGTTTCCCATGGTGCCGGCCGACATCCCCGATGCAATTCGCATGACCGTGGACGAGTGGGTGGACGTGGTCGATCGCGCCATAGTGCTGGCCGGCGAAGACCACGTCGCGCTCGGCAGCGATTTCGATGGCGGGCCGCCGCTGCCGCGCGGGATGCGCGATGTCCGCGATCTCCCCATGATTACGGACGCCATGTTGCGTCGCGGGTATTCCGATGAGCGCATTCGCAAGTTTCTGGGCGGCAATCTGATCCGGGTCTTTCGCAAGGTCACCCGGGAGTGAGAACCCTTGGTGGGGCAGACCATCGTCTTTCGTGGACTGCCTCCTCTGCGGAGCGCTGGCAGACGACATAAACCGATCGTCTGCCCCACGATCGGCTTTCGTAACGTTTTAACAATTGGACAGTATTAGTACTCTATGGGTAATCTTGGGCACGACCTGCGCTTCGCCGTACGTTCATTTAAGAAGTCACCGGTTTTCCTTGCCGTTGCGGTGCTCTCGCTGGCCTTGGGCATCGGCGCCAACACCGCGATTTTCACCTTGGTTGACCAGATCCTCCTTCGCCTGCTACCGGTCAAAAATCCCCAGCAACTGGTCCTGCTGTGGGGCCGCGGTCCGCATTACGGCAGCAACAACGGCCGCTACAAACTCTCCTACCCGATGTACGAAGACTTTCGCGACCACAACCAGGTCTTCAGTGGAGTGTTTTGCCGGTGGGGAACTTCTTTTAGCGTCAGCTCGGAAGGAAGAACCGAGCGCGTCGATGGCGAACTGGTGTCCGGCAGCTACTTTCCCGTTCTGGGCGTGGGGGCGGCCTTGGGGCGCGTGTTCACGCCTGACGATGACAGGGTCCCCGGCGGCCATCCCGTTGCAGTCATCAGCTACCGTTACTGGCTGAACCGCTTCGGCGGCAGCAAGGATGTCATCGGCAAGAAGTTGCTGGTAGACGGATACCCGCTCACCATCATTGGCGTCAGCCGGGCCGGTTTCGACGGCACCGATCCTGCATCGTCACCGCAGATTCGCGTCCCCGTCATGATGGAAGCGCAGTTGAGTCCGCAGTTCGCCGAGTTTTACAGTCTGAAGAACCGCAGGGGACGCTGGGTGAACGTATTCGGAAGAATGAAGCCGGGCGTGACCATGACGCAAGCCAAAGCCGCTCTGCAACCGTTCTTTCATCAGACGCTCGAGATGGAGGTGCGCGAGAAAGATTTCTCGACTGCCGCTCCGGAAACCAAAAAGGCATTCCTCAGCATGTGGATGGAGCTTCTTCCGGCCTCGAAAGGCGATTCCGAGTTGCGCCGCGAATTCGCCAGTCCCCTGCTGGTGCTGACTGCGCTGGTCGGGCTGGTGCTCCTGATTGCCTGCGCGAATGTCGCCAATCTCCAGGTCGCCCGCGCCACGGCACGCCAGAAGGAAGTCGCAGTCCGGCTCGCTTTGGGCGCCAGCCGGTCGCGGATCGTCTCCCAGTTGCTGGTGGAGAGTCTGACGCTGGCGCTCGCCGGTGGCGCAGTGGGGCTGGCTCTGGCCGTGTGGATGGATCGCGCCCTGCTGAATTTCCTGCCCGCGGGAGACTCGCCCCTGACCATCTCGACGGTACCCGACTGGCGGATACTCGCTTTCAACCTTGGCATATCGCTGCTCACTGGAATCGTGTTTGGTCTGGCGCCAGCCCTGCAATCCACGCGGCCCAACCTTGCGGGGACGTTGAAGGATCAGGTCGGCTCTATCGCGGGCGGCACCGCGGTTGGGCTGCGAAAGACTTTGGTCGCCGCGCAGGTGGCGCTATCCCTTTTGCTGCTGATCGGAGCGGGCTTGTTCATCCGCAGCCTGAGTAACCTCAAGGGGCTCGATCCCGGATTCCGTACGACCAACCTGATCGGCTTCGCCGTGGACCCGCCCATGAACGGATATCAGCCGGAACGCAGCCTGGATTTCTACCGCCGGCTGCGCGAAAGCCTGGATGCGCTGCCTGGAGTGGAGTCATCCAGCCTGGCCGTAATGCCGGTCCTCACGGGCGATGAATGGGACAGCAGCATGGCCGTGGAGGGATTCCAGCACAAGGCTACGGAGGCTCCCGATCCGCACATGCAGTTCATTTCACCCGATTATTTCAAGACCATGAACATTCCGATCCTCCTCGGCCGGGACTTCCGCATGACGGACGGCCGCGGCGCGCCCAAAGTTTGCATGGTCAATGAGAGATTCGCGCGGCGCTTCTTCAAAGGCGGTCTGGCCATCGGCAAACACATCGGCATGGGCGGCGATCCGGGGACCAAGCTGGACATCGAGATCGTTGGGGTGGTCCGCGACACTAAGTATGAGAGCATGCGCGAGGAGGTGCCGTTGGAGGTCTATCGTCCGTATCACCAGATGGAGTTCGTGTTAGGCATGTATGCCTATGTCCGAACCGCCCGCCGGCCCGAGCAAGCCTTTTCGGGCATCCGCCGGGTGGTGAACGGCCTCGATCCGAATCTCCCGCTCTTCCAACTGAAAACCATCGAGACCCAGATGGAAGAATCGCTAATCACCGAACGCCTGGTTGCGACCCTGTCCACTGGATTCGGCGCTTTGGCGACCGTGCTTGCTGCGATCGGGCTTTACGGAGTGATGGCCTACATCGTCGCGCAGCGCACACGCGAAATCGGCGTCAGGATGGCCCTTGGGGCTTCCGCTCGCGATGTGGTGAAGCTGGTGATGAGGGACGTGTTTATTCTCACGGGAATCGGCATCGCCATCGGCTTGCCCGCCGCCTGGGGCTTGACGCGGATGGTGAGGTCGCAACTTTATGGAATCCAGCCCAATGACACGCTGACTATCGCCGCGGCCACTCTGGGAATTGCGTTCGTGGCGCTTCTGGCAGGATACGTCCCGGCGCTGCGAGCGACGCGTGTCGATCCCATGCGCGCACTTCGGTGGGAGTGAGAACCTATTGAGTCTCGCACAATACCGTGACAGGCTTCAGCCTGTGAAGGTGGCACAGCCTTCAGCCTGTGAAGGTGGCACAGGCTTTAGCCTGTGGAAGGTGGCACAGGCTTCAGCCTGTGAAGGTGGCACAGCCTTTAGCCTGTGAAGGTGGCACAGGCTTTAGCCTGTGAAGGTGGCACAGGCCTCAGCCTGTGAAGGTGGCACAGCCTTTAGCCTGTGAAGGTGGCACAGGCTTTAGCCTGTGGAAGAGCGCAACGCGCTCACTGCCCCCCATACGCCGTCAACCTGGGCGGACGCGCATCCGGCTCCAGCAGCCAAACAGTCCGGTCCGGATAATATCGGCGCAGCTTTTCATCCTCAGCCGCGCCCAGATCGCGCGCCCACACCACCCGCGCGCCGTCGGTATCCGCCGCGTTGTACACCCACTCATCCTGGAAGATATGCCGCGGCCAATATCGCACGAAAACCAGTTGTTTGCCGGCCGCCAGCGCAAGCTGGCGGTTGACGGCGACGCGCCGTTCGGGATTCCGCAACTCGAGCGACCATGGGTCGTTGCTCAACACGTGGAGGCCGTATTCGAAAGCAAACTGCGCGAGGCACACTGAGACGATAATGCGGGCCGCCAGAGCGTTGAAGCGGCTCAGTTGTTCCAGCCCGGTCACACTGATGAGAACAAACAGGCAAGTATCACCCACACAAACTGCGGGCGCCGCAGAGCCACGAAGAAAAATGGCAGCGCCACATAGAGCGGCGGCATAAAGAAGAAGCGATAGTAACGGATACGGTATGCCAGGCGCAGCAGATAGCTTCCCACGCTCTCCGCCCGATCTCCGCGAAACGAGAGCTGCATCTTATAGTCCAGCTCCTGTTCGCGGGTCAACTCGCGGTGCGGCGCCGGATTCTCTTCGAGCGTGAGCGCCGCGGGCACGCCGTACTGATACTGACTGAGCGCATAGGGCAGAGTCGTCCAACTGCCAGTGACTTGTTTGTTCTGGAGCAGCGTGAGACAGATGGCGGGCAGCGCGACGAAAGCCGCGGCCAGCACTGGTCTTGTCACGCGCCTCCAGGCTGGCAGTAAGAACAGCATGACGCAGAGCGCCAGATAGACGGACTCATAAGGACGAGTGAGTAAGTGTATGGCCAGCCCCGCGCCAAGAAATACTCCATCGCGCAGCCTCGCGCCGCGCCGCAATCTGGGCAGCGCTCCGAAAACCAGGCATCCCGCCGCAGCGGGGAGCGC